>JBIOWO010000411.1:0-3349 GCA_044868555.1 Lacipirellulaceae bacterium | reverse complement strand
TTCGTCATCAGGCAGGCGTCGGCTCGACCTGTCACGAACGCCTCGATCGACGAAATATAATCCAGCGAGAGCAACTCGATTTCGATCCCTTGCGCCTCGGCCCACCGATCGAGAACGCCCGATTCCGCGGCGTAGTACCACGGCATCCAGCCGACGTAGATCGATACCGCGAGCGTATACGTCCGCTTCTCACTTGGCACGCGCTCGACGGCAGACCGATCCAGCACAAACACGGCTGGCGACGTTTTCTCGTCGGCGATCTCGCGACTCGGATCCGCCCAACGGTCGCAACCGAGCAGCGCCGACATCAAGAGCAGCGCCGTCGCCCGACCGAACTTGAGTGCTGTTGATTGCATCGTCGTCGCTGCTCGCTATCGAAAGGTCATCGCCAAGTCGATCGCCGTCTTCGGAGAGAGCGGCTTAAACCGCTCGGCGGACGGAGCATCCTGCAACTCGATGTTGTCGACCAGCCCGAGATCGAGCGAAAGAGTAAATGTTGTCCCTACGCCGAGCGTGCTTTCGACCGCGATCGTGCCGCCCAGCATCCGGGAGAGCCGCTCGCTGATCGACAGCCCCAGTCCCGTCCCCTCGTGGGCCCGCGTGTACGACGAGTCGGCTTGACGGAATGGCTGAAAGATCAGCTCCAATTGGTCCTCCGCAATTCCAATCCCCGAGTCGGCAATGTCCACGATCATCCACCAATGGCCGCTCCTCCGTTCGAGATAGCCGCGAATCGACACGCCCCCTTCGTCGGTGAATTTCACGGCGTTACCGATCAGGTTCAAGAGCACCTGCTTGAGCCGACGCGGGTCGGTACGAATCGTTTTCGGTATCGGTCCCACCCAGGTGAAGCGCAGCCCGATCGACTTGGCTTCGGCCCGCGGACGCAGCACGGAGATCACCTCGTCGAACACGGGCAACAGCGGACACTGGCCCCATTCGAAATCGAGCCGCCCCGCTTCCACTTTCGAGATGTCCAGGATGTCGTTGATCAGATTAAGCAGGTGCTGACCGCTGGAATTGATCGTGCGAATGAAATCCTGGGTCTCCGGTTCGGAGACGTCGCCCCGCTGCTGCGCCAAAAGCTGCGTGAACCCCAAGATGCCATTGAGCGGCGTGCGAATCTCATGGCTCATGTTCGCCAGGAACATCGTCTTGGTTTCGTTGGCCGCCGCCTCCGCCTCGCGGAGCTTGTTCACCGCCTCGACCGAATGCCAGACCAAAACCAGCGCGATCCCCGCGACGCCGACTGCGAAAATCGCCGCGTCGAACGCTCCCAAGCGGACGCTGGCCACCGTGCCTGCCACCTCGCGGCGCAACCGCTCGACTTCGGCCCGTTCGGTCTGGACGAGCGCCGCGATGTGGGGATGGAGTTGCTGCTTCAGCGGCACGTCGCAGCCTTCGTCAAATATTTTTCGTGCATCGCGGCTCAGCTCCGAGCCGCGTTCGCGGACGCTCGCCCACCAGGCCTCGTCCACGTCGTCGAGCATCTGCCGCAGTTCGAGCACGCGCCGCAACTTGACCGCACTTCGCCGCACGGCCGCGCTCGATCCTGCGTGCGTCGCAGGCAGCACGGAATAGAGCGCGATCAATTCATGGACTGCTTTCCGTAATTTGGCGCTATCAACGGCCGCTTCGCGCCGCGCTTCTTCGCGGCCGCCATAGATGAATCGCGTCCAGGCGGTATGCCGCTTTTGCAGCCGGGTCGCCATCTGCTCGAGGATCTGCAGCTGCTGTTCCGACGATTCGAGCCGCGCGATCGTAGCCTGGACGTGGTTCGAGCCCCAGATCGCAGCGGCGGCCAGCATCAGCGTGACCGACACGCTGATCCCGAACGCGGCGATGAGTTTCGCCGCCAGCGAAATGCGCAGCCCCGAAAGCGTAATCACAAAAATGCCCCGCGCAGAGAGTTCCCCCAAGACGTCCCGGGCGAACCAAGCGTCCGCCCAAGCCGTCGCCATTGGCGCCCGCCGGCGTAAGACCTCCGCCGACAGACCCTGAAGTATGCGTCACTCAGACCGGTTGGGGCGGAGGAATCGAGGCGCCGACGGCCGGAGTCGCAGCGAACATGCCGTTAACACCGCCTGTCCCCCAGCGGGCGACAAATAACCGCTGCAACGCGAAGAATCGCGCCCCCGCACACGGGTTGGAATTGGTACGATTGGTGGTGTCGACCCGCATTGAATTCCCAGAATGTACTACAGAGTATGACAGCTTCGAGAGTCACGTCGCCCGACAGTCCCGCCCTCACGGTGCTCTGCGAGCAGCTTTCCGCCGGAGCCGCCGAAGTCGATCAAAGCGGCCGCTGGCCGGTGAACCAACTACGGCTCTGCGCAGAAGCCGGCGTGTTTGAATGGTTTCTCGAACCGCGTTATGGCGGGCAAGGCTGGCACTCGGTCGACGCCATTCGTGGCTACATGGCGCTCGCGTCGGCGTGCCTGACCACGACGTTCATCCTCACCCAGCGTACTGGCGCTTGCCGCCGCATTGCCGCTTCGCACAACAAATCGTTGCAACAACGACTGCTACCTGGCCTGGTCGACGGCAGCCTGTTTGCCACGATCGGCATCTCGCATCTCACCACCAGCCGCCGCCATCTGGGCCGGCCCGTGCTGGCGGCGGAAGCAACTGAAGGCGGTTTCCGGCTCAGCGGCATGTCGCCTTGGGTCACCGGCGCAGCGTCTGCCGATGTGGTCGTGATGGCCGCGTCGCTGGTGGAAAACGGCGTACCGACAGACCGTGAGTTGGTACTGGCCGTGCCGACGGATTTACCCGGCGTGACTGTCGATGAACCATTTCCGCTGGTCGGTCTCACGGCCAGTTCCACCGGTTCCGTGCGGCTCGAGCGCGTCGAAATGTCGGGTGACGAGCTGATCGCCGGCCCGGCCGCCAACGTGATGGCCGGCGCCACGGGCGGGAGCACCGGCGGCTACGAAACCTCGGCCCTGGCCCTTGGATTGGCCCAAGCAGCGATTGATTTTCTCGCGGGTGAAGCGGTTAAACGTCCCGCCTTGTCGGCGCCGCACGGGGCCCTGGCCGAAGAGCATAGTGAATTGGTGGACGATCTGTTGGCGGTGGTCCGCGGCGACGACCGCTGCAGCAAAGAGTCGATCCGGCAGCGCGCCAACACGTTTGTGCTCCGCGCAACGCAGGCCGCCCTCTCGGCCGCCAAAGGCACGGGCTACGTCGCCGGCCATCCTGCGGGCCGCTGGTGCCGCGAGGCGTTGTTTTTCCTGGTCTGGAGTTGTCCGCAACCGGTGGCAAATGCGAACCTCTGCGAATTGGCCGGCATCCTCGACGGCTCGGCGGACTGAAGCCTGCTATCAGTCACGCAAAACTTGGCCGCGCA
>JBIOWO010000410.1:0-4815 GCA_044868555.1 Lacipirellulaceae bacterium | reverse complement strand
TGCGCGGCCACGTTGCCGGCCGACGCCAGTGCCGTCGTGCTCAGATTGTTGCCCAGTGGGGCGTTCGGGTTGTTGAAGTTGAAGCCTGGCTGACCGTTGGCACTGATAATCGTCTGGTTCGTCTGCGTGGTTTGATTGGGATTCGTAATGGTCACATCCTGGAACTGCACGGTATCGAGTAGCGAGCGATCGAACAGCAAGCTGTCCTGCAATCCCAGCTCCACGCCGAATTGATCAACGTCGTTGAGCCGCACTTCGGCGATCAGCACCTGGATCAGCACCATCGGCGGCCGCTCGTCCAGGTCCTCGACCAGCTTGATGATCTTCTCGTAATACCTCGGCGTGGCGCTGATGATCAAACTGTTGCTGCCAGTTTCGGGCACGATGACCACTTCACGCTCCATCTGTTCGAAGGGGCTGATGGCCAGATCGGCCTGGGTTTCGGCGGTCCGCTCGGTTTGCAACATCTGTTGCAGCGCAGCTGCCACAAACTCCGTATAGGCGTTCTTGAGTCGGTAAACCTTGTTGATCCGCTCGTTGAGCTGGCCCTCGTCGAGCCGCAGCAAGATCGCTTCCACGACCACCAGGTCGTCCTGGCTTCCGACGGCAATGATGCTGTTGGTTCGCTGATCGACCGAGAACTGCACGCGCACCGGGCCGCCCTGACTGAGCCCCGGGCCGGCCGCGGCCTGGTCCTCGGAAACGCCGAACAGTGTGCGGAGCGTGGTCGCCAGCGACTCGGCGTCGCCGTTGCGCACCGTATAGACCTTCATCGCGGCCGAGACGCCCGGCGTGTCGATGCGGTTGATCAGGGCGGCAATTTCGGCCAGGTCGCGCGGGCTGGCGCTGATGATGAGCGCGTTCGTCCGCGTATCGGCCACCACGAGTGCCCGCGGCGCGAGCGTCGCGGTCGCCGCTGCCGGGGCCGCTCCAGCCGCTGGCGGCGGCGCCGCGGCCTGCCCTTCGGCCTGGCCCAAGAATCCATCGACGATGGTCTTGGCTTCGGTGGCCGACGCGTTTTGCAGCGTGAACACCTCGAACCGCCCGAACGGAGCCACCGGTTGATCGAGTCGCTCGATCAATTCCTTCGCCATTCGCACGTTTTCCGCGCGGCCCACCAGGAGCAAGGCGTTCGGTTTGCCCAATGCCGTGATGCTCACCGAGCCCACCCGGGCCGCGAGAACCTGCGTATACAACTGATTCAGTAGTGTCGCCAATTGCACGCTGTCGACGTTTTTCAATTCGTAAATCTCGATCGCCGGCACCGTGGTGACGCTCAGCTCCTCGATGCGGTTGATGATTTCCATCACTCGCTGCACGTCGCGCTCGGCACCGCGAATGACGATCACGTCCAGGCCTTCGACGTACTCCACCTGCACCGGCCCGAGCAATCCGCCGGCCGCCTCGGCCAACTGGGCCGCGTCGAGCGCCGTCTGCGCACCGCCCGGCACGACCCCGGCGCCAGGCTGCGCGGCGTCGGGAGCGGGCTGAGCAGCCGCGCCCCCAGGCTGTGCGGCGCCACCCGGCTGTTGTTGCATCATGGCCGTCAACGTGGCGTCGGGATTTGCGTTCGCATTCGTGCTGGCACGCAACACGTCCAGTGCCTTCCGTACCCGCTCATGACTGTCTGGTTTGGTCGCCACCAGTTGCGTGACCGTGCCCGCGGTGCCCGGCGGACTGTCGATCGCCTCGACCACGCTCCGCCAGGCGGCCACTTGCAGCGGCGGACCGTCGATGCGGACCTGGCCGGTGCGGCTATTGACACTCATCGTGACGCCCACGCCCGGCGATGCCTCGACGGCAAAGCCCTGCCATTCGCCCGAAGCGTCGACGCTGACCGGCAACGGCCGAGACAGTAGCCGCTCCAGCCGTTGGTGAAGTTCGGCACTCGGCAAGGTTCGCAATTGGACCACCACGGTGCCGGCCGGCGCGGTCAGGCCGTTGGTGGGTGGCTCCACGCCGGCCGTGTTGTTGGCGGGCGGAATTTGCAGTGCGTTGGGCTGGGGCGATGGCTTGGTCACCTGCGCGAGTTGTTCGGTAATTTGCGAGTGTACGGACGGCGGTGCATAGACCAGCACTTGCGATGTCCGTTCGTCGATTGCCACGCGCACGTCCGGCCGCCCGGCGAGCTGCTGTTGCCAATCGGTGAATACGCGTCGTGTGGTGTCGTCCAGCGGATAAGCGGCGATCTTCGGATCGGTTTGGGCAGACGGAGGCGCCTGAGCCGGCGTTCCGGCAGTCGGCGCTCGATCGATGTTCAACAGCACCTGCGCGACGAGTTGGTGGGTCTGGGCATTGCCGCGCACCAGCACCCGGTTTCTCTGGCCGTCGACAACGACGTCGAGCCCCGGGGCCGCCGCCAGCATTTCGGCCAGTCGCTGCCGGGCCGTGTCAGCGTCCAAATGTTGCAGTGGATACGCGCGATAGCTGAGCGTTGCATCGGCCACAGGAGGTGCGGCCACCGCGCCGGCGTCCGTCGAGCCGGTTTGATACCGGGGCGCGAGTTGCCCATTAGCCGTGCTCGCTAGCAATAGCGCCGGCGCCAGCGCGACTTGCCCGCCCCACTGCCGGAGCAGCTTCCAAAGACGACGTTCGGCTGCGAAGATTTGCATGATTTTCAGGGTTGCGACAGACATCATTCGCCCTGCGCGCACCGACGTAGGTCGATCGCTACAATCGGTATAACCCGGATAATCGGCAAAGTTTCCCAGCCTCGCCAAGAATTCTGGCAAAACGGTGGAAGATCACCCGGCCGGTGGAGGGGGAGATGCAGCGCTGGCACCGCTCGAGGTCGTCGCAACGCGCCGCGCACGAGTTGAATACAAGCATCGCTAGCGACGGTCGTCGGTCGGAACCGTGGGAATTTCGGCTGGTGCCGTTGGATCGGCCAGCCGCACGCGCAATACCATTACCCGCGGCCTGACGCTTTCAAACCGGCCGACAAACCTCACCTCCTCGCTCGACGTCAGCTTCGACCAATCGTCGAACGATTCCTGCGGATCGAGTAGAAAGCGGAGCTTCATCGGGCGAGGCAGCGCTGCCAAGCGAAATTCCACTTCATTGTCGCCGCCAGCGGATTTCGCTTTCGTGGCCCGGACAAGCGGGCCCTCCCAGTGCACCTCACCCACACGCGCCAGCGCTTCCGCCGGATTGGGTGCCGGGGCCGCCTCAGCATCTCGAGCCGGTCGATTGGGCTTCGTCGACGCCGCTTCGCTCGCTGCTTTCAAATCATGCAGCTGGCCCCAGCCCAACACCTTCGCACCGCTCTCATTCGACTCGAACTTGAAGTTCGCTCGGAACGCGTCGTAACTTGTCGCCCATTGCGTGGGGTCGACTTGTGCATCGGAACTGGAAGCCGTCTCCGTCACCGAAGCGCGCGATTCGCCGTCGGTCGTCGCCGCCCGTCCCGCACGTTCGCCACGTTCACCGCGGCCATACTCGCCTTCGCGGGCCATCTCTGGCGCACCTGCGGCATCGGTCTTTTCTTCCGCGGCCAACTCGTCGAGTTTCTTCCGCAGCTTGTCGATTTGGACCACTTTCGCTTGCGACGCCTTGTTCAGCATCGAGAGTTGTATGGTCGATTCCTTCACAACTTGCTTGTCGCCGCTGCCGGTCGTCACCGACAGCTTGACCCACTTCAACTCCGGGTCGTGCGCGACGTACTTGGCCTTCGTCTTATGCTCGCCTTTGATATCGACCCACTCCTGGACCCCCATCAGGTCGTCGTACCGGTCCGCTAACGTCTTCGTCGCCCGGTTTTTCGATTTCTTGAGATCGAGATACTTCTTGGCCGGATCCGCCGGAGCCTCGGCAGCCATCGCCCCTTCCTCACGAGGCGGGGCTGTTTCCTGGGCGACGACGGAGCTGACCATGGCCAGCGCGAAGAAACCCGCAATAACCCATCGACAGTGATGCGACGACATCGTAACCCCTTCGTTGAACTTGGGGTGAACATAAATGCCACTGCCGGACAAGTTGGCAGCGGCACTCAATCGTACGCTTTCGCGATTACGCCATCGAGACCGTAACCGTCTTGAGCTCGGTGTAATTCGCCAAGCCGGCTTCGCCCAGCTCGCGGCCCAGGCCGCTTTGCTTGAACCCGCCGAACGGTGCGGCCGCGTCGAACACGTCGTAGCAGTTGACCCACACCGTCCCGGCACGCACTTCCTTGGCGTAGCGATGGGCCTTGGCCACGTCGCGCGTCCAGACGGCTGCCGCCAGACCGAAGTTCGTATCGTTCGATCGCCGAATGATCTCGTTCGCGTTCTTGAACTTCAATACGCTCAGCACCGGGCCGAAAATCTCCTCCCGGGCGATCCGCATGTTGTCCGTCACGCCCGCAAACAGCGTCGGCTCGACAAAGTAGCCCTTGCTGCCGACCCGCTTGCCGCCGGTGACGCAGCTCGCACCGTCTTTCTTGCCGTATTCGACGTACTTCAAGATCTTGTCGAATTGGGCCTCGTCGATTTGCGGGCCTTGCTGTGTTTCCGGATCGAACGGATCGCCCACTTTGCGGTCCTTGTTCTTGTCTTTGATGCGGTCGATCACTTCGTCGTGGACTTTTTCTTCGACGAACAGCCGGCTGCCCGCGCAGCAGCACTGGCCCTGATTGAAGTACAGGCCGAAATAGGCGCCTTCAATCGCCGAATCGAGATCGGCGTCGGCGAAAATCACGTTCGGGCTCTTGCCGCCCAGCTCGAAGGTGAGCCGCTTCATCGTTTCGGCCGCCTCGCGCTGGATGATCTTCGCGGTCGCCAACTCGCCGGTGAACGCCACCTTGTCGATGCCCGGATGCTTCACGATCGCCGCGCCGGC
>JBIOWO010000409.1:0-22397 GCA_044868555.1 Lacipirellulaceae bacterium | reverse complement strand
GCTGACGCTCGACCCCAGCCACCCGACGCAGGCAAGTCAGGCTGGAAAGCCTGACCTACGGGCGTGATAATACATCCGCGTCGTCATTCTGTCCGGAAACTCGCAAAAAGAAAACCCGAGATGCAACTTCCCATCGACTTACGGAGCGACACAGTGACCCGCCCTTCGGCCGCCATGCGCGCGGCGATGGCCGCCGCCGACGTGGGCGACGATGTGTTCGGCGACGATCCGACCGTCAATCGCCTCGAGGAACGGATCGCCGACATGCTGGGCAAAGAGGCGGCGATGTACGTGCCATCGGGAACGATGGGCAACCAGATCGGCCTGCGGGTCCATTGCCAGGCGGGCGACGAATTCCTGTGCGAGAGCCAGTGCCACATTTTATTTTACGAGCAGGCGGCCTACGCGCAATTCTTCGGCCTCACGGCCCAATCGGTCGACGGCGATCATGGCGTGCTGCGGGTCGAGCAGCTCATGGGCCGCATTCGGCCGGACAACATTCATTGTCCCCGCACGCGGCTGGTGTGCCTGGAGAACACGCACAATCGCGGGGCGGGCCGCGTGCAGCCGTACGATTCGGTCGTCGAGATTTGCGGCTGGGCGGCCGACAATGGACTGGCGCGACACCTGGATGGGGCGCGGCTGTTCAACGCTGTGGTGGCCACCGGCATCCCGGCCGCCGATTGGGCCGGACACTTCGACACCGTGAGCGTGTGCTTCTCGAAAGGCCTCGGCGCGCCGGTCGGCTCGGCGCTGTGCGGACCAGGCGATTTGATTCGCCGGGCGCGGCGGCATCGCAAGGCGCTCGGCGGCGCGATGCGGCAGGCCGGCATCATCGCCGCCGGCGCGCTGTACGCGCTGGAACATAACATCGAGCGGCTGGCCGAGGATCACCAGCACGCGCAGATCATCGCCGAGGCGGTACGTCATTCGCCCGGCTTGCGGCTCGATCCCGATTTCATCGACACGAACATCGTCATCTTCGAGGTCGATCCGGACCTCGGCACGGCCGCCGCTTTCAGCGCGCGGCTCCGCGATCAGGGCGTGTGGATGAACGCCAACGGTCCGCAACGGGTGCGGGCGGTGACGCACCTCGATGTATCGCGCGAGCAGGTGCAGCACGCGGCGAAGGTGCTGCAGCAAACCGCGGCCGAAGTGCAGTCGGTGGCGGGTTGAGGCGATTCGTTCGTACGGTGTGGCGTTCGAGTCATCAGTCATCAGTCATCAGTCATCAGTCGTTGGTCGCTAGTAGTCAGTCGTTAGTAGCCGGACGACAACCTGTAGCACGGACTTTGGTCCGTTGAGTTAGTGATTAACGAACTGAAGTCCGTGCTACGGATCGACACGTTGCGCCGAACACGAACCACAGTTTCGGACATGGATATCGCCCGAAAAATATTTTTTCTTTTTTTGGTGAGGCCTTATTCGTTCGATTTCGCCTCACCTCATGAGTGCAAGTCGTTGTGCTGACCTAGGTTCGAGTGTGGCAGTGAGGCGATATTCACTAAATAACGCCTCGGGGGTGGGACAGTATTCCTTTCTGGTGAGGCGAAACTGGTCACTCGATGTTGTCAGGCCCTTGTTCTCGGTCATCGGCGGACGCGGCGCATCTGGGCGCGCACCGGTAGCGGTGCCCTGGCTTGCGGCTGAGAACTGACGGCTAATGCCTATTATCTCAATTTTCAAAGAACGTTTTGTGCGGGGTCAGAGACCTGCGCACAAACTTGCAGTTTCTTGCAGAATCGACATTAGCAGAAGCGGTGGCCGGTTTCAGCAACTATTTTTGGCCACAGGCGGAAGTGATGTGAGATGTGAAAAGTAAGAAGTAAGAAGTGACAAGGATGAAGCATGCCTCGAGCGCACACTCGCCCGACGCGTCACAGCATTGTGCAAGTGCCAGCATGATTTGTTGGAACGATTGCGATTTCTAAGCCAGGCGTCTTCCCCCCGCTCGATGAAAACACGATCGCCCGCCCCGCAGGGGCGCAAGTCAATAGCCAGGGGCGGAAGCCCCTGGCAACCAAGGATCATAGGATCATAAAGCCCCAACGGGGCGATCGTAGGGCGGGGCTCCATGACGATCGCCCCGTTGGGGCTTGGGGGCTGACGCGACCCATGTCCAGGGGCTGCCGCCCCTGGCTATTGACGATCGCGGCTTTGCCGCTGGGAAACGGTCGCTTCGTGTACCACGTGAATCGACGAAAAGCAATTGCGCTGCCGCCGCCCCAGTTCGGCCACTTTCTGCTGGAGCACCGCCCGCTGCGCGGCGAGGTCCGTGGGCGACGTTTCAGCGGTCGATGCTGGCGTGAGCTGAGCGTCGCGGCGGACTTGCGGCGGCTGGTTCGGCGAAGGAGCAAGAATCAGTGGATCTTTCGCGGCGGCAACCGATACGGACAACACGAGCACAGCAAGCGAGCAAGCGCGAGTCATGATTCGATTCCTTTCGCAAAAAGGAGGCGGTTGATTGGCCGGCGAACGACGGCGCGAATGTTAGGACGATGGCGGCGACCCCGCAAGATAGGGGCGGTCTGCTAGCTGGCCGCGTGCGTTGGCACAAGCGGCCAAGAGTCGTTGCTGCCCGTTTTTATCGGAGGACGCTTCGAGCATTGGAACGATCGGTTCTTGCAGCCACGTGCAAGCCTTCGATCAACCGTAGCACTGGCAAAGCCAGTTGCACCCGCAGCACGCGGCAAAAATCGTGCAAGAAACGGCGGCGGCGGTTTGGTTGCTCAGTGATCGATACCGAGCTAGAATTGTTTATGTTCCGCAACTGCACCGGAATCCGAAATGCCACTCACCCTCTCGGACGATATTCTGAACGAAGCCGGCCTGACGGAAGAGGAGGCGCGCGTTGAAATTGCGTGTCGCCTCTTTGAAGCGCAAAAGCTTGCGCTGTGGCAAGCGGCAAAGCTTGCCGGCATGACGCGCACGCAATTCGAAGGAGAACTGCTGGAAAGGCGGATTCCGCTGTATCGTCCAACTATCGCTGATATCGAGGCCGAATTGGCGGCCATGGAACGCCTAGGAATCTGAGCGTGATCGTCGTTGTCAGCGACACTTCGCCGATTCGTGCGCTGCACCATCTGGGCCGGGTGGAACTTCTCAAAGAATTGTACGGCGAGGTGCTCATACCGCCCGGAGTGAAAACAGAGTTGTTAGAGCCGCCTCGGCAACTTCAGGTGGTTGACATTTCCACGTACAACTTTATCAGTGTTCGCCATCCGACGGACGCCGGGCAGGTACATGCTTTACAGCAGCATTTGGATCTAGGCGAGTCGGAGGCAATCGCGTTGGCTCTGGAAGTCGGCGCCGATGCCGTGTTGATCGACGAAGAAGAAGGACGGAATGCGGCCGCGACTCGCGGCCTGACCGTCATCGGCACGCTAGGCATCTTGTTACGCGCTAAGGCGGCGGGTCATCTTACCGAGGTTCGTCCGACCATCACGACGCTAAAGAACGACCTTGGCTTTTTCGTTTCGCCACAATTAGAGAGTCACGTGCTTCGGCTAGCCGGCGAATGACAAGTCTGGTAACGGGCAAACACGGTACTTCGTAACGCATGGCCTGGCTCCCCCGAATTCGGCTGCGGACGATTTTCTTGCTCATTTTTTGCGCTGCGGTGGGGTTGGCCATTGGAACGCGGCCGGCAGGCGATGATGCAGCTCGGCGGGGCACGTTGGGATTCTACCCGCTCGACCTTGATTGGCACTATGCACTGTTAGCCGGCGCGTCGGTTGCGCTGATTATTGGTCTCATCCGGCAAGCAGTGCAAATGAGCAAATTGGACTTGCGTGGTACGGGCGTGGGGCCAGAGCTTTCGTTTGCCCGATCCTATGCGGTAGCTTGGCGATTCGCGATCGCCGGCGTTCTAATTTTCTCAATCGTGGCGGCGCTTTCGATTTCGCGTCAGATCGTTCGTCTTCCCGAGACGGAAACACGGTTCACGTATGCACTGTTTCCGTATGTGCTTTGGATCTGTGCAATTCTCGTTGTGTTGATGTCGAGCGTTTCCCATTGGCGGCGATGTAATGAAGTACAACCCGCATCGCGCTCGCGAAATTTGATCGGCTGGGTGATTGGCGCGCTGCTCGCACTACTAATTCTGCCCGACGTGGGATTGATAACGTACCTGGTCCATATTGCGACGGGCAACATCGAGAGCGCGCAACCGTTTGTTTACCAGCGTCCCGCGGAGTTTCCCGACCACAGCAAGGAGGGATTCCGACTTTTTTGGATAACAATTGCAGCGAGCGGGGGTGCTGTTTTCGCAGCGGCGAGCGCTGCCTTCATGATTCAAACGCAACGTCGAATGCCGCGCGCACTTGGACTGTTTGTGTTCGTGGCTACTCTATCGACGGTCGCCGCATACTGCATTTGGTATTACACGAGAGAGTTCGAGAGAGTTTCCCCCTATCTTGCCGGTGCAGGAATTGGCGGCAATTGGATCGAGTTGGCCACCGGAGCGGTGATCACTTTTATCTTTGTAACGGCAGGCGCTAACAGAATCGCCTCAAGCGGCCGTCCGAACGCCGCGACTGCGGATGCTCGAATCCAAGCGGGCGAGCTTCCCGCAATTCATGAATCCTTCATCTGTCTCGTTGCTTTGCTCTGTGCAACCGCTATCTACGTGGGTGAAACCGTTCGAGTTTATGTAAGCGTTTTGCTGGGATTCTCAACCAGCACCGCACGCGTCTTACGAAGCAGAGCACCGGTTCAGATTCTCGAAACATTGGCCAGTCTTTGTCGCGACCCGTGCTCCATTCTCGTGTTGGCGATCGGCATGCTTTGCCTCGAACTAATTTGGCTCCGATGGCGACGGCGATCCGCATCGGTCGACCTGACGCTAACAGCGGCCGATCCTCGTCGATTCGCTTGGAGTTGGGGCGCACTTGCCCTGCTGGCCATCGTCGGTTTGCCGACGATTAGCATATTCTGTTATGTGGTCTGGCTGGGGCCGTGGTATTTGTACGCGGAGTGAGGACCCGGCGCGTTTGAGCTAGACCGCAAGCGTTGTGTTGCGGTTTCTCAAGTTAATTGCGCTAAGCCGCGAGCGGGTTTTTTCAACTAATCCCGCCCAGCGTAGCAGCGCAGGCGACGCGTTCGATGCCGAGCATGAAGGAGGTGGCCTGCCCCCAAATCCAGTACCAGGGGCTATGAGAGTACGGGTTGGGTAAAGCCGCTGCACTGCTGGAGCGGAGAAGTTGCTTGAGGCATAGCCGAAAGCAACTTCGGAGCGGAAGCAGTGCAGCGGGCCGCGAACTCAATCGGGGTCAGGTACCCCAACGAGCTATGCGGCCGGTAATCCGCGAACGAAAGCAGAGGCGTTGCTATCCAAAGGAGAGGAAGAATAACCGTGCCGAACCACATCAGAGTCAGGAGCACCGTTTCGAGCTTGCCGCGCTCGCTTTGGACCACCTTGATCTGGCTGCATCTGCGCCCGTGCGGGGCGCGAATCGCGATCATCGCGACGATGCCAATAAGAAGTGTGAGTTTAGCAATCCAGACTTGCATAACGACTTCTGACAAAAACATGGGGCAGTCGTTTCTATCTGCCGCAACTGGCAAGTAGGAACTCCCGCCTCACAAAGTTATGAAGCCGCTCCTGAATAGTTTCGTGCCAATTCGTACGTCTCGTTGGAGCCGCGTATTTCTTTACCGACTCGCACCACAACCCCCTTAAACGCCGGCGTCTTGCTCTGCGGGTCGGTCGCCCGGCCGATGAGTACGTTGCACTCGGGATAATACATCGCGGCGTTGCCCGGCTTGATGCTCGCAAACTCGGTGGCCCGAATGCCCGGCATCGCCCCCGCCGGGCCGCGCACGGTCACGCGGTCGCCGTCCTTGAGCCCGAATCGGGAAAAGTCGTCTGCGTGCATTAGAATCACGTCGCGGCAATCGACGCCCCGGTAAATATCCTCCTCCTCATACACAACCGTGTTGAATTGACCTTCGCTGCGGATCGTCATCAGCCGCAGTTCGTCGGGGCCGGTGCCGAGTAAACTCGGCAGCTCGTGGGCATGCAACCGCGCCCGCCCATCGGGAGTTGCAAAATACCGTTCGTAAAACGTCCGCCCGCCGATCTGGAATTCTTCCTTGGTCCGATCTATGTCGGCCATCTCTTCAAAACCGGGCACAATTGCCGCGATGGATTGCCGGATCAGGGCCGTCGACCGCATCGCCCGCCAATCAATTGGCGGCCGCAAACCGATCCCGTCCGCCCTTGGCATGACGCCTTCGGCGACAGCGGCAATCACTTCGACTTCGCTCCGCGGTCCTTCGTGCCGGCGCGGTCCGCCATCGCTGAACCGCACATAGTTGAACATCGACTCCTGGGTCGTCGGCTGCGGCTCTTCGTCGCGTGCGAGCACGGGCAGGATGATTGTCTCGCGAGCTAGCCCGTGCGCGTGTCCGGTGTTGAGCGTAGTGCTCAGGTACGTAATCTGGTCGAGATTGCCGATCGCCTCGGCCGCGAATCGCGCATCCGGATTCGAGCCAAACAAATTCCCGCCCAGGCAGAAACCCGTTTTGAGCTCGCCCGCCGCCGCCCCTTCGATACAGGCCATCGTGTCTCGGCCCGGCGTGGTCGGCAGCTCGACGGCGAAATGACGCTCGAGCTGCTCAAAAATCGCATCCTTCAACTTCGGCGTCACGCCCACCGAACCGATGCCCTGCACGTTCGAGTGCCCTCGAATTGGCATCAATCCACAACCGGGCCGGCCAACCATCCCCCGCATCAGCGCCAGATTGCAAATCGCCTGCACGCTCCGCACGCCGTGCGTATGATGCGTGATGCCCATCGTCCAACTGAAGACGACGTTTTTCGCGGCAGCGTAGAGCCGTGCCACGTCCTCGACCTGGGCGCGCGACACGCCGCTCTTGCGTTCGATTTCATCCCAAGTGATCTCTTCCAACTTCGACCGAAGTTCGAGCCATCCATTGCAGTGTTGAAGCAGAAAATCCTTGTCGTACTCGTGCATCCCGACCAGCTTTTTCGCTATTCCGGTCAATAGCGCGAGGTCGCCGCCAATGTCTGGCTGAATGTACAAGCTGGCAATCTCACTGCCGAAGAGCAAACTCCTAAGATCGCTCGGCACATTGAACCGCACCAAACCGGTTTCCACGACTGGGTTAATGACCACCACATGTCCGCCCCGCCGCCGAATCTGCATCAGCGTTCGCATCAGCCGCGGGTGATTGCTGGCCGGGTTGCCGCCGATGACAAACACCATGTCGGCGGCCTCCAGGTCGGCAAGCTGAATCGTCGCGGTGCCGCTGCCGATGACGCTGGCCAACCCCACGCCACTCGCCTGGTGACAATAGTAACTGCAGTTGTTGACGTTGTTGGTGCCGTACAACCGCGCGAACAGTTGCAGCAGGAACCCGGCCTCGTTGCTGCTCCGCCCGCTGAAATACCAGAACGTCTCATCGGCTCTCGTCGCGCGAAGCTTTGTCACGATCCGTTCGAGCGCCTCGTCCCACGAGATCGGCACATACCGACCCGACTCGCGCGTGTACCGCACCGGCTCCACCAGCCGTCCGCACGACTCCAACTCTCGCGGCGAGAACTGCTGCAGCTCGTGTGCCGAATACCGCCGCCAGAAGTCGCTCGTGATGGCCCCCTGCATGTCGGCGACCATCGCCTGCAGGCTCTTCTTGCAGACCTCCGGAAAGTGGCCCAGCTCATTGACCATCCCGCCGCGCTGCCCGCCCATCCCCAGCGCACACGTCTTGCAGGCATTCTTCGACCGCATCGCCCGCCACAGCGCGCGCAAACCGCCCGCCTCACGCGCCTTCCGCCACGTGTACCAAACCGCCGGCCATCCGCCGCCTGACTTCAGCTTCTTCATGAATGTTCGGGGTCGGGAGTATTTTTCGATGAACGGCGCCCATCAGACGTAACGGCCACCAGTCGAAGAATAGTCCCGCCCCCCCTGCTCGTTACTTCGTGCCGCACTCGCATTTGCGACTGGTGACAGATTTGTAGGTTTATTACGCTAAGAGATAGCATACTCCATCCTGAGTAGGTTCCGCACCTTGATTCGCCGTTCCGCATGACCGATCCGCTCGAAATCACGCCCGCCATCGGCCCAATTCGCGCCCGCGTCCGTCCGCCCGGCTCGAAAAGCATCACCAATCGGGCCCTCGTCTGCGCCGCGCTCGCCGACGGCGTATCGACCCTCACCGGCGCGCTCGATAGCGAAGACACGCGGGTGATGATCGACGGCCTCGGCCGGCTGGGCATTGTGGTTGAATCGGGCGACTCGGGCCGCACCTTGGTCGTCCACGGCGCCGGCGGCCGAATCCCCGCGCTCGAAGCCGAGCTGTTCTGTGCCAACAGCGGCACCACGATCCGCTTCCTGACCGCGCTGGCAACGCTCGGCCACGGCTCGTTCCGCTTGGACGGCATCGAGCGGATGCGCGAGCGCCCAATCAGCGACCTGATCGATGCGCTCAACCAACTTGGCGCCCACGCGCGGAGTGAGCACGACAACGGCTGCCCGCCCGTGATCGTCCACGCCAATGGCCTGCCCGGCGGCACCGCCACCGTCCGCGGAGGCATCTCCAGCCAATTCCTTAGCGGCCTGTTGCTCGCCGCACCGGCTGCCCGCTCGCCGGTCGAGCTGCAAGTCACCGGACAGCTCGTCTCGCAACCGTACATCCGCATGACACTCGCCGTGATGCGTGCGTTCGGCGTCGACGCCGCAACAAACGATGCGCTCACGCGCTTCGAAATTGCCGAGCACGCGCCCTACCGCGCTCGCGTCTTCGCGATCGAGCCGGATGCGTCGGCCGCCAGTTATTTCTGGGCCGCCGCTGCCATCACGGGCGGCGAAGTCACCGTCGAGGGCCTCTCGGCCGCGAGCCTGCAGGGCGACGTCGCCTTCGTCGATTGCCTCGAACGGATGGGCTGCGAAATCCGCCGCGACGCGAATTCCATCACCGTCGTTGGCCGCTCGCTCAAGGGCATCGACGTCGACATGAACGCCATCAGCGACACGGTTCAGACGCTCGCCGTCGTAGCGCTCTTCGCCGCCGGCTCGACGACAATCCGCAACATCGCCCATGTCCGCCACAAGGAAACCGACCGCATCCACGCCCTCGCCGTCGAGCTGCGCAAACTGGGCGCAGATGTTGTCGAGCGAGGCGACGGTCTTGCGATCGAGCCTGGCCAACTGCGATCGGCGACGATCGACACCTACAACGACCATCGCATGGCGATGAGCCTCACACTCGCGGGCTTCAAGATCCAAGGCGTCCGCATCCAAAACCCGGCCTGCGTCGACAAAACGTACCCGCGCTATTTCCACGATCTAGCCGCGCTCAGGAAGTGAGCGAAGGGTGGTTGGGACATCGCCCCTGAAAATTTCGGCCCGTCTACCTGGGCCGACTCGGCACCACATCCGAGGCCAACACCCGTTCGCCGATGTCCGACGCGCCGCTGGACTGCAACAGGTACTCGGCCCGTTCCAACAGCGCGTTCGAAGCATGGACTCCTGAATCGGACGGCGAACCTGGCTCACAGGCCTCGAACCGCGCCCCGCAATGCTGGCACACCACTTGTTTGCCGAGGTATTCCACCCGGATCTGCAAGTTGCGGCCACAAGTGGGGCACTCTTGCACAAAGTACGTGCTACGCGGCATGACGGCATCTCCTACTACCGGCGGTTCCCCCAAGGATCCCTGCCTGTGCGACGGGTCAGTATAAGCGGCTGGCCCGAAAGAATCAATAATCTCAGTCCCACCGGCCGGACGAATCATATCTAAGACGGATGCTAAGCTTAAGCGGGCCGGCAACTTGCGAGCGCCGCCCGGCGATCGCACATTTCTTCCGCCCTGAGAACGAAACTTTTTTCTAGCGCGTTTAACAATTCGAGCTTCCTGCCATGCGAATTTCCCATCGCCAATCGTTACGTCATGCAGACCATCCGCCGCGTCGGCTGGTTCGCGCCGCGTGCCTGTTCATCGGTGTTCTCGCATTCAGTTCGCTGGCCGCGGCCCAGTCCAGCCCGCCCCCGCAGAAGCCGGACTTCGAAGTCGTCGCCAAAGCTTTGGCCGACTACTTCGCATCGCTCAAGGACTACAAGTCGGGCGATCTCGTCAGCCAATCGCTCGTCGACGCCGCGCTCTCGCACGTCACCGACACCACGGGCTGGACAGTTCCCGATCAAAAAGCGATCGTCGACCGCGCCCTGCCCGACAAATCGTTCATCGTCGCGCAGCTCGCGACGCCCAGCGGCCGCCCGTTCATGCGCAACATCGCCAAGTATCCGGGCAGCTATTCGCGGCTCGATCGGCTCAGCACCATTTCTGGTGGCCAGCAATTCATCAAGGACCTCATCTCCAAGAAGGGTGGGTCCGATATGATCGAGTACCTGGCCACCACCCGCGGCGGCCGCGAGCTCGGCACGATGATGGCCGGCGTCCAGCAGGGCGTCGATCTCAACAAGCCCACCGGCCGCATCTACACGGCCGACGACCTGCAGACAGCGCTGAAGCAGGCGTACGGCAAGACCTCGCAATAGACAGCGCTACCGCATGCTGCTCCGCGGCCGGAATCCATCGGAGCTGAGACCGGGCGCCGTCGGCGGCACCGGCGACATGGTCACGGGCGGCGCTGGATAACCGGGAATCCGAATTCGCGGCGTCGAGGATTCCACAGGCGACGGCGGCGGCGACGGCACGGCTCGCAGCGACACGTCGATGCTCGTCGGCGCTGTTGCCATCGGCGGAACGACAACATAGCCGGGCATAACGGTCGGCTGTGCAACCAACGGCGGCACGGTTGGCGGTGCGCCAAATGATTGCATCGCAGGCGGATAAACGGCCGGCGGCGTTGTTCCAGCAATTTGCGGCGTCCGCCAAGGGCTCGATACGACTGGCTCTGCCAATGCAGCGGCCGGCACCACGTTGGCGACCGGCTGGCCGCCATTCATGGGCGCATTGTAAACCGCCGGCATTACGCCGGACGCTGGCGCAACGCTGGACGGATTTGACGAAGTGGCTGGCGTGGGAGCCGCCGCGGCAATCGGTGTCGGCTCCGGCTCGGGTGGCGCGGGCAGCTCGAACCGCAACGGACTTTCGTCGCTCGGAATCGCGACGCTGGGCTCGTTCGAGAACACAATCTGTTTCGGCTCGGCGGCCGGCGTAGCGGGTGGAGCAATCGGCGTGGCAACAGGTGCCGCCGCGGTCACGGTCGGCGCCGCGGCCCCGGGCGCCGCGCTCTGCATCACCGGCAGTGGATCGCCCGGATAGTAAGGTTGCGCCGTTCCCGGCGCGATCACCCGCGTCGACGGCGGTGCGACGCGGTCCGGCGCCATAAACGGATTCGTGATCCCCGCCGTCTGATTATGGCTGCAGCCACCGGCGCCCGTTAGCGCGAGCGATAGCGCAGCCAAAGACACCAAGCGCAGATTCGGATGAATTCCTTTCATCCGCGTATTCCTGGAGTTGGAGAAGAGACAGCGCACCGCACCCGGCCACCGAGTTCCGGGCCGCAAGCATAGCGGCTCGCTGGCCGCTGTCCAGACCGGTTGCGTCGCGACAGCATTGCCGCCCTGCAACGCTAGCAACAAAAAGACATCGGAGACATGCCCACGCCACCGAGCGACGTGAACATGTCTCCGCAAGTGAAATCGAGTTGTCGAGTTTCGGCCTACTGCTCCGCTCGCGCCAACGCCTTACCCGACGCGACATACGGGTTGACGATCACCAGCGGTTCAGGCTGCGGTCTCGCCGCGGCGGTCGTATCGGCCTTCGCGGCCGGCTTGTCCGACTTGGTGCTCGGCACGTGCGGATTGATGATCTCCATCGGCTGTGGATCGACCGTCACGTCCGGCGTCATCACTCCCGGCGGATACGCGAACGGGCTGTAGCCGTAAGTCCGCGGCACGGGGTAGCTGTAGTACACCGGCGGGAAGGCCGCATAGTAGGGCACGTTGTACTGCAGCGACTGGTACAACCAGCCCATGCCGCAGTCCCAACCATAGCCGCCGTCACACGCCTTGGCCGTCGGGCCCATGCCGATCACCAGCGCAATCGCCAACACACACAGAATCACCAGATGCGTCTTCATCGTGGAATGCCTCAAGGGTGAGCTCATTGAAGAGAGTGCCGAAAAGCCTGTCCCTACTCTCCAGGCTAATTGGCCCACCGGCTGGTTTCAACAAGATTTCGAGCCCCATAAGCCGCTAGAATGGCCGCATGGACCCGGCCGAATTGACCAGACGACTCAAAGAACGGGCAGCCAAACTCGGCTTCTCGCTCGCCGGAGTCTGCCCGGCCGCCACACCGCCCGGGGTGGCCCGCCTCGACAAATGGCTCGCCGCCGGCTACGCCGGCCAGATGCACTACCTGGCCGAACGGCGGGACGCCTATGCCGATCCGGCTCGCGTGCTCGACGGCGTCCGCAGCATCGTCATGCTGGCGATGAACTACCACACGGCCGAGCCAGTCGCTCCAGTCCCCGGCCAGGGCCGCATCTCCCGCTACGCCTGGGGCGACGCCGACTACCACGACCACATCCACGACCGGCTGCACGCACTGGCCGACTTCCTCCGCGACGAGTTGCCCGCCGCCCATGTTCGCGGCGTTGTCGATACGGCGCCGCTCTTGGAGCGCGAGTTCGCCCAGCTCGCCGGCCTCGGCTGGATCGGCAAGAATACGCTGCTCCTCAATCGCTCGCAGGGCAGTTGGTTCTTCCTGGCCGCGCTGTTGACCGATGCGGAGCTGATCTACGACGAGCCCCACGAGGCCGATCACTGTGGCACCTGCCGTGCCTGCCTCGACGCCTGTCCCACCCAGGCCTTTCCCCAGCCCTACGTCCTCGACGCCACCCGCTGCATCAGTTACCTCACCATCGAGCTCCGCGATTCCATCCCGGCGGAACTTCGCCCGGGTATCGGCGAATGGCTCTTCGGCTGCGACGTGTGCCAGGAAGTCTGCCCCTGGAATTCCCACGCTCCAATTAGCGACGAATGCGAGTTTCAGCCGCGGCGGGACGCCAACCCGCTCGACTTGATCAGCCTGTTCGACCTGGATGATGCGGCCTTTCGGGCCCGCTTCCGCCACACGCCCCTGTGGCGTCCCCGCCGTCGCGGCCTGCTTCGAAACGCCGCCATCGTGCTTGGCAATCGCCCGATGCCGGCTGCAATTCCGGCGCTGGTTCGCGGCCTGAACGACGAGGAGCCGGTCGTCCGGGCGGCCGCCGCCTGGGCCTTGGGGCAAAATTCCCAGCCGGCCGCCCGCGAGGCGCTCGCGCGGCGACGCGAATCGGAATATGAACCCCACGTATTGCAGGAGATTGACGCCGCGTTGCGCGGCCGCGATTGACGCCGGTGCATGTCGGCTGAGAAAATCACTCCCATGAATCCATCACTTGGCGAGCTCCGGATCGGCCCCCTGCGGCTCGACTTTCCTGTCGTGCAGGCGGCTCTCAGCGGCTACAGCGACATGCCCATGCGGCTGATCGCCCGCCGTCTCGGCGCGCCCTACACGCTATGCGAGGTCATGCTCGACCGGTTCGTCGTCGAGCTCAAACCCCGACGCCGCAACCGCCATTTCCTCCACGTTGCCGACGAGGAACATCCCACCGGCGGCCAGTTGATGGGCGCCGACCCCACCGAGTTCGGCCCCGCCGCCACTCGCCTGGTTGAGAGCGGCTTCGACGTCATCGACATCAATTTCGGCTGCCCCGTGAAAAAGGTGCTCGGCCGCTGCCGCGGCGGCTACCACCTAAGCCAGCCGCACGTGGCCCTGGAAATCATCCGCCGTGTCCGCGAAGCCGTGCCGCCACACATCCCCGTCACGGTGAAGATGCGCCGCGGCATCGACGACTCGGCCGAGAGCCGCGACAAGTTCTTCCAAATTTTCGACGCCGCCTACGACCTGGGCGTGGCCGCGATCACCGTCCACGGCCGCACCGTCAGGCAGCGCTACGACGGCCCGTCGCGGTGGGAATTCCTCCGCGAATTGAAGGAGCACGCCGGCGACCGCGTGGTCTTGGGCAGCGGCGACTTGTTCGACGCCCAAGCCTGCCTCGACATGATCGGCTACACGGGCGTCGACGGCGTCACGGTCGCCCGCGGTGCGATCGGCAACCCGTGGATCTTCGGGCAAGTCCGCGCGCTGGCCGCCGGCGGGCCGCTCCCGGACCCGCCCACGCTCCACGCGCAGCGCGACGTCATCACCGAGCATTACCGCCTGGCGGAAGAAATCTACGGCCCCGAGCGCTGCCTGCCCGACATGCGGAAGTTCGCGATCAAGTATTCGCAGCTCCACCCGCAACACAAAGAAGTGAGGGCCGATTTTTGCGCGGTAAAACTCCCTGGCGCGTGGCGCGACGTGCTCACGAAGTGGTACGCCGTCGACGGCCCTGGCGTCCATCCAACCGTCGAAGAACCAAATCCACTTGCGATGAGTGGCACGTCCTAAGCCTCCGGCGCAGGGCGTGGCTGCATCCGTGCCGCCAATCCGCCACGCCCTTCGCTGTGGCTCAGAGCGTGCCACCCGCCGCCAATCATCGAAACGGCACCCACTTTTTGATTTTCTCGAGCGTGCCCGGCTCCGTCGGCTGTTGCTGCTCCGGCGGCACCGCGGCCTGTCGCACCGCCGGTGGCGGTTCCTTCACCATGACCGGCGCCACCGGCGGCAAATACTCCACCAGAAACCGCGGCCAATAACCTTCCAACGAGCGAACGCAATCCGCGAGCTGATTGTCCTCATACTCGCGATTGGCCTTGTGCCGCAGTTTGACGAATTCCAGCTTTTCTTCCTTCGTAAATTGGTAGAACGACAACGGGAACAACACGTCGTAGAGTTGCACCTCGTCGATCCATACGTCGCCCGCGCCAGAGAGCTCGAACCGCACCCGCATCCGCCCTTTCGAATCAAGCGGCAAGTCATTTACACCGACGGCGAACGGGCGGCCCCACGCGCTTGCGAGCGGCTGCGAATTGGGACGTTGGCCACCCACTGCCCAGAACGTCCGATAGGGCTGCCCCGCCCGATCGGCCTCGAAGATGATTCGCAATTCGCTTCCCGGAGCGAGGTTTTCGCCGCGGACCCGCACCGCCATCAGCAATTGTCCGGTGGGCGGCGTGGCAAACGTGTTGCTTTCAATCGCCACGGCCGGACCGATGCTATGCAGCGCGAGGCAGCTTTTGCCACTCGCCGGCTGCGACGCGTCCAGCTCGGCCGTCGCGCCGGACACGTTGCCCACCAGGCGCCAACCCGGCAGCGGACCGCCGCCGCCGGCCGGCTCAAACCCCGGATTTGCCAGCTTCTCGTACTTGCTCGGCGCCGTCAGGTTGCGGCCCGTCAGATCGGCCAGTTGGGCCTGCAGCTCCGCCTTCGCCGCTGCGCTGATCGTGGCGCGAACTGCCGCCACTTTCACGCCGGCCATCGCAACGCGCGCCGCCTCAACCCCGTATGGCTCCAGGTGCAACCTCCAGCTCTGCCGACCGCTCGCCAGTTGCTGGCGAGTCGCTTGACCTTCGGGTACATCTTCCGCTGACTCGGTTAACAACTCCAATTCCGTGTCGGCCGGCACGTCGAGCGCGACGTCCGCATCCACCGACCAGGGACACTCGTTCACCACGAGATGCGTTGTGCCGCTCGCATCCGCATAACTCCGCACGACGACCGGCTGCTGGCGCTCCACCGTCACCTGGGCCCGCGTCGGCAACTGCTGCACCACGCGCAGGATGTCTCGCGTCGCGTCCTCCTGGCCCATCGGCAGCAGCTCGCCGCCATTGACCAGCAACACCGGATCGTTCGCCGCCAGCACCTCCGCCAACGGCTTGCGCACCGCGGCGGCGTCGGCCGACGATTGGGCCACCAGCAACGTGCGGCTGCCGAGCCCGCTCTTGGCATCGAACGAAGAGAGCCGCTGCCGCTGCGGCCGGTGGAAAATCATCGCCGCTCGCGTTTGCGGCGTCCCGTCGAGCGCCTCGTTGATTTCCAGGTCGGTGGCCCGATCCACAAGCGGCGCCGTCGGCGCTGCGAACCGCGCCGCGCAAACCGTGATCCCCGGCGTCGCGTCGAGCTGCTGCTGGTCGACGCCGACTTCCAGCATCAATTGCTCGAGCCGCAACTTCGATAGCAGGTTGGGATGCAACTGCGCCTTGAGCCGCGGCGCCGCAAACATCTCCTCCGTCGTCAGCAGCAACCGCCGCTCGGGGCCGGACGCCTGCAATTGCTCGGCGAGCCGGCGGTAGAACCGCGTAACCCGTGCCGCCCGCCACGCCTGCCATGCGCCTGCGTGTTCGCCCACCAAGGCCGCTTGCCGTTCGGCAAACCGGTTCGTCCCGCTGCCGGACAGCTGCACGCCCGTCTCGCGCTCGAACTGGGCGATCGTCGCGTCATCGAGACCCCACTCGAGGCCTGGCAGTTGGGCGTAACCGCTGCCCGAAAGCTGCACCGCCAGCCCGGCCAGTGCCGTGTGATGACCGTAACCGTCCGTGATCTCGCGCGCGACGTCCAGCACCGCCTGCTGCACGCGCTCGTCGAGCAGATTGTAATACGGCGCCAGCCCGCGCTCGGCGCCGTTCACTTCCAGCCACGTCCGGCCTTCGCCGTCCACCCATTCCAGGCCCGAAGTGTGTGGATCGGTCCCGCGGCGCAGCCGTTCTAATTCCGGCAGCGGCGCTGCCAGTTGCAGCGAGGGGACCAGCGCCAGTCCTTCCCGATCGAACACCCGCAGCATCAACTCCAGCCCATCGCTGTCCGGCAGATCGGCGGTGCCCGCCACGATGCGGCCCGTGTCGTACAGCGGCGTCGGCTGCAAGCGCCGGCTCGGATAAATGCAGCTGCCGTCGGCCAGCACGTTCACGATGGCCGCGTTGTAGCCGGCGTATCGCAAGTACTGGGCAGTTCGCTCGGACGCCTCAAAGAACGTTTCGAGATCGTCGGCGCTCTCACCGGTCGCGGCGTCGAGACCTTCGGTCGCGCCGAACAACTCCGGCACCAGCGGCCGCCCCAGGTAAGCCGCCACCAGCCGCGGAGATTCCCGCCACGGTCGCTGCTCCGTCGAGCCGGCCAGGCTGCCCGCGCCGCGTAGCACGCGAATCCGCCCAAAGTGCGCCGCGGCGGAAGGATGCAGATTCGTCACCAATAACAGCGGCGAATTCGTCCGCGGCCAGAATACCAGCCGGTGCGTGTGCCGACTCGTCTGCTCCGCGCGGCCCAGCCCTTCCACGTAAACGCCCGAATCGCGCCCCACCGGCACGATCCGCCCCGCCGCGTTCGGCTCCAAAATGCTCAGGCCAAAATGTTGCTCGCGGTCCGCCGGGTATTCCACCTCCAGCACGTGCGGCACGCCCACGCGCTCGATCGGCAGCGCATAAGCCTGCCAGTGCGGCTCGTTGTCCGCCACCGTCGGCGGCAGCTCCACGAACTGACCGAGAGGATGATTCACCGTTCCGGCCCGCAAACTGCCCAGCGGCCGCGGCGCGAAGCCCGGCAAGCGCTGCAATTGCGTCCATTCTGGCAGCCGCTGCCACCACCGAGGGTTGGCCGGATCGATATCCAGCACGGCTTGCCATTCGTCCCCGCCCTTCGTCGGGTCGGCGGTCGGCTGCAAGACAAGAAGCTGAAACGTTCGCTCGGCGATCGGCTTGGTCCCGCCGATCGGGAAAAACGCTTTCCGCACGCCCGGCGGCTGCGATACGCTGACTCGCACCTGGTACACGCCCTCCTCGTTCGGCAGGGGAACGTTGACGGTCGCTGTCGGCTGCCCGCTCGCCGGAACCGGCAGCCGTTGCGGCGCATCGCTCCACAAAGCCACGCCGCCACGTTCCGGCGATAGCGTCGTGGCCACGTCGATCGTCGTGCTCGGCGATAATTCATCCAGCACCGGCCGCACGGTAAACGTGAACGTGTCGCCGGGCGCAAAAATCAGCGTGTCGCGCTCCGTTTCGATCCGCAGCACGTCGTTCGGCGCGCGGTGCACCAGCATTTCGCTCGTCTGGCCGGCCAGCTGCTGCCGAAACGGCTGCCGCAGGGCATCTGCCAGCGGCACGTCGAACTTCGCCGGTTCCGTCATGCCGTCGGCGCTCAGCTCGATCGTCAGATGCGCACCGTCGCCCGCCGTCACCGTGACATCCAGCCCGTCGAACCGATGCGGGCTGATGGCGGCGACGCGGATCGCACCGTCTTCGATCCAAATCGAGCCGGCCGCGTCGGCGTCAAGTCCCAGCAGTTGCAGGTCGCTCAGCCTTCCGCCGGCGACCGAAATCCTTCCCGTCCAGCGCCGCGCCTCCTGACCGCGCCAGGCGATTCGCAGCCGCGCCGGTTGCTCCAACAGCCGATCCGCCGCCATGGCGCACGGGGGCAGCATCGCGAACAGGCTCAGTAAGAGCCCGGCGCGCGCAATTCGGGAGGCCAATGATGGCGGACGTCCGTGTCCGATCATGGTGAGAACGTGATCGCGGTAAGTGACTAGCTCACAACGGTTTGCCGCTGCGAGAAGGGGGGCCGATTGTAGTTCCGCATGCGTTGCCGGACCAGATCGACCACGAGCGCCGCGGGCGGCGGCGTCCGCCACAACGAATCAACGAGAAAATGGCCATTTCGTCGCAGCCAGCACTGCCATCAAGGCGGTTACCCCACCGAACTCCGCAACTCCTCCGCCAGCGATTCCTCCAACATTGGCTCCCCCGTTCGAATCCGCGCCGCCGTCCTTTCCGCCGTCCTGATCAATCCCTCCGCCACCTCGGGACACAGCGCCGCGACGTCGTTCGCCTCCCACCGATCGTCTGGCCGCACGAATAGCTCGCCGCCGGCCGCGGGTTCGTCGTACCGCATCGACCAACCGGGCGTACGAATGGCACGCGTATCGCTGTTGTTGCTACCCGACAACAGCGCGTCCCGCCACGGCGCGCGTGCCGACCGCACCAGGGGCAACACGCTTCGCCCATCGCATCGGGCCCCGTTTTTATTCGCGTCGCCGCCAATCCAATCCATCAGCGTCGGCAGCAGGTCGAGCGGCGACACCAGCCGGTCGCTCCGCGCCAGCCGGCCCATGCCATCTGGAAATCTCACCAGCCACGGCACGTGCAATTGTTCCGTGTACAACCGCCGATCGACGCCGCCCACGCGCCGATGTTCGCCGAGCGGAAATCCGCGCACGCCTAGCAGCATCACCAGCCAGTCGCCGCTCTCGCCGCCCCTGGCCACGGCTTCGCGCAGAGCTTCCCAGCACGCGTCGAACACCATCACCTGGGCTGCGTAGGCGACGCCGTACCGAAACGCAGTGTCCGGATCGTCGCTGTCCGCGATCGTCAAATCGGGCGGCGCGACCGTCGCGACCGGCGGCGGATCGCCCTCATCCAGGAGCGCCTCCTGCAGTTCGAGCGGCGCATCCCACGGCCCGTACAGCCCGCGCGCATGAACCCACACGAATTGCGGCGCTCTGCCCGGCGCCGCGACGATGTCGCACGCATCGGCCGCGAGCCGCGCTAGCGCTGTTTGCGATACGTCCTCCGCCCGTTTCTGCGTGCCACTGGCTCCGCCAGTGCTTTCCACGTCGCCCGAAATCTGCACGCACTCGCTAAAACCGGCTGCAGCGGCCAGCGTCGCCACTTCCGCCGCGTCCGTCACCAGTGTCGATTGATACCCGCGCTTCGTCAGCAAGCTCGGCAGTGTCACCGGTGTGCCACTGGCTTCGCCAGTGCCCGCCATGTACTCATCCGTCCGCTGCGGATGCAGCGATTGCCAAAGCGCTTGATAGATCGCCGGCAGCTCCACCGCTGGCGCAATGCACGCGTCGAATAAGAAACTTTCCGCCGACAAATCGTCGAGCGTGGGTGTGCCGAAAGCAGTGTTGCCATACGCGCCGAGCGCGGGAGCACGCAAACCGTCCACGGCAACGACCAGGATGTGACGCTCGGACATGGGGCGAATATAACTGCCGCCGCACCCCGCGTCACGACGAAAGCCCGCGCCACTCGCGCCACACCAGCCGCGGAAACACCCACGCATCGCGGGCATACCGGCCCGCCAGCCGCCGCGGCTCAGTCACCAGCCGGTGCACCCATTCCAGCCCGGTGTGCCGCATCCACACCGGCGACCGCCGCCGATGCCCGGCCAGAAAGTCGATCGTCGCCCCGGCACAAAGTGCCACCTTGGCCTGCAATTCGCGTCGATTGCGGTGCACCCACAGCTCCTGTTTCGGTGCGCCAAATCCCACGATCAAGAGGTCCGGCGCTGCCGCCGAAACCATCTCCAGAATGCGGGTGTTCTCCGCAGCATCGTTTTCAAACCCGATCGGCGGGCTGTACGTGCCCACGACCTCGACACTTCGCCATCGCCGTCGGATGTTCGCGGCCGCCTCATCGGCCACGCCCGGCGCGGCCCCCAGCAGAAACACACGCAGCGGCCGCCGCGCATCGGCAAACAACCGCGGCACCAGGTCGCTGCCGGCCACGCGCTCCGGCAACCTGCGCCCAATCAGCCGCGAGGCCAGCACGATCGGCGCCCCGTCGGCCAGCACCAGCGCTGCATCCGCGTACGCCGCCCGCAACTCGGGCCGTTCCTGAAACATGACGGCATGATCCACGTTTGGCGTGACGACGAACCGGCATGCATCGCCCCGCGGCCCGCCACACCAACTCAACACGCGCTCCAAAGTCTCCCCCATCGTCACCCGCGCCACCCGCATGCCAAACAACGGCACCGTCTCTGGGGACTGTCCCCTTTTTCCGCCGTCAACGCCACGTTCTTTGTACGGCGCGACGCGGAAAAAGGGGACTGTCCCCTTTGCGCTACCAACGACCAAGGGGACAACGCCCTGCCGCAAATTTACCGTCAACCCGGCAAACACAAACAACAGCCACTCCTGCGCCGGCACCAGCGTCAGATCATGAAACATGGCCGAGCACAGATAATTAACCACGATCGCCAGCATCAGCACGCCTTGTGCCCGCGCCCACTCCGGCGCGGCGACTCGCTTCGCCAGCAGCCATGCATGCCGCGTCCACGCCATCAGCACCGCGCAGAACATCGCCAGCCCGACCAGTCCCGTCTCCGTCAGCACACCCAGAAACGTGTTGTGATGATCGAGCGACCGAATCGACTCCAGCTCCACTTCCTGCCGACGATCCGACAAATACGGCATCTTCTGATCGTAGAACCGACCGAACCCGACCCCCAACAGCGGATGGTCCTTGAACATCTGCCACGAGACGTACGCAAACGACTCGCGTTGATTGATCGAGTGCTCGGCCTCCGCCGCAGTGCCTTCGCGCTTCAGCCCAATCACTGAACTCCACAAAACCGCAATTAGCACGAGCCCGGCGACACTCGCCGCGCCCAGCGCCGGCATCCGCCACCGTCGCGGCGTCTGCAGCCAGCCGACGACCAGTCCGCTCGCCGCCAGTCCAATCCACGTCGAACGCGTGTACGTGAAAAACACGCCCAGCGCCATCAGCGGCAGCACGGCCAACAGCACGAGCTGCAATCCGCGCCGCGCCGTCTGGCCTTGCAGGATCCACGCGCACCAAAAGCATGCGGTGAGATAAATGCCCAGGCTGGCCGCGTTGAGCCCCGGCCCGCGCGCTCGGCCAAAGTGAATTCCCAGGTTCGGGTCAGCAATGTATCGCGGAAACACGAGCGACCACTTGCCCGCAATCTCGCACACCGCCGTGAACGACAGATACACTCCCAGCCCCACAAAACACGCCAGCAGCCCGATCCATGCCCGCCGCGTGACCGGCGCCTGGCGCACGATGAAGTAGAGCAGGGCAGGCAGCAAATAGCTGGCCAACAGCCGCCCCCACGCGTTCGATCCCTCGCGCGCGATCTCCGCCGGTCCACTCCAAAAGGCGCTCGCGGCAAACAGCGTCACGAGACCAATGAGCAGCCAGTCGCAACCGACCAGGCGCTTCAACTGCAGCCGCCCCAATCGCCACTGCACGGCCACGCCGGCCAACAAGCCACACAGCGCTAGCCGGTCGAGCGTCACGGGCACCGGCCCGACTTTCGTGTGCCAAAACTCATGGCCGACGACATAGGCGGCGAGCAGCACCAGCGCGGAGCCAACAACAAGCGAACCGCGGCGGGCATAAATCGCTCCCCACACCATCGCGGCCAGCCCGGCAATTACGGCAACAATCGGCATATACAAACATAGCCCGGCTGGCGATCCATATAGCCCGGCCATCCTGGCCGGGAAATCGCTACGATCGAATTCCTCGCGTGTCCGAATTCCGAGAACGCGTGACCGATATCAATTCGACCCAGGATGGGTCGGCTACATGTTTCTCACCAGCCCGACTTGTTCGAGAAGCGCTGCTCGACCTTGCCGATCGCCTCGTCCAGCGACAGGCCGTGGAACAGCCCGAAACCTCGGCCGCTTTTGTTGGCGGTCTGCCCCGGAGCCTTTCCATTCTCTGCAACAACCG
>JBIOWO010000408.1:0-25213 GCA_044868555.1 Lacipirellulaceae bacterium | reverse complement strand
GCGTACGCGATGCGTGTCTTGGCAGGAGAAATTGCAAAAGAAGGCAAACCTGTCCCGCTGAAGAACGTACTTCCGCGGCGACTGGATATTGTCCAAGCAGTGTTTGAGCGATCATTCAATAAATTGTCTGAAGCGGGTCGCCGTGTTTTTCTCGTTGTGGCAGGGTTTAAATCCTTAATCACCGAAATAGCTCTAATAATTGTGTTGGGTCAAAGGGAAATTGACGTAGAAAGAGGATTGGACGAATGCGTCCGTCTCTCACTCATAGAAGCGACAGAGCTTATTGATGGAAGCACAGCCTTTCTTGCACCGCAACTTGCTCGCCTATTTGCTCAAAAAAAGCTGGACGGCGACCCCCACCGGCTCCTAATTCAGGAGGATCTCGAAACGATACGGGAGTTCGGCGTGATCAACCCTCGCGAAGTTAAGGGACAGCGCCAAACGGATGCAATCAAATTGTTTGTGCAATTCTGCTTGCGGCGTGCCGAATCTGCCAGTTCAGATGAACGATCGCGGATAGCAACAATGTTGGAAAGTGTCGCAAACGTGTTTCCGAACGCATGGCTTAGCTTGTACGATTTTCACGAACGATATGCGGGAAGTACGGACGAAAAACGAAGGGTGCTACGCAGTGCCGTCGAAGAGATGCCGTACAACAAGAATGCTTGGCTCAAAGCTGCTCAATTTGCGGAGCACATTGGTGACGAAACGTCGCAAATCTCGTATTTGGTCAGCGCGGTGGATGCCGACCCAAACGACGTGTCCTTGGTCCGCGACGTGTCATATCAGCTTTCCGCGTATGTCAATGCGCATCTACACGAAATTCCTAAAACACTTCGAGGTGTTTACGTCGCTAGTGTTCGGGCACATATGGAGCGCTTGGCAGATCAGCTTGACGCCACAGGCCTCAGTCGTTTGGCATGGCTATTCTTACTTGAGGAGGACCGGGAATCGGCCTGGAAATATGCAAATATGGGTTGCGGTAAAGACGCGACAAATTCGCACTGCATAAATATACTTGAGCGACTGGAACGAGAAGGATTCGAACCGCCAAAGTGTTAGAACTGCGACTAATTGCTTCCGCCCAATAAAGTTGGGACCCACGGCCATATCGTTTGTGCTAGTCCAGCGCGCTACGCCATTACGCCCTTCAAACGCCGCGAACTAGTTTTTCGGTCGTGCGTCGACGATATTCCACGCTTCCGGTCTCCGTACGCGACGAAAAGCGCTAGCAGCCACGCTAAGTGTAATCAATACGGCGCCAGTCGGCTCGGGCACCGCGAAGGGAGTCGGAAAAGTCAGAAAGTCCAGGGCCGTATTCGTCGTTGCGGGACCCGCCGGATCCTGATCGATGACGACGCGATGGATGCCGGTGCCCGTGAAACTGATCATGCCAAAATCGGTGGCCTGACTGAATGCCGATCCGATCAATAGATCGTTGACGTCGAACGCTCGCAGCCGAAGCGAATCCAAGTCCCCGCCGCCGTCGCCGAACCGAGCGCTAATCTCGCCGTTCACGATACCCGGGACGAGCGGACCACCGGGAGCTACAAACGTCGCCTCGATCGGCGCGGAAAAGGACGCGCCGATAATTCCCGCCCAGGATGAACCCGGTGCAGTTCCGAATATCCCTAAGAAGTCGTCGTCGGCAAACGTTACGTAGCCAAGTTGGGAATTGAAGAGCACTCCCACAGCGGAAAATTCATTGTCGATCGCGGTGCCAACCGGGTACTCGGTCCCATTGACGGTTACCGCCTCACCCGGCCTGGCGCAAGCGACGACGAAGATCAGTGCCCACAGAGTGTGAGAGAGGCCGAGTCGACATTGCGATTTGCTCACCAGACTCCTCCGCTGCTGGTTGTCCCGAGATCATCTCGCCGGATCTCGACAAACGGCGAACTCGCCCCAGCGACATGTCAGTCTAGTAGAAGCACCGCGGAATACAAGAATATTCTCGGCGCCCCGCCTTATTGGGCCGCTGCTGGCAGCGAGGAGTTGCTCGGAACTACCTCATACCCCGCCATCTCCTCGCCGTTGCGGAGAAACAGCCGGCCGCCGGCGAGCACCGGGCCGTTCCAGGTCTTGCCCTCAATCGCTTGGAACCGGCCCAGCTCCTGGTATCCATCGCGCGACACCGACGCCAGAATGACTTCTCCCGTTTCCAGCGCGATCAGCACAGCATCCTGATCCGCCAGCAGCACCGGCTGGCCAAAGCCGGTCCGGCCTTTCTTCCAAAGCCGTTTGCCCGTCTCCAAATCGAGGCACACCAGGACGCCATCGTCCACACCATACAGGCAGCCTTGGTGGATGACGAAGTCGTTGAATCCGGGCCGGAACTTGGGTGTCGTCCACCGCGGCGTCACGGTCCATTTATCGGCGTCGTGATCGACGCGCAACAGCGCTGCGCCCGGCTCGGTCGAGATCACCAAGTCATTGCTCGATTCGCCGAGGTGGGGTTGCAGCATCGGAAAGCTGTTCTCGTTGCCAATTGCATATTCCCACAACAGCTCGCCGTCGGCCGCGTTCCAGGCGTGCAGCCCGCTATTGTCGTGCATCAACACTTGCGGTGTTCCCCCGAGCGTGACCAACTGCGGTGAGCTGTAGGCATGTTTTCCGGCGGGACGCGACCAGGCCAATTCGCCGTCCTCGGCACGATACGCAAGCACGCTTTTGCCCGCCGTGCCACCCGCGAACACAATCACCATTCCATCCACCACCAGCGGCGATCCCGAGTATCCCCAGATGGGAATTTCCCCCGCCGAAACACCGGCGTCGGCCACAATATCGTGTGTCCAGACAACCTCGCCCGTCGGAGCCTTCAGGCAATTCAGCGTCCCTTTTCCACCGAGGGTGAAAATCCGCCCGTCGGCAAATGTCGGCGTGCCGCGCGGACCGGCGCCCGATAATGACTCTTCGAATCGAACAGCGTCCTCATGCACCCAAGTCTCCTTGCCGGTCGCCGCATCGCGGCAGACGACCACTTCGGCATCACCACGCTGCTCCTGAGTCACCAGGTGCCCGTCGACCACAATCATTCCCGACCAGCCTGGCCCCACCCGTTCTCGCCACAGCAACTTGGGCGGTTGCTCGTTCCAATCGCCACCAAGCCGTACGCCGGTGAGGACGCCGTCGCGCCGCGGACCCCGGAACTCGAGCCAATCGCCGGGCTGCGGCTGCCACGACGCGGCAGCGGGAGTCTCATCGGCGGCCGCGCCATTGCTTCCGCCGGCATGGCCGGCCAGAAACACTTGCTCCGACGTCGGCTGCCACCGCCAATTCATCTCGCCGGCTTGCCCTGCGTACAATCCGTCGAAGCGAAGGAGCGTGAAGTAACCAAACACCAGCAAAATGACGGCACAGAAACCGGCCCTCTGCACGACCGGTGACAACCGTCGCGCGATCACCAGCCAGAGGATCCATGCGGTGATGACGAGTGGAAACGCGCCCATCAAGAGCCCGAACACATTGATCGACGGATCCACGAGCGAATATGCCGCGACGCCGGCCAGCACGACAACTGCAATTGCCAGTAAACGGTCGCGCCAACGGATCGCCCGCCGCGTCAGCCACCACCCCAGGAAAAACAGCAAGAGTACGCCGTAGGCCGCAAACCGCGACATGAACCGCGCAAACATCGACATCTGCAGGCCGTACGCCGCGAATTCAAACGCCCAGAACGCGGCCAGCATCAACACGACCGGCCAGACGCGGAGAATGGACGCCGAAGGCGGATTGTTGGTTTGCACTGCTGGATTCTCGCGTCGCTCGCTCGTCATTGCGGCACTCATACGTTCTCTCCTGCGCTGCATTCGCACAACACCTAGCAATCTTAGGGCCGATCGGCCGAACTTTCCAGCCGGCATCGGGCGGCAAATTATTACTCCGCTTTCCACGCCGCCGCTTCTTCGCCGTCCAGACGCAACGTGAGACACTTCGCGCTGCCGCCCGCTTTCACGAATTCGCCGAGCGGAGTGGCGACTGGATGGTAGCCGCGCTCCGACAATGCCGCGTGCAGATTCTCGCAGCCCGTGTTGGTGATGACCATTTTGCCAATCACTACGGCGTTGCACGAAAAACTCTCCGCCTCCGACTTTTCTACGTCGATCAGAGTTTTCACATGTTCCCGGATCGCCCGCTGGCCGTAGTCGTCAAATGCGGGTGGATACCATATCGCTTCTCCGTCACCGAGTGGGCAGAAACAAGTATCGAGATGGTAGTAACGCGCATCCACCAGCTCAACTGGAATCACGCGGCAGCCGATCATGCGGCCAATTTCCTGGTGCCCGGCCGCGTCGCTTCGCATGCGGTAGCCGGCGTACAGCGTATCGCCGCAGAATAGCGCGTCGCCTGCCCCTTCGAAGCTGAAATTCTGCGGCACGTCGACGACTTCAAATCCGTTCGCTGCCAGCCACGCACGATTGTACGGCTCCTCGCCCTGCCGCTGCGGATGCTTGAACCGCGATAACAACGCCTTATCCCGAAAGATCATTGCGGCGTTAGCAGTAAAAACGAGATCGGGCAATCCATCAACAGGCTCCAAAAGCGAGACCTCTGCGCCCGCTTCTCCACAGATGTGATCATAGAGTTGCCACCACTGATCGACGGCGATGGAATGCTCCGCCTGACGCTCAAGATTCATCCACGGATTGATTTCGTAGTGGATGCCGTAGAAATCCGGCGGGCACATCAGGATGTGAGCCGAAGGATGTGGGATGCGGGATGCTGGATGCTCGGGAGCTTTGCTCATGGCATTGCTCCCTGCTCCCCGCCCCCTGCCTCCTGCATCCTCACCTCCTGCACCACCGCCCGCAGGAACGGCTCCACGTCGGTTACGATGCCGACCGTTTGCCAACTGCCGCGATCGCTCAGCTTGATGACGGTCGACGGATTGATGTCGACGCAGACCACCTTTACCCATGCCGGCAACAAATTGCCGACCGCCACCGAGTGCAGCATCGTGGCGATCATCAGGCAGAACGTGACGTCGCGAATCCGCTCGCGCATCTGCCGCTGGGCTTCGAGCGCGTCGGTGATCACGTCCGGCAGCGGACCGTCGTCGCGGATGCTGCCGGCCAGCACGTAGTCCACTTCGTGCTTCACGCACTCATACATAATCCCCGATTTCAGGACGCCCTGCTCCACCGCCTCGCGAATCGAGCCGCACCGCCGAATGCGGTTGATCGCCCGCAGATGATGCTCGTGTCCCGCGTCGGCGTTGCTGGCGTCGGCCAGATGGACACCCAGGCTCGTGCCGAAGAGCGACTGCTCGATGTCGTGCGTCGCCAACGCGTTGCCGGCAAACAGCTTGTTGACGTAGCCATCGCGAATCAACCGCTCCAACAGCGGCCCGCTGCCGGTGTGCACAATCGCCGGCCCGCCCACCACCAGCGTCTTCCCACCGTCGCGGCGATTGGTCACCAGGTCGCGGGCAATCTCCCGGACCAGCGCCCCCTTGGGCTTCTCGGTCGACACGCCGCTCGACATGAACGTGAACTCATCGCGCACGGTCGCCCGCTCCAGCGGAACCACACGCACGCCCGCGTGACCGGTAACGATCGCCATCCCACGTCGCACTTCGAGCATCGGAATGCAGCGGGCGGATGTAGCCGAGTCTCTCCGAGACTCGGGTTCGGAATCGCGTTTCGGAGAAACGCGACTACGTTCCACGACCACGCCACAGTCCATTTCCTGATCGGCAACTTCGATCCAGTGCCCGTCCAGCCGTACTTCGGTCCGCTGATTGGTCGTGCTGTAAAAACCCTCGGGAAACGCCCCGTCCATGTCCGCCGCCATCAGCCGACAATCCTGCTTGGTAGTCGGCACCGCGCCGTGATCGGCAATGTGCGACAGGATCCGCTGCATCACCTCTTCGGTCCGCGCGCGGACTTCGATTACGGCATAGCTCGGGTCGTGCCGGGCCTGGCCGATGGTGACCTGGGCGATGCGAAACTTCCCGCCGCCGGCCGTGATCGAATCCAAGACCTTCGGCAGGATGAGGCTGTCGATGATGTGCCCGGAAATCTCGATTTCCTCGACGATGGGAAACTCGGCAGTGCTCACGTCGACTTTTTGCTGGTTGGACATGTATCTGGAGTACCTTGGCCTGCTTTAGCGCATGATCGGGCAGCGGAATCAGAGGAACCACGGATTTCACGGATATCACAGTTAAGATTGGGCGTGCGAGCCGCATCGGTGTTATCCGTGCAATCCGTGGTCTAAACCTGCATTGGAAGCCTATGGTACACGAATCGTCGCCGCCGCGGCCCGACACCACGCCTACCCGGCCGCCGCGAAAACCCTTATACTGTGGCGTTCTCCAACCAATTGGCAAGGGCAGCGGCATTGCGACTGCCGGCTGGCCGAACAAATACACTCACATTGCGATGGAACATGGAAAACCAGGAAAGTAAGTCGAAATGGGACGACCTGGCTCGCGAGCTGGGCGCGGAAATCCGCCCCGACGTGCCGCCGTCCCCACCGCCCGCATCCACCGATGCGGCGCATGAATCGTATTCACCCAAGCGTGCGGCCGACAAGCCACGTCCGGCGCCGCCCAAGCGGGCCGCGAATTGGAGTCAGCTCAACGTCGAGCTCGGCCTGCCGCCCGTCGAGGAACCGCCCGCACCGGAGCCACCGCGCCCGACGTCACCACCAGCCGAGCGAATTTCGCCTCCGCCCGCGGCTCGTGTGGAGCGTGCCCGCGAGGACCGACCACGGGAAGAACGTCGCGGCGACGATCGGCCACGTGAACAGCGCCCACGCCGTGATCGAGAGCACACGGACCGCGGCGAACATAATCGCGGACGCGGTCAGGGGCGCGGCCAACGGGATCAACAAGGCGACGAACAGACAGACCGTGGCGAAGCCGACCGAGCGGAAGGTGGCCGCGGCGAAGCGGACCGTGGGGACGGCGGTGGCCGCAGCGAAGGTAACCGGGAAAGAGGTGGCCGAGGTCGGCGCGGCGGCCGAGGCCGAGGCGGCCGGGGCCGACGAGATCGCAACGCCCAGCCGGACCGCGAGCAGCGTGCCCAATCGGATCGCCCGCAAGGTGAACGCGGTGAGCGCGATCGCGGCGATCGCCCGCGCAGAGATCACCATCTCGACGAGCGCACACAAGAACGCCCGCCAGAACGGCGCGAGTCTCAACCCACGTTTTTCGAGGTGGATGAGATTGACGAGCGCGTCTCGGAAGTAGAAGAGTCGATCGTCAACGAAGTCCGGCCGGCGCCCAAGCCGCCGGCGCCGCCGGCCGCCGAGGCGCCGCCCAAACCAAGTGCCGGCGTCAGCCTGTGGCACAAGATCTTCGGTTCACCGGCCGAGCAGGCCGCGAAATTGACCGATCAGGCCGACGACGCCGATCACATGGAAGTCGCGGAAAGCATTGCCGAGACCATTCCGGAGCGCGAGACATCCTGGTCGCCCACGGAAGATGAGCTGCGCGCAACTCCGCCTTCCGCAGCCGAACGGGCTGCCGCCGAAATGGAAACGGACATCGAAACCGGCAATGAGTCGGTCCGTTCCGAAGAGGATGAGCAGCGCGGCCGCGGCCGCCCGCGGCGCCGCCGCCGTGGACGTGGTGGACGCGGTGGGCGGGAAGGCGAGCGCGGCGAGCGTCGACCGTCGGGCCGACGTAGTCCCGATGCATCAGAACGAATTCTCAGCAGTCCCAGTCATGACGACGACTTCGACGATTTGGGCGTCGAGCAGGACGACGTCGAAGTCGGCGCCGGCCGCACCGATAGCAACGGGATCGAGTACGACGCCGACGACGACCTGGGCGATGGCGCGGAAGGCGAGTCCGCGGACCGTTCCGCCGACGTCCACGGCCATCGCAGCATTCCGTCCTGGGACGAAGCGATCGGCATGATCGTGGACTCGAACTTGCAGTCGCGCTCCCAGCGTCCTCGATCCTCGCAATCCGGGCGGCGCGGCGGCTCGTCGCGCGGCGGCTCTTCGCGAGGAGGCTCCTCCCGCGGCGGCCGCTCGCGTGGAGGCCGGCGGCCCAACAATCCGCAGAACGGCCAATAGCCGCGCCGCACGCGACGGACTTAACAGTTTTCCGACGTAATTCGCGGAAAACGAATCGGCCACGAATTTCGCTACGGATTCGCGTCGTAACTGCTTGTGCACAGGCATGTTACGTCGCGCATCGGCAGTCGCCGCGCCCTCCTCGTTTCCGGCCCACTTCACACAATCCATGTTGCCCAACCAGTAAATTCAACCGATACTAGTAAAAGAAGAGGTGCGACACGGGCCTACGACGGGTCGCGGTCGAGCGAGCGGCTCGACCGACACACCACCACCTTATCAACCGCTCTTTGCCAATCTCTAACGGTGTGCGACCTGGCACGCGTTGGAACAACATCCTACGTCTGGCCGGTTGTGCGCATCGCGGCCAACTTTCTCTTGGCACGCAGAGGTCATTTCGGGTAAAAGTCCGCCCGGTGTCGCCCTGCGCGATGTGCATGACTTGGTTCCGCGTTGTGATGCGCGTTGCCCAAGGGTTCCCCAAGTTCGAAGTCGCAATGGTTGCTGCGCGCAGCGCAACAGCAGGGCGCACGAACTGTACGCACGCCGCGCCGAGATCAAGCATCGAGCGATACGAAGTACAACCCCAAGGTAGTTTGGCGACGTCGATCGCCCGCCGGAAGAACAGGAAAGGAAGCCACTCGTCCTTAGCATGTTGGGATCGTACGGTAGCACGCGATAGGGCGCGTGACGACGAATCGAATTCGTCGACTCGTGTCCTATGCGAATGATGCTCCGACGGACCATGCTCCGGCGCGATCGGAGTCGCTCACAGGAGAACCGTGATGAGCGACGGACGGGAAATCATTGCCCTAGTTGCCCAACGTCAAGACTGCGACCAATTCCGCCGCAAGAACTGGGTGGGAACGTTCGCCGAGTACCTTGATATCGTTCGCGACCACCCCGAGGTCACGCGAACTGCCTACCAGCGCATCTACGACATGATCTTGTCGTACGGGGTCGACGTGACCGAGACCGGTCGCGAGAAGCATACTCACTACCGCTTCTTTGACGACCCCGACCACGACGGCCGCGACGCCGTCTATGGTCTCGAAGGCCCGCTCAATCATCTGGTGAACGTGCTCAAGAGCGCGGCGGCCGGCTTTGGCATCGAGCGCCGCGTGCTCCTCCTGCACGGTCCCGTCGGCAGCAGCAAAAGCACCATCGTTCGCCTGTTGAAAAAGGGCCTGGAGCGCTATTCGGCCACCGACGACGGCGCGCTCTACACGCTCGGCTGGGCTGACGAAAACGATCCCACGAATTCGGACGCCATCCACTGGTGCCCGATGAACGAGGAGCCGCTCCACCTCTTCCCGCACCGTTTCCGGCCGGACGTCGAGGCCAATCTCAACCAAGGTCGCGGCGAGGACCACGCCCGCGTCCACATCGAGGGCGAGCTCGATCCGTTCTGCCGCTTCATGTACTACCAGCGGCTGAAGAAGTACGACGGCGACTGGACCAAGCTCATCCAGGACGTCCGCGTCAAGCGCGTCATCCTCAGCGAGAAGGATCGCCTCGGCATCGGAACGTTCCAACCCAAGGACGAAAAGAACCAGGACGCGACCGAGCTCACCGGCGATATCAATTATCGCAAGATCGCCGAGTACGGCAGCGACAGCGACCCGCGGGCGTTCAATTTCGACGGCGAATTCAACATCGCCAACCGCGGCCTGATCGAGTTCGTCGAAGTTCTGAAGCTCGACGTGGCGTTCCTCTACGACCTGTTGGGCGCGAGCCAGGAACATCGCATCAAGCCCAAAAAGTTCGCCCAGACCGACATCGACGAGGTGATCATCGGCCACACCAACGAGCCCGAATATCGCCGGCTGCAGAACAACGAGTTTATGGAAGCGCTCCGCGACCGCACGGTGAAGATCGACGTGCCGTACGTCACGACGCTGGCGAACGAAGTGAAGATCTACGAAAAGGATTACAACAAGCGCACGGTGCGCGGCAAGCACATCGCCCCGCACACGATCGAGATGGCCGCCATGTGGGCCGTGCTCACCCGGCTCGAGGAGCCCAAGCACGCCGGCCTGTCGCGCTTGCAGAAGCTCAAGCTCTACAACGGCAAGACGCTCCCTGGCTTCACCGATGAGAACATCAAGGAGCTCCGCGATCAGTCGGCCCAGGAAGGCATGATCGGCATCTCGCCCCGCTACGTGCAGGACAAGATCTCCAACGCTCTCGTGGCCCATCCCGATTCCAAGAGCATCAACCCGTTCATGGTGCTCAACGAGCTGGAGTCCGGCCTCAAGCACCACAGCCTGATCACGAACGAGGAGACCAAGCAGGAATACCGCGACCTGTTGGGCGTCGTGAAGGAGGAGTACGAGAACGTCGTGAAGAACGAAGTCCAGCGGGCCATTGCGGCCGACGAGGACGCCCTCAAGCGGTTGTGCGGCAATTACATCGATAACGTCAAGGCCTACACGCAGAAGGAAAAGGTCAAGAACCGCTACACCGGCAAGAGCGACGACCCGGACGAGCGGCTGATGCGGTCGATCGAGGAGAAAATCGACATCCCCGAAAGCCGCAAAGACGACTTCCGCCGCGAAATCATGAACTACATCGGGGCCCTGTCGATCGACGGCAAGACATTCGACTACAAAACGAATGAGCGGCTCTACAAGGCGCTCGAGCTGAAACTGTTCGAGGATCAGAAGGACTCGATCAAGCTCACGAGCCTGGTGTCCAACGTCGTGGACGCCGAAACGCAAAAGAAGATCGACGTCGTGAAAGGCCGGCTGATACGCGACTACGGATACGACGACGAGAGCGCAACGGACGTGCTCAACTACGTGGCCAGCATTTTCGCGCGTGGAGATACGAAAGAGAGTAAGTAATGGGTGAGTAGGTGAGTAAGTGAGTAAGTGAGTAGGTGCGGACGAATTTGTTTACCTACTCACTTACTCACTTACTCACCTACCAACCAACCGGCATGGATGCCGGCAGCACCAGCCCTGTGCAGACTGGCATCCAGATGAGACCTCGACGAATGATCGCGAGGTTGGTGCGATGGTGATGAAAATCGAACGGGATCAACGCCGCTTTCGGCAGATCGTACGCGGCCGGATCCGAAAAAATCTGCGTAAATACGTGACGCACGGCGAGATGATCGGCCGCAAGGGTCGCGATCTCGTCAGCATCCCCGTGCCGCAGCTCGATGTGCCCCACTTCCGCTTCGGCGACAACGGCGCGGGCGGCGTCGGCCAGGGGGATGGCGAAGAGGGCACGCCCATCGCCAAGGGCGGCGAGCCGCAAGACGGCAGCGGCAAGGCCGGCAGCGATCCCGGCGGCGGCCATCTCCTGGAAGTCGATATCTCGCTGGAAGAGCTGGCCGCTATCCTCGGTGAAGAGCTGGAGCTGCCCAACATCCAGCCCAAAGGCCAGGCTCAAATTGTCCAGGAGAAAAACAAGTACAACACGATCCGTCAAACCGGCCCCGAATCGCTCCGCCACTTCAAGCGGACTTATTTGAAGGCCCTGCGGCGGCAGATCAGCACGGGCGTCTACGAACCGGAAGAGCCACGGGTGATCCCCATCCGTGCCGACAAGCAATACCGCTCCTGGACCACCGTCGAACATCCGCAGGTCAACGCCGTGGTGGTTTACATGATGGACGTCTCCGGCTCGATGACCGACGAGCAGAAGGAGATCGTGCGGACCGAGGCCTTCTGGATCGACACCTGGTTGGCCAGCCAATACAAGGGCATCGAGACCCGCTACATCATTCACGACGCAGTCGCCAAGGAGGTCGACGAGCACACGTTCTATCACACCCGCGAAAGCGGCGGCACACGGATCAGCTCGGCATACAAAGCATGCGCCAACCTGATCGAAGAGCAGTTCCCGCCCTCGGAATGGAACATTTATTGCTTCCAATTCTCCGACGGCGATAACTGGGGCGAGGACAACGAAGAGTCGTTCAAGGTGCTCGGCGAGCGGCTGCTGCCAATTGCCAACCTGTTCTGCTACGGACAGGTCGAGAGCCCGTACGGCAGCGGCGAGTTCCTCGGCTACCTGCAAGGCCGCTTCGGCGAACGCCACGAGTCGCTCATCCTCTCGGAAATCGAGGACAAGGAAGCGATTTACGAATCAATCAAAACCTTCCTCGGGAGGGGACGGTAACCCGCTTGCGGTTTGGCTCCGAACAATCATAACCAAACAGGCGATTCAACTCCTCACGGATTCCCCACTATGTCGACCAATCATCAACCACTAAGAACATTCCACGTCCGCGTAGGCCACTGGGAAGTGCAAGTTCGCGCCCACGACGCCGACCAGGCGATCCAAACGGCCCGCCGCCAAATCGCACGCGAATTGCCCCGCTTGTACGACGTGATCCGCAGTCTGACCACCACACGCTTCCAAGTCGAAGCGGCCGTCTGACCTCCAGCCTCCGACCCCTGACCTCTACTTCATGGCCTCCGTCGAAACCTCCAATCTGCCTGCCGAACTGGTCGCTATCCAGCGCGAGATGGAAGGTTACGCGCGCGGCTACGGGCTCGACTTCTACCCGACCATCTTCGAATACATCGACGCCGACCAACTCAACGCCATCGCCGCCAAGGGTGGCTTCCCCGTCCGCTATCCTCACTGGCGGTTCGGCATGGAGTACGAGCGGCTGGGCAAAGGGTACCATCACGGCCTGCAGAAGATCTACGAGATGGTCATCAACAACGATCCCTGCTACGCCTACCTCATGAAGAGCAACGAGCTGGTCGACCAGAAGCTGGTGATGGCCCACGTCTACGGCCATTGCGATTTCTTCAAGAACAATTTCTGGTTCAGCCGCACCAGCCGCAAGATGATGGACGAGATGGCCAATCACGGCAATCGCGTTCGGCGGTACATGGACGAAGTGGGTGTCGAGGAGGTCGAGGAATTCATCGACGCCTGCCTGAGCATCGAGGACCAGATCGACATTCATTCGCCCTTCATCCGCCGCCGCGAGGAAAAAAGCCGCTACGAGTTCGGCAGCGCCGAGAAACAAAACGGCGACGACGATCACGGCCCTTCGCGGTTCCGAGCGAAGAATTACATGGACTCGTTCATCAACCCGCGCGATAAAATGGCGGCAGAAGCAAAGCGGCAGGAGGAAGAGCGACGCAAGGAGAAGTCATTCCCCGAACGGCCGGAGCGCGACCTGCTACTGTTCCTGCTGGAGCACGCGCCGCTCGACGCCTGGCAGGCCGACGTGCTGACCATTATCCGCGACGAGGCCTACTATTTCGCTCCCCAGGCCCAAACCAAGATCATGAACGAGGGCTGGGCCAGCTACTGGCACTCGACGATCATGACCCGCCAGGGCCTCGCGCCCGGCGATATCATCAACTACTGCGACCACCACAGCGGCACGATGGCCAGCTCGCAGACCAGCCTCAACCCGTACAAGCTCGGCATCGAGCTGTTCCGCGATATCGAGGATCGCTGGAACCGGGGGGCGTTCGGCAAGGACTACGACGACTGCGACGACTACCGCACCCGCCACAACTGGAACACCGACGCCGGCCTGGGCCGCGAGAAGATCTTCGAGGTCCGCCGGATTCACAACGATCTCACGTTCATCGACGAATTCCTGACCCTCGACTTCGTCCGCGAACAAAAGATGTTCAAGTTTGGCTATAATGAAAGTACTGAGTACTATGAAATTGAGTCCCGCGAGTTCCCCAAGGTCAAGCGGCAGTTGCTGGCCAGCCTCACCAACCTGGGCCGGCCGCTGATCGTCGTCCGAGACGGCAACTACAAGAACCGCGGCGAGCTATACCTCGCACACACGTACACCGGCGTCGAGTTGCAACTGGACTATGCCAAAGACACGCTTTACAACGTGCAGCGTTTGTGGAAGCGGCCGGTGCATTTGGAAACCGTGCTCGAGGACTCGCGCACGGTCATGTCGTACGACGGAGCGGAGCACCAGATCGAGAAGGGAGAACCGATAGAACTCGCGGAGGGGGCCCATATATGAAACTCCAAGCGCAGTTTGAACAGGAATTGTCGAAATTTGGCAGCGGCGGAGCGGCCACGGTGGCCGTCGAAGCCGGTGCGCGGCGAATCACGTGCGACACCATGGAGCGCACGTCGCTCGCCATTTCTTTCCAACGGCTCGAGCTAGCCACGTCCGAATTGGCCGGCGCCACGGCGGCCGACCTTCAGCGGATTTCAAAGTCGCTCGCCGACCGGCTCACGTACCTGCTGGAGCCGATCAGCCCGATCGAGCTCGACGCCCAGGAGTGCGTCGTGCAAATGCGCAGCAACCCGCCGCAGAAGGATGACGACGGCCGCAGCTACTACGAGCTGCTGGTCCGCCGCGGTGGCGAAATCGCGCTGGTCCGCTACCGCAAGGAAAACGGCGCCACCCGCCAGCTAATCCCGGCCACGGTCACGCGCGAAGTGCTGCTGCGATTGGTCGGCGATTTTTGCGAAGTATTGAGCTGATGTCCGGTCATCGAGACGTTTACTTTTCAAGGCGGGCGGATTTAGAATATCGGAGACGGATTACGCGATGCAGATGTATGAACAACTTCTCGACGCCGATCTTCAACTAGCCTTGCGCGAGGGAGATATGTTCTTTCAAGGAGGCGGGGCGGTTCAGAAGACTCTTCAACGGATCGCGAAGCGACTTGACGAAATCGGCGTAGATTATGCAGTCGCCGGGGGCATGGCGCTGTTTTTGCACGGTTTTCGTCGCTACACCGAAGATGTCGATGTGCTGGTGACGTCGGACGGACTTGCCAAGCTGCATCAAGAGTTGGACGGACTTGGCTATGTCCGCCCATTTGCCGCCAGCAAGAATCTTCGTGACGCAGAAACTGGTGTACGGATCGATTTTCTTGTCAGTGGGCAATATCCTGGTAACGGAAAGCCAGGTCCGATCCAATTCCCTGTTCCACTCGATGCGGCGGTTGCCATCGACGGCGTGCGGGTCGTTGCCATCGATAAACTCGTAGAGCTGAAACTTGCCTCTGGAAAATCAGCGGATCGGCAAAAGGATTTGGGCGATGTACAAGAACTCATCAAGACCCTCCACCTGCCATTGGAGTTTGGTGCCAGGTTAGATGATTCCGTGCGGCCAGCTTATGAACAACTTTGGGCAGGTGCTAATTCAAATCTTGGACCCTAATTGTAGCGCATCCGCCATGTGCTGTGCGCAGTTGACTTGGCAGTGACCCTAATCTTTCACAGGCGCTACCCCTCTCCTCACCACTGCACTAGAATTGCATGACCTACGACTTCCTGACGTTCTTCCGCCTTCGTCATGTCACGTCCCGCTCACACTTCTCCCACGGAATCGGTCCCCCACACATTGACGCCCGCTGGCGGCGGTTGGCATTGCAGCCATCTCTATTACTCGTTCGATCGCCCGGCACTGGCGCAGCTTTCGGACACCGCTCGCGCGGCCGGCTGCCGAGAAATCATTGCGGCACTTGACCCCACCGGGCCCGACGCGCCCCTCCGGATGCAATCGTCGATCGTCAGCGGCCAAAAGGCCGACTTCGGCCTGATGCTGCTCGATCCCGATCCCCTCAAGATCGACCGCGTTCATCAACGGCTGATGGCGGGCACGCTCGGCCCCGCGCTCGTGCCTCGCTACTCGTTCATTTCCATGACCGAGATCAGCGAATACGTCCAGTCGGCCGAGCAATTCGCCGACCGGCTCGCCGCCGAGGGCATGGACCGCAACACGGCCGAGTTCGCCGCCCGCGTCAAAGGCTACGCCGATCGGCTCGTGGAAATGAACCGTCAGCGGCTCACGCCCGACTTCCCGACGTTCCGCGCCATGTGTTTCTATCCAATGAATAAGAAGCGCAAAGTTGGCGAGAACTGGTTCACACTATCCAAAGAGGATCGCAGCCACCTCATGATCGAGCACGCCCGCAGCGGCATGGCCTTCGCCGGCCGCGTGTCGCAGCTGATCACGGTCGGCGTCGGCCTGGAAGATTGGGAGTGGGGCGTTACGCTGTGGGCCGCCAGCCCGGAGTATCTCAAAGAAATCGTCTACAAGATGCGGTTCGACGAAGCCTCGGCCCGCTACGCCGAATTCGGCCCGTTCTACACGAGCTACGTATCGTCGGCCGAAGAGATGCTCAAACACTGCCAACTCTAGCGTACTCATCTCGCTCCGCGAGATGAATTCCCTCTCGCGGAGCGAGAGGAGTACTTTGCTATTCCGGTCGCACATCGATCCACACCGAACGATGGTCGGTGGCGGTGATCGCCTCGCTGCCCGGCTCGCCGGGGGCCGGCCAGAAAACGCCGCCGTCGAGCACTTTCAATCCCTGCGACGGCAGGGCGTAGTCGATCCGCAGATTCTGAAAGTCGCCGAAATTCGACGTGTCGTGGGACGGATCGCCGCGGCCCGCCGACTGCGAATCATTCCGCCGTTCGGTCGCCATCTGGCCGCCGATGCTCGAGGGCGTAAATGAGGAATTGACCCGCGCGTGCTTCAGAAGTTGATCCATCGTCCCCGGCACGCCGTCGCCGTCGACCGGGTCGCAATTCAAATCGCCGACGATGACGAACAAGGCGTCCGCCTGCAATGCGCCTTTCTTGCCTGCGTCATCGACCAGGTACGCTCCCTTCGTCGGATCAATCAAGTCGGCCAGCAGCCGCACCTCATCGTGATTGCGCCGGCCGTTGCGGTCCTCCGGCCCGTCGAACACGGGCGGCGTCGGATGCGAAGCCAACAGATGCAGCACGAACGGCCTGGCATCCCCCTTCGCCGGCACCTCGATCGGCACATCGAATAGACTCTTGGATGAAAGTCGTAGTACGGCCAGGTCGTCGTTGTCATAAAACGGCAGGCCAGTTTTTGGAACAATCGGCAGCATCGCGTCCGGCATGTCGCGCCACAAGAACTTTTGGAACGTCCGCACGTGGGCCGTATCGATCGGATACTTCGACAGCACCAGCATCCCGTACTCCCCCTCGTGCCGGCCGAAGCCGATCGCGTCCTGCGGCTCACCGGTCCGCCCGTTCTTGCTCAGATCGCGGCCGCTCGGCCGGCCCGTGTTCACCGGGCCAATGAAGTGGTACGGAAACTCGATCGGCGCGCAACCGTTCTGCCCGACCGCCAGGTATTCCTTGATGAACGCCGCGGCAGCCCGGCCTTCCGCATCGTAGTCGAATTCATTGACCAGCATGATTTCGGGCCGCACCCGCTGGATCACCTCGGCGATGTGCCGGGCCTGTTCGTTCTTTCCCCCTTCCAATTCGCCGACGAGTTGCCCAGCCCGATCGCGAAACAGCGACGAATTGTAGGTGGCCACCCGCACTCCGGCGTCTTGCGCCGCAGCCCCGCCGGCCGCCGCCACGCCCATAACAGCGACCAAAGTGAAAAAAGCGTTGCACGAAAAGCGCGGCATGGCGGTTTCCCTCAGCAGATGGACAATCCTGAAAAACTTGTCGGATTAGGGCCATTGTAACGCCGGATTCGTTCGCCGTGTGGCCCGAGTCGCGCGAAAAATCCGCACGTGTCGGGGCGTCGATTCTTCTCACGCCGCCGCGCCGCAGTTAGAATGAGCGGCAGATAGCCCGGCCATCTTGGCCGGCGGCGTGGCAAACCAACGAGCGCTCCACCGACCCAAGATGGGTCGGCTAAATACTTAACACGTCGAAAGGGTGTACCCATGCCCGCAACGTTGGCGACGCAGGCTCCTGCCGCCCGACGACCGGCCGAGGCCTTTATGAGTGGCGTCTTCGAAGTCCAGCATCCGCTCATCGCGTGCCACGTTACGCGGCTGCGCGACAAGTCGACTCCGCCCACCGAGTTCCGCCAAATGGTGAACCGGCTCGCGTCGCTGTTGGCCTACGAAGCGACCAAAGACCTCCGCGCGGATGCGGTCACCGTCGAGACGCCGCTCGCCAAGGCCGAGGGCCGCCGGCTCACCGAGCGGATCGGCCTGATCCCGATCCTGCGGGCCGGGCTGGCGATGGTCGACCCGGTGCTCGAATTGATCCCAACCGCCGAAGTCTGGCACCTGGGTCTCTACCGCGACGAGGAAACGGCGACGCCCGTCAAATACTATTCTAAATTGCCGCCCGAGCGGCCGGTCGACGTGGCCCTCGTGCTCGACCCGATGCTCGCCACCGGCGGCTCCGCTGCCGCCGCGCTCACCGCGCTCCGCGAATGGGGCGTGCCCCACGTGAAGCTGCTCGCGCTGATTGCCTCGGAGGAAGGCATCAAACTGGTCGAAACGGAATTCCCGGAATCACAAATCTACGTCTGCCAGATCGACCCCATCCTTAACGACCGCAAGTACATCGTCCCGGGCTTGGGCGACGCAGGCGACCGAATTTTTAATACCTGATGAGTGAGCAGGCGACTCGACTTATACCTTTACCTTCTTATCTACTCACCTGCGTCGAATGCACCGACTCATCAGCGTTCTCGGCATCCTCGTCTTTCTCAGCCTGGCCTGGCTGATGAGCTCCCACAAGCGGCGCGTGAGCCCGCGGATCATCCTGGGCGGTCTGCTGCTGCAGTTTTGCTTCGCGGCGTTCATCCTGCAAACCACTTACGGCAGCATGGCATTCGACGCCGTCGACTTCGCCTTCAACCGGCTGCTCGATTGCGTCAGCGCGGGTTCGTTGTTCGTGTTCGGCGATGCATTCACCGAGCACTTCTTCGCCTTCAAGGTGCTGCCGACGATTATCTTCTTCTCGGCGTTCATGTCGATTTTCTACTACTACGGCGTGATGCAGTTCATCGTCGGCTTGTTCGCGCGGCTGATGCAAGTCACGCTCGGCACCTCGGGGGCGGAAACGCTCTCGGCCGCCGCCAATATCTTCGTCGGGCAGACCGAAGCGCCGCTCGTCATCCGGCCGTACGTTATTTCGATGACGATTTCCGAGTTGAATGCGATCATGATTGGCGGATTCGCGACGATGGCCGGCGGCGTGCTGGCCGCGTACGTGGACATGGGCATCAGTGCCAAGCACCTGCTCTCCGCGTCGGTGATGGCCGCGCCTGCCGGACTCATGATCGCCAAGATTCTGCAACCGGAAGTCGACGAGCCGAAAACCTTGGGACACGTGAAGATCGATATCAAGGACCCCAGTGCCAACGTCCTGGAAGCGATCGCCAACGGCGCGGTCGGTGGCCTGCAACTCGCCCTCAACGTCGGCGCCATGTTGATCGTGTTCCTGGCACTCATCGCGCTTTTCAACCTGCTGCTCGGTTGGGTGGGTGCCCAATTCGGCTATGTGACCGGCGAAGGTGAAACTCTGCAGTACGTTTGGTCACTCGAAGCCGGATTGGGCATGATATTCAAGCCGGTGGCCTGGCTCCTGGGAATTCCCTGGCAAGACTGCTCGCGCGCGGGCGAGCTGCTCGGTTTGAAAATGGGGGCCAACGAATTCGTCGCCTATGGGCGACTGGCCGAATGGTCGAAGGAAGGAAGCACCGTCGAGATTTCCGAGCGCACGCGGCAGATCATGACCTACGCCCTGTGCGGCTTCGCCAACTTCAGTTCGATCGGCATTCAATTGGGCGGAATCGGCGGCATCGCCCCGGAACGCCGCGGCGACCTGGCCCGGCTCGGCCTGCGGGCAATGCTTGGCGGCACGCTCGTCGCTCTGATTAACGCCTGCGTCGCCAATATCATGCTCAGTTAACGAGTTTGATCCCAAGCCGCCGACTCGTCGGCCGGCTGCCCCATTACTTCGCAAGGAGCACTCGACGGATGAAAACCCTGCTCAGCAAGGAAGAGTTACACGACGGCGTGACCCGGATGGCCGATGAAGTCGCCGGCTGTTATGAGAATCGACAACTGACAATCGTGGGCGTCCTCACGGGCAGCGTGGTGCTGATGGCCGACCTGATCCGGCTCATCGACCTCCCGATGCGCGTCGGCGTGCTGCAGGCCTCCAGCTATCGCGGCGCTACAACCACTCGCGGCGAGCTCGTGATCAACTCCGAACTGATGCTGGACATCTCCGGCCGCGACGTGCTGCTGGTCGACGACATCTTCGACACGGGCCACACGCTGGCCCAAGTCGTGCAGAAGATGCGCGACTTCGAGCCGACGTCCATCCGCTCGGCCGTCCTGTTGCGCAAGCATGGCCGGCAGGAAGTCGCCTATCTGCCCGATTTCGTCGCGTTCGACATCCCGGACGAATTCGTCGTCGGCTACGGCCTCGACTACGAGGACATGTACCGCAACCTGCCCTATCTCGCCGCGCTCGAGCCGGACGACATCGCCAAGCACAAAGAATTCGCAGCGACCGATCAACCACTGTAGCGTCCGTGTGGGGTGGCACGCCCCTGAGCCTCCGGCGAAGGGCGTGGTCGGATGTGGTTGCCGACGTGCCACGCCCATCGCCGGAAGCTCTGGGCGTGCCACACAATGATCGGATAAGGAGTGCCGCCCATGCCCACGCCCCGCATCCTCGCGTTCGCCGGCAGCGCCCGCCGCGATTCGTTCAACAAGCGACTCATCAAGATCGCCGTACACGGCGCCGAACAGGCCGGCGCGCACGTCACGCTGATCGACTTGAAGGACTATCCGCTGCCGATCATGGACCAGGACCTGGAGGCCGAACAGGGGCTGCCGAATAACGCCGTCGCGCTAAAGAAACTATTCATGGAGCACGACGGCCTGTTAATGGCCTGTCCCGAGTACAACAGTTCGATCACGCCGCTGTGGAAAAACTCGATCGACTGGGTCTCGCGCCAGGCGCCCAGCGAAGGCCCGCTCGCGGCATACAAGGGCAAGGTGGCGGCGCTGATCAGCGCATCGCCCGGCGGGCTCGGCGGCCTCCGCGGCCTGGTCCACGTCCGTTCGATCCTGGGCAACATTGGCGTCATCGTGTTGCCGGACCAGATCGCCGTCCGCGAGGCCCACAACGCCTTCACGGACGACGGCCGCCTCAAGGACGCCAGGCAGCAGGCCGCCGTCGAGAAAATCGGCCAGGCCTTGGCCGAAACGGTAGCGAAGCTGAAGTAGGCCAACTCTAAGTCGGTCCGTCGAACTCGAATCGCCCTGGCAGCAGTTGATCGAGCGTCGCTTCGTGGACCCGGTTCGTATCGAGCGAGTCGACCATCACGATCGACAAATTGGGCGCAAACTCGGCCAAGAACTGCCGGCAGGCTCCGCATGGCGACACGCCGCCCCGGCTGGCCACCGCGATCGCCGTAAACTCCTGCTCCCCCGCCGCCACCGCCGCCCCGGCCGCAACCCGCTCCGCACAGTTTGTCAGGCCGTAGGATGAGTTTTCGACGTTGCAGCCCTGGTAAATCTTGCCACTCGCAGTCCGCAGCGCCGCACCCACCTGAAATTTCGAATACGGACAATAAGCCCGCCGCTGCGCGTCAAGCGCCGAGCGGATCAGTTCTTCACGTTCAGAATTGTTCATATTTAGCGGCGGAGCTTGCTCCGCGCGTTCGCGACCGGGCATCGCACAACTACGCAATCCGCTCCACAATGAGCGGCGGCGCATTGACCGGATTGTCGCCGATGGTGATGGCTGCCAGCAAGTCGCGCTTGATGTGATTCACCGCGTCTGCCTGGGCAAACACCCGCGCCACTGGCTGCCCCGCTTCGACCGCGTCGCCCAGGCGGACCAGCATTTCCAGGCCGACGGACAAGTCCAACTTATCACCCAGCTGCTTCCTCCCGCCGCCCAGATGGATAATCACGTAGCCCAACCGCTCCGTATCGATTGCCGACACCACGCCGGCCCACGGGCTGCCGACTTCGTGCCCCGGCGCCACCGGCCGCGGCGCATCGAGGTCGCCGCCTTGCGCGGCCACCATCTCGCGAAATTTTTCCAACCCGGCCCCGGATGAAATCGCCTTTTCCAGCCGATGTCGGCCCGCCGCCAGCGTCGATTCTCGTTTTGCCAATACCAACAGCTCGGCCCCCAACTCGAGCGTCACTTCCATCAAGTCGGCCGGCCCTTCGCCCTTCAGCGCCGCCACCGATTCGTTCACCTCGTTCGCGTTCCCCGCCATCCGCCCCAGCGGTTGATTCATGTCGGTCACCAAGGCCGTGGTCGGCACTCCCATTCGCCGGCCTGTATCGACCATCGACCGGGCCAGCGCGCGGGCATCGTCGAGCGTCTTCATGAACGCCCCGCTGCCGTGTTTCACGTCCAGCACCAGCGCGTCTAGCCCCTCGGCCAGCTTCTTGCTCATGATGCTGGCAGTAATCAATGGAATCGACGGCACGGTGCCGGTCACGTCGCGGAGCGCGTACAGCTTGCGGTCGGCCGGCACCAGGTCGGCCGTGGCCCCGCTGATCACGCAGCCCACGTCGCGGCACACCTGCTGCATCTCGGCCGTGCTGAGATTGGTGCGGAAGCCGGGAATCGCTTCCAACTTGTCGAGCGTCCCGCCCGTCGCCCCCAAACCACGGCCCGAAATCATCGGCACCTGCAAGTCGCAACACGCCAGCAGCGGCGCGAGCGGCAGCGAGACCTTGTCGCCGATCCCGCCGGTGGAATGCTTGTCAACCTTCGGCGATTCGCCCGCCGGCCACTCGAACGTCACGCCAGAATGCAGCATGTGCTCGGTGAGCGCCGCGATCTCGGCCACTGTCATGCCGCGCAGATAGACGGCCATCGCCCAGGAGGCCATCTGGTAATCGGGCACGTCGCCGCGGACGTAGCCGGCGACAAGCGAACCGATTTCATCCTCGGTCAGCTCCCCGCCGTCACGCTTCTTCGAGATGACCTGGACGACGTTCATAGGCCGAATCGGAACAGGAAAAACCGCTAATGTTCGCTAATTGACGCTTATGAATTCAAGAAAGATAAACCTTTGCATTTCTCTTATTAGCGTCCCATTAGCGCTAATTAGCGGTGCCAAATTCCTGCTCCACAACGCCCGCCACGATCGCTCGCAGCTTGTCCTTCGCGGTGTTCGCCGTGGCAACCACTTCTTCGCCGGTTGTTTTGTGCGGAATATCGGGCGAGCAAACATTAGTGATCGTCGACAGGCCCAGCACGCGGATGCCCGCGTGAGTCGCCACCAGCACCTCGGGCACGGTCGACATGCCGACCGCGTCGCCGAACTCGCGCAGCATGCGGATTTCGGCCCGCGTCTCGTACGTCGGCCCGAGCATCGCGATGTACACGCCCCGGTGGCAAGCAAAATTCTCCCGCCGCGCAATGGCCAGCGCCTGGTCGCCCAGCCGCCGATCGTACGGGGCCGCCATATCCGGAAACCGCGGTCCGAGCTGGTCGTCGTTCACGCCGACCAATGGATTGCGATTCAAGAAGTTGATGTGGTCGTCGATGACCATCACGTCGCCGGCGGCAAAGTTCGGATTCAGGCCGCCCGCTGCGTTCGAGACGACCAATAGCTCGATCCCCAGCGCCTTCATCACGCGGACCGGGAACGTGGCCCGCTCGGCCGAGTAACCCTCATAACAATGGAACCGCCCCTGCATGGCCACAACCGGCACGCCGCCCAGCCGTCCACACAGCAGCCTCCCTTTGTGCCCCACCGCCGTCGACCGCAAGAAATGCGGCACATCATGATAATCAATAGCGTTTTCAAGTTCGATATCGTCGCCGACCGCCCCGAGCCCGGAGCCCAGAATGATGCCCACTTTCGGCTGCCCGCGCCACTTGCTACGGATGCAAGACTGCGCTTCTTCGATTTGTGACGCCAAGTGCAACAATTGGAAATCCTTCAAGCCGGGGATTAACCACAGAGGCACGGAGGACACGGAGAAAACCAGAGGAAAGAATAGAACCGCTAATGAGCGCTAATTTACGCTAATGAGAGAAAGTATTCGACCATCTGCAATGCATTCGTGCCAATTAGCGAACATTAGCGGTGCCCTTCTGTTCTTCTCCGTATCCTCCGTGCCTCCGTGGTGAATTTACTTTCTGGCTTTCTCGGCGTCATACTTCAGCACGCCGCAGACCAGGGCCCGCAGCTTGGGCGCCGCCGAATTCGCCGTGGCGATGATTTGCTCGACGTTCACCGGCTCGGCATGGTCGGGGTAGCACATGTCCGTGACGACCGCCAGGCCGAACGTCCGCAGCCCGCAATGCACGGCCACAATCGCCTCGGGAATGGTCGACATACCGACAACGTCGGCGCCAATTGCCCGCAGGAACCGGTACTCGGCCCGCGTTTCCAGGTTGGGCCCCGTCACGGCCACCGTCACCCCCCGATGCGCGACGAAATTCTGCTGCCGTGCAATCTCCAAGCCCTTGTCGATGAGTTCCGGATCGTACGGCGCCGACATGTCCGGGAACCGCGGGCCGAGCCGATCGTCGTTGATGCCCACCAGCGGGTTGTCGCCCATCAGGTTGATCTGGTCGTCGATGATCATGATCTCGCCGGCCCGATAGCGGGTGTTGAGGCCGCCCACCGCCTGCGACACGATCAACAGCTTCGCCCCCAACCGCTTCATCACCCGCACGGGCAGCGTGATCTTCTGGAGCGGGTAGCCTTCGTACTGATGGAAGCGGCCTTCCATCACGACGACGGGCACGCCTTCCAACCGGCCGCACACCAGCCGGCCGCGATGGCTGGTGGCCGTTGACTTCGGAAAGTTTGGAATGTCACCGTAGTCGAGCGTGGCGGCGATATCCATCTCCTCGACCAGGCCGCCCAAACCGGTGCCCAGGATGACGCCCGCGTGGGGCGCCTCCTTAAACTTGGCTTGGATGGCAGCGGCCGCCGCTTCAATCTGATCGTAAAGTGCCAACATCAAATTGCGTCCGATCCCGAGAGGGGCGAGCAGTAAGACTTGTACCTTATCCTGTGAGAAGGCCACAAGCAACCGGCCGAAAGTTTGGACAGCGAGTCGGTTTGAAATTCAGACTCCCGAAGCCGAATGACCGTCGGCGTCATCGACGTGTCGGTTACGCCGCCAATCTATCGCACAGATTTAGCGATAGTAAACCGCTTGCCATTCACGCAGGCCCAACGGGCCGGCAGTCAATAGCCAGGGGCGCGAGCCCCTGGATCGGTGGTAAACGGATGACAAAACCCCAACGGGGCGCCAGTAACTTTCGCCCCGTTGGGGCTACAATTCTCGCTTGGCATACGACAACTAGGGGCTCGCGCCCCTGGCTATTAACGGTCGCCGCGCTGCGGCTGATCCGTCAGGCCAGATCGACCGAGTCGACAACGCCCACCACGACCGAGCGGATCGGCGCTTTGGCGTTGCCGAGAATCTGCCGGGCGCCGTTGCCTTCGTCGAGCACGAGCACTCGCTCG
>JBIOWO010000407.1:0-8868 GCA_044868555.1 Lacipirellulaceae bacterium | reverse complement strand
ACCAAAACCGAAAATCCGACAAGCCTCCCGGTTGGTTAGTACTGTGGCGAGGCTGGACTGCCCTACAATTACTCGCCGCCGGCGCGAGAGCAGAGCGACGAAGGAAAAAAGTTGGCTAAACCTAAGGCTTCCGCCCCTGGCTATTGACGCGCGCCCCTTCGGGGCGACCAATCGTCATCGCTTGGCGCTCTGGGCGTGCCACCCAACGCTACGCACCGGCTGGAATCGCCCAGTGGCCGTCGGCGCGGTAGCGGCGATTGAGCAGCGCGTTCGCTTCGTCGTCACCAGTGATTTTTTCCGCGGCCGGGTCGAATTGGATCGTGCGCCCCAGGCGTGTGGCAATGTTGCCCAAGTGGACGGCCGTGGCCGTGCGGACCGCGTTTTCGATGTTCGCGTTCGGGGCGCCACCGGATTGGATGCAGGCCAGCCAGTTGACGAAATTCGCGGGACCCGCGCTGCGGATTTCCTGGTCGAGCTTCGCTTCGAGCGGCTTGTTGCGCTCGCCGACGACTTCGAATTTGCCGCGCTTACTGAGGAACATGCGGCCCTTCGTGCCGTAGAATTCGGCGCCGCTGTCGACGTTGTTGGGGTACGTTGTGGACCAGAGCCGTTGTTCGTAAATCAACATGCGGCGGCCGCCCGGTTTGCTGCTGCCCGCGAATTCGAAGGTGATCTGTTGCGTATCGGGAAACTGCTGGTCGTCGTCGAAGAAGAATTTGCCACCAGCGGCGGAGATCGTCGTTGGATGCGTCTTCACGCCGAGGCCCCAGAGGGCGTAGTCGAGCTCGTGGATGCCGTCGTTGCCCAAGTCGCCGCAGCCGAAGTTGTACCACCAGTGCCAATCGTAGTGGAATCGGTTGGTCTGGAACGGCATCCACTCGGCCGGGCCGACCCAGGTGTCGTAATCGACGCCGGACGGTGGCGCACTCGGTTCAAGGTGGCCAATGTTTTTTCGCTGCTGCCAGTTCCAACATTTGGCGAGGAGCACGTCGCCGATCAGGCCGTCATGGAGCATCTGGATGGCCTGGCGGATGGCGGGGTTGGAGCGTGACTGCGTGCCGTGCACGACGACCCGATCGCTCTTCGCGACGGCGTCGCGAAGCAGTTGGCCTTCGCGGACATTGTGGCAGCAGGGTTTCTCGACGTAGACGTGCTTGCCGGCTTCGAGCGCGAGCAAGGCCGCCGGCACGTGCCAGTGGTCGGGAGTGACGATACTGACTGCTTCCATCGTGCGGTCGTCGAGCAGGCGGCGGAGATCCGTGACGCCTTGTGCGCCGGGGGCCAGTTTTTGGGCGTCTGCCAGCCGCTTTTCGTCGACGTCGCAAACGCCGACGATTTGTGCATTCTCCAGCGAGCCGAGCGAGCGGAGATGGTTCGTGCCCTGGTTGCCGCAACCGATGACGCCAATTCGCACGCGCTGCGACGCGCTCGCTGCGCGCGACTTCGTCGTTGCTGAGCCGAGCAGCGTGGCCGCGGTCAGCCCGAGGGCCGTGTCTTTCAGAAAACGTCGTCGTGTTGGTTCGGACATGGCGGAGTGGAAAGTGGACTTCGGCGAGCTCAGTCGAGCCGCGAGTGGTGAGTAGCGGGTGGCGAGCAGGTTAATACGAGTATGCCCGCGATTGTCGAAAAAATCAAACACCGTATGTGGCACCGATGACTCAAAACACTGCACTCCTCTCGGTCTGCGAGAGGGAAAACATTTCGCCGAGCGAGATGAGTACGCTGCGGCAGGCTGAACGGCCAATTGTGCTGAGCGGCACACTGGCAGTAGAATGTCTTGTTTCGAGCTCGTAGCTCAGTTGGTAGAGCAACGGACTTTTAATCCGTAGGTCGTGGGTTCGAGTCCCGCCGGGCTCAGTTGGGGGCACTGTTTCAATTTTCACGTTGCTGTCGCCTATCGTGTAGTTTGACCCTTGGCCGCGTTTTGGCGGCGCGTGACTTCCGTGTTCGGGCTGGAGGCTTGGATTGTCAAAAAGCGTGCAGGCGTGTTGGGAACGCCTAGTCTGGTCTGCGGTCCGCTTGGCGGAGCCGGTTGGCGGCGAATTGACGTTAGCAGATTTGTCGTGCGGGCTCAGCAACTTTTTTTGGCCGCGCGGAAGGAAGCTGCGAGCGGCATGAGACTGGGGGCTCGCTGACGCTCGACCCCAGGCACCCATAAACTCGTCGTTGGGCGTGGGTGACGCGAGACCGTAGCGGCGTGTTGGGTTGCGCAAAAAGTGGCTTGGATTTTTGAAGATGACAGGGGGATGGAACGTAGTCGCGAAAAAGTGGCTTGTTTTTGCGAAGGGGTCACGAAGGCGTCGACGTAAGTCGTTAAAGTTTCGAAGGGGTCACGTGCGCATGGGGGTGTCGCCATCGTCCCGGCGGTCAAGCTGGGAGAGTGGCGCGGACTGCGGGTGTCGGTGTCGGGTGTCAGGTTTCGGGTGTCAGGGTCGCATTGGTTCATTGTGGTGTGCGCGCAGCAGGAGCGTGAGCGCCGCGCAAGCGAGTTGCGGGCGCTGTGTGCGAGCGCGATAGCCCGCCATGATGACCGTATCACAACCGGCGCGGAGCTGCAGCAACTATTTTTGGCCGGGTGACGAAAGTCCTGATCGTACCCATCCGCCATCGCTGGGAGAGCACGTCGACGTGTGATACATGACACCCGCAAATTGCGAAAAGGTTTGCGAAACGGTTCCTGACACCTTTTTTGGCCCACCTTTTTTGGCCTCGTAGCTTCCAGAGAATGTGGGAAAGAGTCCAAAGCTGCGAGCCTGCGGCGCATCGTGGCCGCGATACGACAGCCATCGATAAGTCGCTCCGGAGCCGCCGGTGATTACTTATGCAAATTGATCGCCGGCTTGAAGATACAAATTCGCCGGCGAAACGTCGACGACCATGCCTTTCACCATGGGCTCATATACAAATTCCGAGCCCGGTATTTTTCCGGTGGCTAAAGGCGGCATGCTGATCGGCGCGGGAAAAGCATTCTCCACCGACCGAATCTGCCAACGCATGTCGGCAACACGCCAAAGCGTGTCAAAACCTTCCCGACGTGCATTCATAAACAGCTCAACTCGGTCAAGCCTCCCGGTCACAGAAACATCGATAATTGTGGCCAGCGTCTGGGCGTTGAATTCGCCAACTCCGTCGCTATTGGCCGGCCAGTATTGATCCCGAACGAACTCCCCGGCCAGAGATGCAACCGGCAACGCCGCGCATACCAGCGCCGCATTCAATGCAACCATGCATGAAGTTATTGTCATTAGCACGCTCCGGTGGTCGTTCAGTACCCAACTGAGCCAAAGTCGGACCTCAATTTAGAAGGCCCGGTTTTTCTGCGTCAATGTCAGTACTATTGCGTCGCCGGAAGCTAGCGAACTCGCATATATCATGAAGTTCTCAGGAGGTTCTGAATTTCCGGAACTCGGACAACGCCAAATTCGATCGCGCTTACTAAAACTCGCCGCTTTGGTTACGCGAAATCGAAGTCCGAATATTTGGGGCATCTATTTGGGAGCGTTAGAATCAGTGGTAGTTACGCACCGGCAGCGCAGTTGGATTTTGTCCTTGTCTCTGAAAGGCCAAGCCATGTCTCGGCGGACGAATCGGCGCGGGTTTTTGAAAGCGGCGACGATTGGGGTTGCTGGTGGGCTGGTGCTGGGGAATAGCCGGTCTGCGCGGGGTTATCAGGCCAATGAAAAGTTGAATGTGGCGCTCATTGGCGTGGGGGAGCGTGGGCGGGGGTTCATTGGGAAGGTGGCCCAGCTGGAGCAGAACCTGGTGGCAGTGTGCGATGTGGATGAGCGGCGGATTGCCGAGGCGCGGCGGTTGCCGGAGGGGGTGCGGACGTTTCGTGACTTTCGCAAGTTGCTCGATGAGATGGATCGCGAGATCGATGCGGTGATTATTGCCACGCCGCATCATTCGCAGGCGGCGATTTCGTCGGCCGCCATTCGTCGCGGCAAGCACGTGTACTGCGAGAAGCCGATCGCGCAGGAGGTGGGCGAGGCCCGCGACTTGCGGGCGCTGGTGGCGCAGCATCCGGACGTGGTGACGCAGTTGGGCAACCAGGGGCTGGCGACCGATTCGTATCGGCGGACGCTGGAGCTGGTGGAGGACGGCGCGGTGGGCGAAGTGCGCGAGGCCAACCAGTGGTACCTATCTGACTATCGGCGCGACCCGCGGGATGAGGTTCCGCCGCCGGCCGATCCGACCGCCCTGCCCTCCGGGTTGGATTGGGATTTGTATCTCGGTCCGGCGGCCGAGCGGCCGTATCATCACGAATTCATGCGGTGGGCGCGGTGGCGCGATTTCGCGACCGGTATGTTGGGGATGGGCGGCTCGCACTCGTGCCACATGACGTTCAACGCGCTCGGCCTGCGGACGCTGTGGGATGGTTCGACAAGCTCACCACAGGTGGTTCGACAAGGCTCACCACAAGCGGTAGGACTGAGCTCACCACAGGTGGTTCGACGGAGCTCACCACAGGTGGATCGACGGAGCTCACCACAGGTGATTCGCGTGACGGCGGAGTGCTCGGAGGCGGAGCCGCTGGTGGGCCCGGCCGACGCGCGGTTTCCGCAGTGGGAGGTGGTGCGGTTCGATATTCCTGCGCGCGGGTCGCGGCCGCCTGCCCGCATCAATTGGTACAAGGGCAAGCGGGCCGACCTCGAAGGGAAAGGCATATTGGCCGCGCTTACGAAGCAGGCAGGGCGTTCGCTCGATTGGGGCAGCGGGTGGGCGAGCGAGTCGGGCAGCCTGGTCGTGGGCTCGAAGGGGATGGTGCACACGAACATGCACAACTCGGAGTGCGCGCTGTTGCCGCTGGCCGACTTTCCGCAGCAGGGCGGCCGGCCGCAGCGGATGCCGCACTCGGGCAGCCACGAGCGCGAGTGGGTCGACGCATGCCTGGGCCGCGGGCCGAAGCCGCTGTCGAACTTCGATTACGCCGGGCCGGTGCTGGAGCTGCTGCTGTTGGGCAACATCTGCACGCAGTTGGGGCGAGCGATCGAGTACGACCCGGTGGCGGGGACGATCGTGGGCGACGCGGAGGCGAACCGGGCGCTGCGTCCGCCGCGGCGTGAGGGGTGGGCCGTGTGATGTGAGCGATGGGTGGCTGGGGCAACGCCCCAGATCGTCGACTATCCCTGGGGCGTTGCCCCAGCCACCCGACTGCGGTGTATGCGGCGGTTTGGGGTTGGAAGGTAAATCGCGAGCGGGTGTAATTGTGACTTCCTTGGTACTCATTCAGGAGTTGCGAGATGCCCATTTCTGGACCGCGATTGGAACGACCGATTGAGCTGGTTCGACTGCTGGAAACCGGCCTGCGTGCGAATCCCGACGAGCCGGCGCTGGTGTCGTTCGAGAGTCGCTGGACGTGGCGGGAGCTGGAGGCGGCGTCGCGGCGGGTGGCGGGGCACTATCTGGGGATAGGATTGAAGCCGGGGGATCGCGTGGCGTCGCTGATGCCGAATCGCGGGGCCCTGTTGGTACACTACCTGGCGTGCATGCGGGCCGGGCTGGTGGCGACGCCGCTTAATTATCGCTATCAGGCGCCGGAGATCGACCATGCGCTGGAAGTGAGCGGCGCGACGGTGATTGTCGCGCACGCGGAGCGCGATGCCGATTTGGCCCAGAGCAAGTTGGCGGGCCGGCTGCCACTGGGGCGGATCGCGTTTGGGGCGACGGATGGCCGGCAGCCGAGTTTGGAAGAGTTTCTGCAATCCGATCCGCCGGCGATCGAAATGCAGACGCCGCGGCCGGACGCGCCGGTGTTCATTTATTTCACGTCGGGCAGCACGGGGAAGCCGAAGGGCGTCACGCACACGCACGAGACCTACGGCTGGATGGTGGCGAGCGCCGTGGCGGGATTGGAATTGAAGCCGGGCGATATTTTTCTGCCTGGTTGTTCGGCGTCGCATATTGGGGCGTCGCTGATGTCGCTGTCCGGGCTGGCGGCGGGGGCTCGAGTGGACGTGGCTCGCACGTACGACGGCACGGAAGTGCTGCCGCTGCTGCGCGAGACGCGGCCGACCGTGCTGTGCATGTTGCCGTCGGCGTTGTTCAGCGTGGTCCGCGATCATGGCGCGGCGCGCGACGACTTTCGCTCGCTGCGGCTGTGCATCTCCGGCGGCGACAAGGTGTCCGGCGAATTGGAGCGCGAGTTCACCGAGCTGGCCGGTTTCGAGATCGAGGAGACCTACGGCATGACGGAGATCGGCATCGCGACGATGAATCCGCCGTCCGGGCCGAATCGGGTCGGCTCGATCGGTTTGCTTGGCCCGGGTTTCGTTGCGTCGATTCGCGACGATCAAGGTCGCGAGGTGCCGGCGGGCGGCGAGGGGCGGATGTGGATCAAGGCGCCGTGCAACATGGTGGGCTACTGGAACCGGCCCGACGCGACCGCCGAAACGATCGTCGACGGCTGGCTCGATACGGGCGACGTCGTCTCCATCGACGCGGACGGCTACGTGTGGTTCCGCGGACGACAGAAGCAGATCATTATTCATGACGGCTCGAATATCTGCCCGCAGGAAGTGGAGGAATCGCTGTTGGAGCATCCGGCGGTGGAGAACGCGGGCGTGATCGGCATCCACAACCTGGTGCATGGCGAGAATGTGCGGGCGTACATCGCGTGGCGGCCCAATGTTCAGCAGCGGCCGACGATCGCGGAGCTGATTCAATTCTCGCGGGGCCACGTCGGCTACAAGGCGCCGGATGAGATCATCGTGCTCGACGAGATGCCGATCAACGCGACGGGGAAGGTGGATCGGGTGAGGTTGAAGCAGATGGCTGAGGCCGGTGCGGCGAATTGATATTCAGCGGCAGCCGGCTAAGTTTTTGCGCAAACTCAAAGTATTTCTCCACGCGCAATCGGTCTGCGAGTAAGATGGCGGTAACTGAGCTGGGACTCGCCGTGAGGTTCTAATTATGGGCGCGTGGTGGAATTTGTGTTTCTGGCTGACACCGTTTTTGATGTTGGCAACGGCCGCAACCGCGGAGCCGACGAATTGGATTACCTACGCGGGTGGCCTAGGTCCGGGGCGCGGGAAGCACGTCGTGCTGGTGAGCGGCGATGAGGAGTATCGCTCTGAGGAAGGCCTGCCGATGCTGGCGAAGATTTTGAGCCAGCGGCATGGTTTTCGATGCACGGTGCTGTTTGCCATCGACCCCCAGACGGGCCAGATCGATCCGAAAAATGCGGCGTCGCTCCCGGGCGCGGAGGCGCTCGACTCGGCCGACGCGATCGTGATGCTGCTGCGTTTTCGCAAGTGGCCGGACGAGGCGATGGGGCGGTTCGTGAAGGCGTTCGAGGCGGGCAAGCCGATCGTCGCGCTGCGCACGAGCACGCACGCGTTCAAGTTTCCGAAGGGCAGCCAATTCGAATCGTATAACGATTTTGGCAAGCGGGTGCTGGGCGAAGGCTGGGTGAGCCATTGGGGCCGGCACAAGCAGGAAGCGACACGTGGCGTGATCGAGCCGGCGGCGAAGGACGAGCCGCACTTACGCGGTGTGGGCGACGTGTTCGGCAATTCGGACGTGTACGAAGTCTATCCGCCGGCTGATGCACGCATCCTGGTGCGCGGGCAGGTGCTGGCGGGCATGACGGCGGATGCGGCCCCGGCCAGTTACCGTAAGAAGCGCGCGAGTGACGGACAGGAGCAGGATATCAACGAGCCGATGATGCCGGTGGCGTGGACGCGCGACTACAAACAGGAATCGGGGACGACGAATCGCATTTTCTGCACGACGATGGGCGCGGCGACGGACCTCGAGAACGAGGGACTGCGGCGGCTGGTGGTGAACGCCGTCTACTGGGGGTTGGGGATGGACGTGCCCGAGCGGGCGGACGTGGCGTATGTGGGCGAGTATCAGCCGAGCATGTACGGGTTCGACGGCTTCAAGAAGGGTGTGCGGCCGGCCGACTTCGAGCTGAAGCAGGCGGCCGTCGACCGCGAGGTGATCAAGGGCGGCGAAAGGCTGCGGCCGCATGTGCGGCCCGCGCGAGCCGCATTGCCGCCCAGCCGGTTGCCGCTGCGATTCCTGCCCGGCGAGCAGGTGGCGCTGGTGGGCAACTCGTTGGCCGAGCGGATGAATCTGTTCGGGCATTTTGAAGCGCTGTTGCACACGCGATTCCCGCGGCACGAGCTGACGGTCCGCAATTTTGCCCGGCCGGCCGACGCGGTCGAAGTGCGCCAGCGGCCGAGCAGCTACACGCTGCTGGACGACCCGCTGCAGGCGTTCGGGCCGGATACACTGCTGTGCTTTTATGGGTTCAACGAGTCGTATGCCGGCGCGGCGGGGGCCGATGAGTTCCGCGCGGCGTACGAGAAGTATCTGGACGAAACGGCGGCGCAGTATCCGCGCGATGTCCAGGGCCAGCCGCCGCGGCTGGTGCTCATCTCGCCAATTGCCTGGGAGCCGACGGGCGATCCGCTGGGGCCGGACGCGGCCGAGAGGAATCGCTACCTGAAGATTTACACTGCTGTGGTGGCTGACGTGGCGCGGGACCGTGGGTTGGCGTTTGTCGATCTGTTCACGCCGACCGAGCCTGTGTTCGCCGCGCAGCCGGGCATGCAGTACACGATTAACGGCTGTCACTTGAACGAGGCGGGCGACCGAGAAGTGGCCGTGCTGCTCGACCGGGCCCTGTTCGGCGAGACCACGCCGGCGAACATGGATTCGGAACAGTTCCAGTCGCTGCGGGCGGCGGTCAACGACAAATCGTGGGTCCACATGCAGGACTACCGGATGCTCAACGGCTGGTACGTGTACGGCGGCCGGCGGACGTTTGACACCGAGACGTTTCCGCGCGAATACCTGAAAATCCGCGCGATGGCGGCAGTTCGCGACCGCTACGTGTGGGACTTGCCCTGGGCCAGGTCC
>JBIOWO010000406.1:0-8839 GCA_044868555.1 Lacipirellulaceae bacterium | reverse complement strand
TACCGGCGTTACCGGTTCCTCCAGGCCGAGCGAACGTGCGAATGGTTGGCCGAGGCCATCGATACAGCGCGGAAGAAATTGGACTTTGCTTTGTGGGCCTACGTGTTCATGCCAGAACATTGCCACCTAATTGTTTACCCTCGACGCGCTGTATACGAGATCGCCGATATTCGTCACGAGATTAAGGCTCCGGTGGCGATAAAGGCCGTGCGATTTCTTGAACAGAACTCAGCGACATGGCTAGCACGAATTACGAGAACTCGGGGCAAGAAAACGGAACGAATGTTCTGGCAATCGGGCGGCGGCTACGATCGGAACATCGACGAACCGCGCACACTGGATAAGGAAATCGATTACATCCATGTGAATCCGGTCCGACGCGGGTTCGTCGACGACGCCACGAAATGGAAATGGTCGAGTGCCGGTTGGTTTTTCGGGAAATCGATGTCGACACTCGTGCCGGATCCAATTCCACCTGAATGGATAGCATGACGAACGTAGGAATCTGGGGGCTCGGCTCGGCCTCGACCCCAGCCACCCGACTATCCCACGATTTCGCGCGGGACGGCTGGATGGGTGGCCAGGAAGACGCTGCACGAGGCATGGAGCAGGACGTGGCCGATCCAGGTGCGATCGTCTGACGTTGGGAAATGTGATTCTTCCGGCCAGGGGACGACGAGGACGTCGTAGTTTCCTTCGTTGGCCAGGCGGACGATGTTTGGCCCGGATTGCGTCTCCAGTGCCAGGATCTGCACGATTCGGCCGAGCTGATCGGCGCGTTGGGCGTCTTTCGCAATGGCCGGTTCGCCGTTGGCGGTCGCTGGTTTTTGCGGGGCGACGGCGACGAGCGCGAGGTCGACGTCGGCGGCGAGCATCGTGAGCAGCCACTCGAAGACGTCGCTACTCGTGGTCGTGCCGTCGTGGGCCAACAGCACGCGGCGGACACCGATGCCGGCGGCGCGGAGGTCGGCCACCGTTTTGGCGCGGCGTTCGCCGATTTTTGGGATGCGGTTGCCACCGTCGAGGTCGAACGTCATATCGCGGCCGCGGCTGACGATGTGCACGGTCAGGCCCTGCGGTGTGCCGTCGCCGAGATGGATCCAGTAGAACGCGACCTGATCGAGCTGCTCTTCGGCCGTGAATTTGTTGGACGCACCGATGAGGACCTCCTGCGCGGGCAGGTCCTTGGCCGTTTTCAGCATGGCGTGGAGCGCGTTGTTGGTGGGGACCAGCATGGGCGTGACCGATTTGCCGAGCAGCTCGGCGTGGTTGACGACGGCCGTGAGGAGTTGTTGGTCGTACGTGTCGAGGGCGAGATGTGAGGTGCTGACGTCGTCGCCGAGCAGTTCGACCTTGGCGGTCATGACGACGACGTCGGTGGTTTGCGGATCGGTGTCGGCCAGGGCTTTGTCGAGCATAAACAGATTGTGTGGTGAACGGATGGCGACGAGCTTGCGGTACGGTTTGATGAGGCCGAGGCTCTCGGCGGTCACGCGCTCGACGCTGGTGCGGTTGAATTGTTCGAGATGCTCATGGTGCTCGGTGCCGCGACGCTTGCGGCGCAAATGCTCGGTGACAGTGAAGACCGTGAGGAACGCGCCGGCGAAGCACAGGCCGCTGACCGTGGCGACGGGCTTGGTGAACAAATTGGCGAGTGCGGCCAGGGCGACGGTCAGACAGACCAATCCCAGGCCGATGGGCAGATAAACATTGCGGTATCGGACGTTGAGTGGGACGACAAATTCGCGTGGTCCGGGGCGCTTGAAGCGGAGGACGACCATTGAGATTGTATTAAAGGCGAAGCTCCACACGACGCCGAAGGCATACGCTTCGCCGAGCAAGATGACGTCGCCGCGGCTGGCGAGGATGGTCAGCAGCTGCAGGCCGGCGATGAGGTAGAGCAAGCGGTAGTTGGTGCCGTAGCGCGGGTGCGGCCGGAGGAACCAATCGGGCAGCACGCCGTCTTCGGCGACGCGGCTCAACACGCCGTTGGAGCCGACGATCGAGGTGTTGACCGCCCCGGACAGGATCAGGAAGCCGACGACGACGACGAACGCATTGAGCAAAAGCAGGAGCCAGATGGGGCCCATCAATTCCATGGCAAGGCCGCCCATCCAGTTGTCGTAGTATTTGCCCATGCGGAGGTTGTCGGGCACGAGCAGCACCGTGAGAAAGTTCATGCTGCCGGTCAAGAGCAGGCTGTAGGCAAAAACGATGAAGCCGACTTTTTTGAAGTTGAGCAGTTTTGGCGATTCGACTTCGCGATAGACCTGGGCGAGCGTTTCCTCGCCGCTCATGGCGAGGATCGAGTGGCCGAACGCGATGATGATGCCGATGAGGCCGAAGATGCTCCACCAGCTGGTCGGGTTGCGAATGGGTTCTGCGATTTGAGGGACGCGACCGAGCACGCCGAGCGGGTCCTGCTGTTCGCCGGTGACGGGGTCGATGGCGGGGACGGTGTTGCCTTGGGCGTCGACAGTGAATTTTTCGCGGAGGTCGGGATGCCAGGTGGGCATGTTGTTCACCGGTCCTTGAACGGCGAGCGTGAGGCCGCTCCAGGTGAGCATGACCACGGCCATGATGGTGGTGGCGATCATGATCTTGAGGGCTTTGCCGCTGGACTCGTGGATGCCGAGCAGGTTCTGGTGGAGGAAGTACAGCGTCACGGCGCAAGCAATGGCCACCGAACCGATGCTTTTTATCGCCAGCCGCGTCGACTCGTCGAACTGGAAGCCGAAGAGCGAGTTCAGCGTTTCGAGGCCTAAGCCGACGATGTACTGGCCGGCGGAGACGCCGCTGATTGGGCCGGTGAGGACGTAATCGAATAGCAGTGCGGAGACGGCCGCTTTGGCCCACCGTCCGCCGAGCGCTTCTTTGACAATGCGATAGACGCCGCCGCGGACGAACAGGGCACAGCTTTCAATATACACGGCCCGCATGCCGTAGCTGAACAGGAGCACGGCCAGGATAAACCACGGCGCCGCTTTGCCGATGGCGTTTTCGACGATGGCGCCGACGTAGTAGACCGTGCTGGACATATCGCACAGCACGACGGCGGCGGTGCGCCAATAGGAGATGAACGTGAACATCACGCTCGATACGACGACAACCTGCGCAGCGCTCGCCACCGGCCCGCCGGACGAAGCGGCTGGTGAACCTTCGGGAAGAGACATGGAAGCGACCTGGGACGGATGGTCCCGAATACGCGGAGCGGCGCTTGGCGCTTGATGAATGATGTCGCGATGAAGGGTGGCTGGGGTCGAGGCCGAGCCGAGCCCCCAGAATCTACGGTGCGCTGGGGGCTCGGCGGAGCCTCGACCCCAGGCAGCCACTCTCAATAACGAACGCGCATCATTCAGGAGAGCGGAAGTGCCCTTTCAATTGGGCCCGGGCCACACACCTGGGCCGGCCGACGAGGTTAGCTGTCGGGCTAGGGCCTGAAAGTGCCCCGACTCGCCTGGCGAGTCTGCGCCCCGCGATCGCGCCACCTTGGCAGGCGCGGCGATCGTGTTGGTTCCCCCGTTCCCGCGCCTGGCGGCGCGAGATTAGGCTGCACGGGCGCTACTATACGTTGGGCAGTGCTAAACCGCAAGCGGGTGGCAACCCGGAGATTTGCGCTAAGCCGCAAGCGGCAGCTCGCGGTTAGCCCGCCATGCGGTCGATGCGGTTCATCGGCAGGATCATGGCCGCTTCTTCGGGCTGGCAGAAGAACTGCATCAGGTAGGCGTCTTCGGGCGAGTCGTCGTAGAAGTCGTGCAGGACGCTGGTGGCGCGGAAGCCGGCGTCGCGGAAGAAGAGCTGGGCGGCGACGTTTGTCTCGCGGACTTCGAGCGTGATTCGCGTACGGCGCTGGCTGGAGAGCTTGCCGACGAGCTTGTCGATCATCTGTCGGCCGATGCCACGGCGGCGGAGATCTGCGGCGACGGCAAAGTTGAGAATGTGCAGCCGCGTCTTGTGCAGCTCGTAGATCATGAAGCCGACGACGCGCTCGGCGTGTTCGGCGACCATGCCGATGCAATTGCGTTGGCGGAGGCAGCGGATGAATTCCTCTTCGAACCAGGGAAATTCGAAGGCCGAGCGCTCGATGTCGAGCACTTCGGTCATGTCGCGGCGAATCATCCAGCGGATGTGAATGCGGAGCTGGGGCTCGCGGCTGTGGCGGCTGGCGGCTTGGGGATGATCCATCGTCATGGCGGCCTCCTTCCGTGTCGGCCTGCGGTCGCACCGTGTATTTCTCTCGCTCCGCCAGAGGGAAGTCATCTCGCGGAGCGACATGAGTACGCTGCAAACCGTGGGGTGGGCAACGTATCAAATGCGACCGGATGTGCCAAGGCGAGTGGAGGCGGCTGCTAGCAGGGGGGCGGAGCCTTACCCTCCGTCGACAAGCTCAAAATCTGGCGGCGAACGACGTCACAGGTCGATGATGGTGGCCTTCATTTCGGGCAGGTCGACGATGGCGATGCTGTGGGGATTGGCCCGGTAGATGGCGCCCGGGTTGAGGACGACTGTGTTGCCGCGGTGGTCGATGGCGGCGACGTGGGTGTGGCCGTAGCAGACGAGCCGGTAGGTGCTGCTGTCGATGGTTTGGCGGAAGCGGCGGTGGTCGTGGCTGTGGAGGAGGGCGATGCGGACGCCGTCGAGCGTCAGATCGCCGAACTGGCCGTGGCAGGTTTTGCTGGCGGCGGTGATCGCGGCAGTGAGCTGGGCCTGACTGTCGTCGCAATTGCCGAAAACGAAGTGTGTGGGCCATGGCGCGAATAGTTCGACCACTTCGGGCGAGCCGATGTCGCCGCAATGGAGCACGGTTTCCACGTCGAGGCTTTCGAAGAGGCGGAGCGCGGGGCGCGTGAGCGCCACCTGGCCGTGCGTATCGCTGATGATGCCGAGTCTCACGATGGCACCTCGCTCGCATAGATTTGCTGTTCCAGCTCATCAACGCGATTTCGCAGGTTGCGCTCGACGTCGTCGACGGTCGCGCCTTCGGCGAAGACGGTAAGGATCGGCCGCCCGGCGTCTATTTTCGTTCCGGCGACGGAAACGTCGGCGAGCGTTGGCCACGGGGTGCGAATCGCTTCGGTCAAGGACCAGTCCGCGAGTTCGGGCGTAATGGTGATGTCGCGGCGGGCGAAGAGGGTTGCTTTGCCGTGGGAGGAATGTGGCGAGTGGCGAGTGGCGAGTGGCGAGTGGAAATCAGGTGAGTCGGTGCAGGCGGCGGCGTGGGCGGCGATCGCTCGGATGCCGGTGCATCGTTCGACGATTTCGACGGAGGCGGTGTAGCGCGGGTTGACTTCGACGGTCCAGACATCTTCGCTACTCAAGATGAAATCGACACCGAAAAGGCCGATGAGCTCGAAGTTTTGAACGAGCGTGTTGCCGATTTCCGTAATCGTGGTGAGTGCGGTTTTGGAAATTGTTAGCGGGCCGATGGACCCGGCGAATTGGAAGCCGTGGGCGCCGAGCCACTCGCAACCGATGAGTTGACGTGTGAGGCCGATGAGCGTGGCGGTTCCTTCGGCGGCAACGAAGACGGCGGCGGCGGGCGTGCCGGGGATGTGGCGTTGGAAGTAAGTGGCGAGTGGCGAGTGGCGAGTGGCGAGGGAAGATCCGTACTCCGTACTTAGTACTTTTACGCCGCTGCCGCTGGCGCCGGAGTAGGTTTTTGCGAGCCAGGTGCCATCGAGGGGCAGGCCGTCGGAAGAGGTACGCGTTTCGGGAAATAGGAGTCCATTGGTCGTGAGTGCGTATACGAGTTCGGTGGGCGAGCGGACGCGGGTGAGCACGTCGGCCGGGTTGCCCCACAGTGGGGCGATCCAGGCCATTTGGTCGATCAGCTCGGGATGGTTTTCCAATGCGCCCGTGTACATCCAGGCCGACGGCTCGATGGTCCGCAGCCAATCCAATAGGCCCTCGGGATAGGGAGAGATGCGGGTCGCCGTGGCGATCGCCCGCAGGTCGGCGTCGGCGAAGAGGTCGGCCGTGACGGGCTGGAAGCCGGCCCGCACGGCCGATGCGGCCGCCGCCCGCGTGCTGGCGCCGACGATGGCGATGGGCTGGTTCACGAATCTTCCCGACGATATCGGCCGTGGAATTCGTCGGCCGGGTATTTCTGGGCGTTCTTGATCATCTTGGCGCGGATGGCGGTCGACAGGTCGAGGCTCAGCTCGTTGGCCAATGCGAACGAGTAGCCGACGACGTCGGCCAGCTCTTCGCCGACCTCGGCCAGTTTCTGCGGGTCATCGGCGAGTTTGCGCGAGGCTTCGGTGGTGAGCCATTGGAAGTGCTCCATCAGCTCGGCCGCCTCGATCGCGAGGGCCATCGAGACGTTTTTCGGCGAATGGAATTGGGACCAGTCGCGCTCGGCAACGAAATCGGCCACGAGCTGGCGGAGCTCGGCGACGGTCGTGGTGGCGTCGGATTTGGACATAGATTGCTCAACACATAGCCCGGCCATTTTGGCCGGTTTGAATCGCAATGATTTGACGGCAGAACCGACCCAAGATGGGTCGGCTATATGAGAAGGTCATGGTAGCGGCGTCGATAGCCGTCTGCCAGATGGGCCATGACCTCGAGCACCAGCAGGTCGGCCCGGGACATGACGTGGCGGGCGCTGCGGTTGCCGAGCGAGGCGATCAGCTCTTCGAGCACGTGGACGTGGAGCTGCATCGTGCGTTGGGCCGAAATGTCGGCGTCGGCCAGCAGGCCGGCGAGCGTGGTCATTTCGTCGGCCAGGTTGCCGGCGCCCATCACGACGTAGGCGCGGAGCATTTCGCCGTAATGGGCGACGAGGCGGGAGGGGAGGTCGCAAGCGGCACACTCTGACGAGCGATCTTGCAGAGTGGGAGACGGGGAGAGGGGGAGAGAGGGAGACTCGATGGACGCATTATGTACGCATTCTCCTCCTCTCCCCGTCTCCCCCACTCCCACTCTCACATTTCCGTCGCGGATTAGTTCGAGTTCGGCGATCAGGGCGCGTTGTTCGGCCAGCAGGCGTTCGGCTTCCTGATGCTCTTGAGCCAGGCGCTGCTGTTCCATCTGGACGAGTCGGCGGTGCTCGCGGACCAGTTGCGTGCGCTCGATCGCGCGGGCGAACGTCCAGAGGAGCGAGCGCGTGGCTGTTTCCGCAACGCAACAGTAGGCGTCGGCGCCGACTTCGTAGGCCAATGCCGAGATGTCGGCCGACGGCTCGCTGCCGAGGATGATCATCGGCTCGTCGTTACCGCCGGCGCGGAGACCTTCGACGAAATCGAGTGCGTCGAGGACGCCGGGTTCGTGGCTGACCAGCACGGCGTCGAAGACCTGGTCGCGGAGCTGAGACAAGCCGGCGGCGACGCCGATGGCTTCTTCCAGCCGGATATCGCTGGCACTGTCGGCGGCAAAGGCTTCGGCCAGCCAGCCGCCGGTGCGCTCGAGCGTCGTGACGTACAGTACCTTCATCCGGGGCGGCATGTGGCCCCAGATTTTGGGCGCGTAGCGCTTGGGTTGGAATTCGGCAGTTGGTTGGGCAGTGGGCATGGGTAGAGAGGCGGTGCACGCGGATTAGGGCCGTGGACTTTAGCGAGGCATTGCGAGCGGGTCAACGGCGTGGCCGATAGCGGTGAAGCGTTGGGGGGCTTAGAATTTCGAATATCGATACGGAAAGCCCACGCTAGCAGGTTTTTGTATGCGAATCGCGTATCTCGATTGTGCGAGCGGGATCAGCGGCGACATGACGCTCGGAGCGCTCGTGGATGCGGGGGCCGAGCTGGCGGCGATTCAGGCCGGGATCGATTCGCTCAGGCTGCCAAGCTGCCGACTTGTCGGCAGTGAAGTAAAGAAGCGCGGTTTTCGAGCCGTCCAGATCACGGTCGAGCACGAGCCGGAGCACAAGCATCGGCATCTGCATCACATTACGGCGATGATCGAGCGGAGCGCGCTCGCGCCGCGGCAGCGGGAATTGGCGACGCGGATTTTCACGCGGCTGGCCGAGGCGGAGGCGAAGGTGCATGGGTCGACGATCGAGAAGGTGCATTTTCATGAGGTCGGGGCCGTCGATTCGATCGCGGACATTGTCGGGTCGGCGATTGGGTTTGATCTGCTGGGGATCGAGCGCGTGATTTGTTCGCCAGTGCCGACGGGGCGTGGATTTGTGGAGATCGCGCACGGGCGGTGCTCGATTCCCGCGCCGGCGACGGGCGAATTGCTGCGCGGCGTGCCGCTGGCGATGCTTGATGTGGAGGGAGAATTGACCACGCCGACGGGGGCGGCGATTGTGGCGGCGCTGGCGGACGAGTTTGGGCCGCTGCCGGCGATGACGGTGGAGCGGATCGGCTACGGAGCAGGGGTGAAGGATTTTCCGCAGCCGAATTTGTTGCGGGTGCTGGTGGGGAAGGCGGGAGCTAAACCGCAAGCGGCGAACGTCCTGCCGCACGTGGAATCGATCGTCCTGCTTGAGACAAACTTAGATGATGCGACCGGGGCGGCTGTTGGTCATGCCGTCGATCGGTTGTGGGCGGCGGGGGCGTTCGACGTTTCGCTGATCGCGATTCAAATGAAGAAGGGTCGGCCTGGTGTGCTCGTTAGCGTGCAGGCGGCGCCGGCAGATGCGGACCGGTTGGAGGCGATCTTGTTTGCCGAGACTCCAACGCTCGGCGTGCGGCGATCGACCGTCATTCGGACGGTGCTGGCGCGCGAAGAGGTGGTGGTCGAAACGCCGTGGGGGCCGGTGGCGGGCAAGGTGGCCTATTTGCCGGATGGCTCGCGGCGGTTTGCGGCGGAGTATGAGGCGTGCCGCGAGTTGGCGGAGCGGTGCGGGGTGACGCTCGCGGAAGTGATGAGCACAGCGGGTGCCTGGGGTCGAGCG
>JBIOWO010000405.1:0-9604 GCA_044868555.1 Lacipirellulaceae bacterium | reverse complement strand
CACTACCCACGGAGGGCCGGCATGGATCGGTGCTTGCGTTCGTTGTTGTTGCGGGCCGTGGCGGTCGGCGCGTTGCTTTGGATGGCGGCAGTTGCCCGTGGCCAAATCGCCTTTACCGAAGTGATGTATGAACCCGGGGGAACGGATGCGCTTTGGGGTACTGGTAAGCTAGTGTGTGGGGTTGCCGCCGACCATTTGACCGGCTGAATTCGGCGCTGCCATCATGGCGGGATGGACCCCATTCGAGCACTACAGGCCCGCGCGGCCGAGAAGCGCGACGCCACGATCGCAGAAGCCCGCCGGCAGTACCGCAAAGACATCGCGGCCATCGACGCGATGGAGAAGCTGCTGCCGGCTCCCCGCGTCATCGACAAGCGGCAGCCCTTGGGCAAGGTGCCTGCCGTCTACGACTTGGTGCGGCAAGCGGTGCGGCCTGATACGCCGTTCACGGTCACGGACATGCTGGCTTGGCTGGCCGAAGCGCACCCCGGAGCCAAGTTCCATGAGCAGAGTGTGCGGTCCTACACGTCCCGGTTGTGCTCCCAAGGCTTCCTGCGCCGCCTCTACAAGACCGGTCACATGGAAACCATGTACATCAAAGCCGAGTCCGTTGTGAGCGAAGGGCCGGTCGAATCGAAGCCTCTCGCGGAAATGACGCATGAGATTCTAACGGCAGCCGGCCGGCCGATGACGGTCACGGAACTAATCATCGCCATGCGGGAGCAAGGCTACCGGAAAGAGGCGCTGCCCAACACGCTGCGGCGGGCCGTTCGGGACATGTTTAAGCGCTATCCGGGGCGGTTTGCGAGGGGGAAGGATGGGGCGTGGGAAATAGCGTGATTAACCTTCCCGAAAACCAATGCTCCCACCCGAAGGTGGGGTAGCGGTTATTCCTAATGGGAATACAATTCGGGCCTGATGGCCAAGTTACTCGCTTGATTATTCCATGAGGGTATAATCCAATGTGGACGCCCAGCAAGACCAACGAATACGATCGGCGCTCTCGGAAGTGGTCGAAGGAAAAGAAATATCGCCGCGAGTACTTGGCCGTTCACGACAATCTCGACACGTATATCAACGCCCTCAACAGCGGCAGACCAATCCAGCATGCAAAATTCGGATTCATCCATCCCGAGCCGATGGGCGTGTTGGCAATCGACCAAAAAGGCGCTGGCCCAGCAACGACTCAACTTCGCCTTTATGTATATCCGGAAGAGGAGACGGAGATTTTGCACACGATAACGCTTGGGGGCAAGGACACCCAGCACGACGACATCCAACTTTGCAAACAGTTTGTGAAAGAGTTGACAGCGGGTAAGTCACAGGCAAGTGCGCCTCATCGCGCACCGCAGCAAATTAGCAAAAAATAGGTGTCGATATGGCTGACAATGACAAACAATACAGTTCCGTCTCTGACATGCTGCGCAGCACGCTTGAGTCCGACAGTACTGCGCCGGACGAATTCGACCAACTCCTTAAGCAGCGGGAGGTTATTAAGCAACTTATCGTCTTGCGTGTGACAAAGAATAGATCGCAGGCAGAGATCGCAGATTCAATGGGATGCTCGCAAAGCTGTGTATCCAAACTTGAAAACAGTATCGACGACGACCTTACCTTTGCTCAATTCCGGAAGTATTTGCACGCTCTCGGATTTGAACCGGCCATCGGCTGTCTTCCGGAAAATCGGTCTACGGTCGACGAAATCAAGATTCTGGCCATCGGGATCAAAAGGCGACTTGACCGCTTGGCACACATCGCGCGTGGCGACGATCTTCTTGCGGAAGGCATCGCTCAGTTCTATGCAGAAGCATTTTTGAATTTTAACAAGTTCATTGCTGATTCTGCTTCCAGACTTCCGCATCGCCCTGACGGAAACGGACCTTACATTCAGTTCTTTACCGAGGTTCTCTCAATTATCGACGGGCAGTCCGCGCCCAACGAAATCGCCAAGCGAGATATTATTCGGCCGTGTCTCCAACACTAATGCGTTGGAGAGCGGCCCGCGTCTTGGTGGCGCAGCAGCTTTATATTCTGCCGTAGGGTCGGGTTACGCCCGTAGGGTTCGACTCCCCCTCTCTCCGCTAAGCGTTCCCTCTGCGCTTCAGCAGCCCCTGTAGCGCCTCAGTAACGGCCTTGGATCGGCCCCAGCCCTTTGCCTTGGCGAAGTTGTCTAGGTCGGCGGCTAGCGATTCAGGGACACTGGCCGCAATTACCACGGTCCCACCCTCGGTTTTCGGCGGTCGCCCCGCCCCCTTCCGCTTACCGCCCCAAGCCTTTTTCTTAGCCATTTTCCACCTTGAATAAATTTATAGGAATTCTAGTTGCAATGCCGGGTTGATATTACTATAATGCTATTCAAGAGGCCAGACAAGGCCAACAAAAAACCCCGTCGCAATCTTGCAGGATCGCGGCGGGGGCAAACAATCCGGCTGGTCGCCAGACTGCTTAGGCAACTTCATTCTAGCGACCGGCCCCAGAAAATGGGAGCCAGTTGTGATACTCGCCACCTGCCAGCATGAAACCCGCCACAAACACGGTAAGGATCGCAAGGGCAACCAGCGGTACAAGTGCGCACTCTGCGGCCAGACGTTCGTTGACGAAACCACCCATCCGCTCGGCAACCTGCGCATTTCAATGCGGCAGGCCGCGACGGCGCTCGGCATGATGCTGGAAGGTATGTCGGTTCGTTCGGTACAGCGGTTGACCGGCGTTTGCCGTCAGACGCTGGCCGACCTGATCCTGCTGGTCGGCGAGAATTGCCAACGGCTGTTGGATGAGAAGATTCAGAACGTGCAAGTAGACGACGTACAGGTCGATGAAATCTGGTCATTCATCGGCCTCAAGGAAAAGAATCGCTTGGCTCGCGGCTACTCAGCGGAGTACGGCGATAGCTGGACGTTCACTGCGATTGAGCGGAACACAAAACTATTGCTTACTCACCAAGTTGGCCAACGTGACACCGCAACTTGTCAAGCGTTTCTCCAGAAGTTGAACCGGGCCACAACGGGCCGCTTTCAGATTTCGACGGATGGCCTCCCGGCCTATACCCAAAACGTACCCTTCGCGCTCGGCAGTCGCGTTGACTTCGGGCAGTTGATTAAAACCTACGCCGCGCAGCAAGAGGTCACGCGGTACAGCCCGGCCACGATAATAAGCGCGGAGAAGCGCCCCGTATTCGGCGAGCCGGACCCGGACCGGATTTGCACGTCGCACGTCGAGCGGATGAATCTCACGATCCGAATGCACCTGCGCCGGCATACGCGGTTGACCAATGCCCATAGCAAGAGTCCCACGCACCACGTCGCAATGCAGGCGCTCTTCGTCGCGTGGTACAACTGGTGCCGGAAGCATGAATCGCTGAAGGGGCGGACGCCTGCGATGGCGAGCGGATTAGCAGGCCGGGCCTGGACGATCAAGGAATTGATTGAGGCGGCTGCTGCGGCCTAAAAATTGCCGTTTTGACGGCCGTTTCCTATTGCACAAACTGTTTGGTATGCGAGAATCAGCGGCGAAATCCCCAATCGGGTGACGCGAACCTTTTACGGGGTTAGAATTACTTTAGCGGGGGATAGCCCGTGGCGGAAAACGAGCACGAGTCGCGGGCAGCCGTTGAAATCACCAGAATCGTCGAACGCAATCGAATGATTCGGTGGGGCTTTGTAACAGTCGGAATGGTCGCATGTACATGGCTCGTCACCGATGCTGTTGTGAAGTTACTCGACCAACCACCGTGGCTGGTGCTCGCCCTTGCTCTGATTAGCGGTGTCGCTCCTGGATCGGTCCCAATGATAATTGCGATCCGATGGGCAAGGCGGCATATACGGCGGCTTGCATCGCGAAACGCGGAATTGGAGAAGCGGGAAAATCCGACCCGAAGTTCCAGCGAACTAAACCCGGATGGAACATATGACCATGACTGAGTATTTCCAACTCGCCATTGGTGTTGCTGGGCTCTCGCTCATTTCATTTTATGTATGCTGGACTAAATTTCGCGTATTCTGTCTGCGGCAGGAATTGTTCGACGTTCGCAACGAATTGTGGGATAGCGCAAGAGCGCTGGAATGCTTCGATGATCCCGTGTACATGGAGGCAAGGGAATCGCTCAATTCGTTGATCCGGTCGGCCCACAAAATAAGTCTTCCGGTGTTGGTTCACGTCATGGTGAACTATCCGCAGACCGAACGCTCGCCAGCCAAAAGCACTAACGCGGAAATGCAAAAATCCATCGACTACGCCATCGCACAGTCGGTAGCCTGCCTTACCAGATATGTTTTTTACTACCGTCCGTTTTCCGGATGGTTGTGGGCACTGACGATTCGCTCCCTTTACAAAACGATGAATAGCATTGCGGCGATCCGCGACGGAATCTCCAAATGGTTTCGGGGTGGTGGTCCCGGTCAATTGGAAGCATTGGCCTGTCCATGAAACGTGCATTGCGAACGCTTCTCCCCTATGGCGAGGCGACGCATGGCATGGCGAGGTCTGGCGCGGCATGGCAAGGGTGCCGAATGGCACAAGGCCCGCCCTTCGGGGCGGGCTTCTTTTTTGCGCGTGTGGTACAATATTGCGGTCGGCAGGACGAACAGCGAAGAGGGGGCTGAGTTTGGCGAAGGGAGGGTACTAGCTTGCTAAGGTTTTTGACTTTGCCCCAACGTTAGCTATATCGCAGTGGGGCTGGAGCGCAGGGAGGAACATGGTGATTCCAGTGCGAGCCGTTATTCAATTGTGAAGTACGGAGGCGATCACGGAGAACCTGCGTTCGATGCCCTTCCACAAAGAATGGCATTTTTCTTGCGCCGGTGGTATACTGTCCCGCATGAACCCCGACTACCGCCGCGAACTGCTGGGCATCCTCGCCAAGTCCGACCAGATTCAGGCGGACGCCGAGAGCATCCTACACGGCCCCAGAGACGCCGAGATTAGCACTATGGCCGAGGAGCTGCGGGAACTGGCCGTCGAAATGCAGGCCCGCGTCGAGGAAAAGCTAGAGCGGGCTGGCCGGGAGTAATTATTTCCCACACACTAACTTACCAGTACCCGCTTTGGGAATGGGTTGAGATCGTGAATACGGGCCCGTCCGCCGTGAATCTGGATGGCTGGGTGTTCGACGATGACGACGACGGGGCGGTGGGCGGAGCGATGGGTGGGCCGAACATTGTTGCCTCGCCGGGCAACAATACGATGGTGCCTGCGGGCGGCGTGGCCGTGTTGTATCCGGGCGATGAGCTGGCGTTCATGCCGGAGCGGTTCAGCGATGCGTGGGTAAGCGGAATCACGCTCGTCGGCGTCGACGGCTTCACCGCGCTGTCGGCGGGCGACGCCATCGGCTTGTGGCCGAGTCGTGCGAGCTATAACGCCGACGCGATTGCCGGCGCGACGATGAGCCCGCGGCGGACGTTCGCCGGCGCGGCGGCATCGTTCAACTACGCATCGGTCGACGAGGCGGACGCAAGCTTCTCGATTGCCTGGAACGGCAGCGGCAGCGTGACCGATCCGGCGAACTGGGCACAGAGTGCGGACGGATTGATGGGCGCGTTCGTCAGCGAAGAGACGACGATTGAGAATGCCCAGATCAACAGCCTTGACGACCGCGGCAACCCGGGTGTGCCGGCGACCGGTTCGGCCGCGGCCGAAGTGCGGATCACGGAGATCATGTTCGCGCCAAAAAGTCCGCAGGTGACGGTCGGCTATTCGAGCGACGATTTCGAATGGGTCGAGATCTTGAACGGTCGGCCGACGCCGATCGATTTCGCGTCCACCAACTTCGTGCTGGATGATGCATCGGGAAGCGAGCTGCAATCGGCAAACGTCAAGGAAGGTGTTTTAGCCGCCGGCGCGGTCGGCGTTCTGTTCAACGGCGACAAAATTTCGGCCACGCAGATGGAGGCGATGTGGGGTGCGGGCAATTATTTTCCGGTCGAGCGCTGGCCGGCGCTCAACAACACCGGGCCGGAGACGATTGGGATCTGGAGTAGCATCGGCGATTACGAGGCAGACAATCCGGCCGATGTGCCGCGTACGTTTGCGAGCGCCGACGAGGCAGTCACCTACCATACGCAAAATAGTCAGGGCTGGCCGACGACGAGCGTGGGCAATTCGATCTGGCTGAAGAGCCTGTCGGGCGATCCGAACGACGGCGCGAACTGGTCGCGTGCCAACGCCGTCGATGACACGGTGAGCCACAACGCGCTGCCGATTTTTGAGTTGGCTGTGGACCATCCGGGCGGCGACATCGGCAGCCCGGGGTTCGTGCCGGGCGTCCCGGTGGTAACGTTGGCGGGCGACTACAACGGCAATGGTGTCGTGGACGCGGCCGACTACGTCTTGTGGCGGCATGCGATGCAGACTTCGACGCCGCTGCCCCGCGATACGACGCCCGAATCAGTCTCGTCCGAGGACTACGAGCTGTGGCGGGCGAATTTCGGCAAGACTGGGGCCATCGGCAGTTCGCTGGCGAACGCGAGCGTGCCGGAACCGATGAGTGGGGTGATGATCGTGATGGCCGCTGGGTGGCTGGGGTTGAGGCCCCGCCGAGCCCCCAGATCGTCGAAATGCTGGGGGCTCGCTGACGCTCGACCCCAGGCACCCAAGACCATGCCGCTTGCCGCGTTCACTCGGCGGCGATGGCGACGAGCTCTTCGCTGACGGCTTCGATCTCGCGGGCCGTGAGCTGCGGCAGGCGGTCGGCGTAACCCACCAACAGGGCCAGGTCGCCGAGGCGGTTGATTTGCCGCGGCGTGCCGTGGGCCAGGTAGTGGACGGCCTCCAGGGCGTCGGGCGTGAAGATGTCGCGAGTCGCGCCGGCCGCTTCCAGGCGGTGGCGGATGTAGCGGGCCGTTTCTTCGGCCGTCAACGTACGCACCAGAGTTTTGACGCTGACCCGCTCCTCGAGGCTGGGCAGGCGGCCGACGGCTGACACGAGATTCATCTGCCCCACCAGGAGCAGCGTGAGCGCGGGCTGGCCGTCGGTTTCGAAGTTCAACAGCAGTCGCAGCGTTTCCAGCGCGCCGCAGTCTTCGAGCAAATGGGCCTCGTCGATCACAACGACGGCGTGCCGGCCCTCGTCGGCATTTTGGTAGAGGAAGAACTGCAACCGGCGGACGCTTTCCTCGACCGTGTGCCGTGGCGGATCGGCCGGCGGGGCGCCGAGCTGCTCGGCCAGGTAGACCAACAGGTCGCGGCTGGACATCTGCGGAAAAACGAGGTGTACCTGCGGGCGGAACGTGTCGGGCAATTCGTTGCGCAGGATGCGAACGAGCATCGTCTTGCCGACGCCGGCCGGGCCGGCCAGCAGCACCGCCCCGCGGCGATTCTCTACCGCGTAGCGGAGCTTCAATAGCGCGCCCTCGTGCGGCTCGCACGGAAAGAACGTCGTGCGATCGGCGGTCGGCTCAAACGGCTTGGTCGCGAGTTGCCAGTAGTCGAGGTACATGGGGAGGTGTCAGGTGTCAGTGGTCAGTCGTTAGTTGTTAGTTGTTAGTTGTTATTCGCTTGCGTCTTCGCGGTGCGGTTTTCTATCGTGCCTAGCAGGTCGCAGCCGTTTTGGCCGAGGTATTCGGCGAGCGTGGCCATGTCGCGCGGGTCGGCACCCTGGGGTCCGGCGACGGCCAGCGCCGCGTCGAGCTGCATGTTGCGGACCAGCTCCAGGGCGATCGGCTGCGCGTCGGGATCAAAGAACGGGCCCAGGTCCACGAGCACCAGGTCGTAGGCTTCGCGCAACGTTCCGGCCGTGGCCGAGGCTTGCAGGCTGGCCGCCAGCCGGAGTGGGTTCGACGTGGCCGCGTCGAGTGGCAGGAGGTCGAGATTATCGTCCACGGCGCGAATCACGGCGTCGGCCGCCGGGACGCCGCGCTCCAGCACGTCCTGCCACCAGGCGGTGGGCGTGGCGTCGAGCCAGCCGGCCAGCCGGGGAGCCAGGAAATTGCCTTCGACGATGATCGCGCGGCGTCGGCGGGCGGCAATTCGGGCGGCCACGCACAGGACAGTGGTCGTCGTGCCAAGTTGCCGGAACAGGCCGATCACGCCGAAGAGCGAGCGGCCTTGCTCCGCTTGACGGATGAGCAGGTCGGCGATGCGGTCCAATTCCGGCCCGCACTGCTGGCACAGCGCGCGGCAGACGTTCGGCCAGGCGAACGAGGCGACCGTGGTCGCAGGCTCGAATTGTGCGGCCGGCTTGCTGACGCTCCGCGCCGGGACTGCGATAGGGCGCTGCGATTGCGCCGTGAACGCCGACAGCGGACGCTTGCCGATGGTCGCTTCCCGCTGGGGCCGGTCGATCCGACCAAAAGGCGCGTCGCAGGTCGGCCAGACGGTCGAAGCATCCGTTGGCTGCTCCCTGGGAGGCGCGGACGTGTGGATGTCGTGCGACGTTGTCGAATGGCCCACCGCTGCCGAAACGTATTCGACGGTCGTGCCGAGCGCGGCCGCTTGGGGCCGCCCCGCGGCGGCGCTCGCCGGGCGCGCGGGCGCCGGCTCGGCCGAGTCCTGCCGATACGCCTTAATGAATGCTTGATTGGTCGTCATTTTTTGCCTGACGGGTAGGGGCCTCCAGAATCTGGCCGGAGAAACGCGCGATCGGCAGCGGCGTGCCGGTCATAGCTGCTTGCGGCAGATTGACTTCGATTGTCGGCGGGAAGATCGGTTCCGGGTAATCGCTCGTTGGATAGTCCTTCTCGGCAGCCGGTGCGGCGGCAGGCGGTGCGGCGTCCATTCCCGGCACGTCGAAGCCGGTGGCGTTTGTGTCGGTGGAAGGTGCCAACAGCGGCGAGGACGGGGCTGGAATCGCCACGGTCGTGGATTCGTCGGGTGGAGTGGGTACGAGTCGCGAGGCGGAGTTGCCCAGCGGCCCGACGGCCGTCGGCACAACTGGCGCTGCGGCCGTTTGCTCGATCCGCGTCGGCGGGGGCACTTCGGACACGGGATGTTGGCGCCCGCTGCGGAGCATCAGCACCGAAGTACCGGCCGCCGCGAACAGGACCACCATCACCAGGAAGCTGAGGATCGGCGCGAACGAATCGGGCAGCCGCTTGCCAGGATTCGAAAATGGATCCCAGTCGGGCAGGATGGGCGATTCGCCAGGCGCTCGATCGTGGGTTGCCTTGAAGCGAGCGGCGCGTTGATTCAAATGGTGCGCGGGCGGTTGCGATAAGTGGGCCGTGTGCTTGCCGATATCCGATCGGTTTTCCGCGGTCCCGGCCGGCGCGAGGGCGGTCGAGCGCCGCGTCTGAGGCGCGTCGATGCGGTGCGCGGCGGAGCGAGCCGGGGCGATTGGCCGCGTCGGTCGCTGCGGCGCCTGTCGGGCGGCGGCGGACAGGTCGGGAATCCGCGCGAGCACGGGCCACGGACCGCCGTCGTCGGTGTACGGATCGCGGGGCGGCGTCGAATACGAGTGTGCGATAGTCACAAGTTGCCGCCTGTGTGGGCAGGAAGGAGAGGGTTCGTGGACCGCTCGCCGCGTGCGCAGCATCCAACGGCCGGCACGCTGGCGCGTCCGAAGTTAGTTATCGGGTAGCGATTGCGCGAGCCTTGAGGGTTGGCCGAATAGCGAAAGAGATGTGACACCGCACGACGCTACCAATGCTAGTAGCACGGCGGTGCTAGTGTG
>JBIOWO010000404.1:0-7441 GCA_044868555.1 Lacipirellulaceae bacterium | reverse complement strand
AACTGCCCGAAGATGATTACGAATGCTAGCGATCATATGGTTCTGAGATAGGTTCTTAATCTGCCTTGCGGTGATACGGCGGCAGTGAATCACTACGTTTATTCGATGGGCGCGACGGACGCATGGTGCTTGTCCGGTGAAGTGGACGATCGCCTGCGTGGACTGTTCGCACTGAATCGAAAGTGTCGCCTCCAAGATGTCACGGACGGTTCGAGCCACACGATGGCGATGGGTGAAGGCGATACAGCACCGGCTGCTTGTCGTGGCGCCGGATGCACCGAACCATACGTCGGCCCGATCGGCGAGCGATTTGCCACGCAGGCTTGGATCAGCGGCCAGCCGAGCAACGATCAACTCGCAGCGGCGGGCTTCGTGATGGCTAGCGCGTATGCCTGCACGGTGGATCGGCTGAATAAATCGCCGGTGACAGATACATCGATGGCGATTGCCGGTTTGAGCGACTGTCGTGCCAGTTTTGATGGCGGGCCGCATTCAACGAGCAATTTCCGCTCGGCCCATGCCGGCGGTGGGCAGTTTCTGTTCGTCGACGGTTCGGTGCGATTTGTGGCCGACGACATTGATCTAATGAACTATCGCACTCTGTCGACCATTCAGGGCAGCGAGGTTCTCAGGTGAGAGTGGCCAAGGTTCCAGAACCTCAGATGCCTGATCAAGCTACCAGCGTCGATGTGCCGGACGAATTACTTGGTTGCAATTCTGGTTCGCAACAAGGGGCAGCACTTTCGGACAATTTGCCAATTCCGCTGTACCGCAATCGTAGTTTCTGCGGCATGGCGGCTACGCAGTTTCTGGGGCGCTGAATGAGACCGTCCTAAAGCAACTCGTTCTGTTGCTGGCGACTCCAACTGCGATCGAGCTGGCCGCCGGCATCGGGCAGGACCGACAATCCGAAGCACAGTTTCTATTCTCCGGCGCGGTCCTGGTGTCCTCCGGCATTGCCGGTTTCGTCGCCGATCGCGTCAGCAAACGTGCGGTCGTGATCAGTTCGAAAGTCGCTGAGACTCTGGTGATGATGCTCGGCGCGGCTGCCTTCTGGTACTACGACCGAATCGGCATCGCTGGGTTATTTGCGGTCTTGTTGTTGCTCGGGATTCAAAACGCATTCGTTGGACCGGCCAAGTATGGCATCTTGCCGGAAATGCTGCCTCCCGCGAGTCTGCCGCGAGCGAACGGCGTCTTTCTGTTACTGACATTCGTTGCCATTTTCTTGGGCTTTGCCTTGGCGGGTGGTTTGCTAAACTTGTTTGCCGGGGAAGTTTGGAGGGCTTCCCTCGTATGCGTTGCTATTGCGATCGTAGGAACAGTGACGTCTTTTTCTGTCCGTCGAGTTCCAGCGGCCCGACCGGGTCTGGCGCTTCATTGGTCTTCGTGGGGCGTATCGAGGGAAATCCTTGCATTGCTCCGTCGCGACTGCGAGCTGCGTTGGGCGATCGTTGTCGTTGCGATCTATTGGATGGGAGCCGCGATGTACATTCAAACCGTTAATGCACTCGGCATGTCGCAACTCGGCGTAGGCGAGTTCCGCACGAGCATCTTGGCGTCGGTTGGCGGTATAGGCGTCGCCGTCGGTTGCCTTTTGGGCGGTTACATATCCCGAAATAGAATCAATCGCTCGGTCGTCACCGCCGGTGCAACAGGACTGGTGGCAACTCTCCTTCTCATGTCGTTGCCGGGGGCATCCCACCGGCACCTGTTAGGTTTTGCCGGAAGCATACCGGTATTGATACTGATGGGAGTGTTTAGCGGCATGTTCATCGTGCCGGTGCAAGTCATCCTGCAATCGCGACCGCCGCGGCAAGACAAAGGCCGAGTGATCGCCGCGATGAATCAGTGCAGCTTGGTCGGCGTAATGCTGGGGGCCTTAGTCTACGAGAGCTGCCTTTGGACCTTGGACGCAACAGGCGGACCTAGCAGCACGATTTTCGCCGTCACGGCGGCCCTCATGCTGCCAATCGCGCTCTTCTACCGACCGAAGGATGAGCTGTTAGCCAAGGGGATTGAGCATTGATGTGAGCTCAACCCGCCTCTCCGCGGAGCCTCTTGAATTCAAGGACCGCCTCTTCCGCGGCACTGGCCTGGAAGTAATCGTGAAAGGCGACAATTTTGCCGCGCTCAAAGACCATGCGATTGATTACGAACGTGGGCTTGACTGGTAAATTGTCAGGATAACCTCGCATCCGTCCCGGCACCCACTGCCCTGTTACCACTTCGTTGCCTTCGCAGACGAGGAATTCGGTTTGCCAGCATTCGGGCTTCCAAATCTCAATAAATCGAAAAAATGTGTCACATGCCCGGTCCATCGCATCCAGCCCGACATGTTGCCCGGCAAACGGCAGTATTTCTGGATTTCCTGGCATCAAGAACTGAATATCTTCTGCCAGAAAGTGTTGGCATTTCGACACGACTTGTCCCTGATGATCCTTAAGACGCGCCAGGAACTCCAAAGCCAGCGCCTTGGGATTAGTAATCAGGTCTTCCGGAAACAGCGGGGCGGCCGGTTCGCTAAGCGCCGCGGCCAACCGCTCCAGCGTATCCGGGTGAAGAGAGCCGCCGGCCTCTGCCTTGGCAATCACGCGAACACTGAATTTCGTGATATCGGCGAGGTCCTCCTGGGACCAATGTCGCTGCTGCCGTCGCCGCTTCAAGAGGTCGCCGTTACAGGGATAGCTTCGCCCATTCGGCGATTTTTCCCAGGCCATGAAAGCAGCCCTCCCCTTGTTGGTGGTAGCACCGTCAAGCCGTCAACTGCCGCTCCAAGAAACCAGTATACCCGGCCGGCGCGCTGCGTGCAGGTTCCGTTCATGGCAAGTCGTTTCCTGGGGCCGTATGCTCGCGATTGTGCGTTAATCCGCAGTCAAGGCGCGCCGAGTGGGTCGCCCGGCCGAGGGACTCTTCGGTGATGAACTAGTGGTCTGTCAGGCCCGATTTGATGCGTAGCTGATGTCGCAAGACTTCAGATTCTTGCATGAGGACTGAATTTCTTGCGAATTCAGCTACATCAGTTCAGGACTGACAGACCACTAGCTTGTGTTACGGCCCGATTAGGCGGCAAATGCCCGTCCATTTCGGTGTCCGCTGCCGAGTTCTTGTCAATCGTGCGACTAGGCGCCGGTGCCCTTTTTTGCTGCGCGAAGTTGGCCTGGGTTGAAAGGGAAGTGAAATGCTAGGGACTCGATTTCAACGACGCCGTCGGAGACGAGCCACGTCAAAACGCAAAGACAATCGCCGCCGCAGGCTCAATGTCGAGCTGCTCGAAGACCGACGGATGCTCGCGATTCAGGACCTGTCGTCCCTGCCGGCCGAGTTTACGGGGTACGGCAGCGATGTGATCTTCACAGCCCAGAACACGGACGGTTACGAGCTGTGGAAGTATGATGGCTCGAACGTCTCTCAAATCGCGAACATCAATCCCACGGGCAGCTCGCATCCGAGCGACCTCACCGTCGCCGGCAGCTATCTCTACTTTGTGGCCAGCGACGGCGGCGCCAACTTCAACCTCTGGAAGTTCGACGGCTCGGCGGTGTCAAAGGTGCTGGACACGACGGGCCTGGCGCCGGTCGAGCCGGACAATCTCACCGCAGTTGGCAGCACGCTGTACTTCGTGGCCGAGGACGGCATCAATGGGCGCGAACTGTGGAAGACCAACGGCACGGCCGCCGGCACCGTGATGGTGAAAGACATTTCGCCGGCCGACTCTCCGTTCGCCGGGCCCGACGAGCTCGTCGCGGTTGGCAGCAATCTGTATTTCATCGCCTTCGACGACACCAATGGTTGGGAGTTGTGGAAGAGCGACGGGTCGACGCCCGGCACGCAGCTCGTGGCCGACATCAACCCCGGCGAGGAAGGGTCGCTGCCGCAGGAGCTGACCGTTCTCGGCAGTACCGTGTACTTCCGGGCCGACAATGGTACGAGCGGCGAGGAACTGTGGAAACAAACGGGCGCGAATCCGCCCGAGATGGTCAAGGACATCAACTTGTCGGGCGCGTCGAACCCACGCGACCTGACGGTAATCGGCACAAAGCTGTACTTCTCGACGAAAGACGACACTGACAGCCTTTTGATCTGGAATTCCGACGGTACGACACTTGGTACGCAAATCGTCCAGACGCTGCACGTGGGTGACGATTGGGACACCGGCCCGCTGGTGGAAGTCGCCGGCAACCTCTATTTCTCGGCCACGGCGCCGGATGAACAAGACGGGTGGGAACTCTGGAAGATCGACGGCACGACACTCGCTTCGACGCTACTGGCTACGTTTGCGGATTGGGGCCAATGGGCCGATCCTTGGACTCTCATGGAAGCCGGCGGACGACTCTACTTTGCATCCTGGGACGGCACGTATGGCCACGAGCTATGGACGAGCGACGGCACGGTGGCCGGCACGAAGCGGCTCACGGACATCAACTTCCGGGTAGGGAACTCCTCGCCTCAGTTCCTCTCTGATATCGGTGGCGTTGTGTATTTTGCCGCCAACAACGGGGCGATCGGGATTGAGCCCTACTCGTACGACCGCACGGGAATCGGCCTGCGTTTGCTGGGCAATATCGCCAGCACGCAAGCCGGGCCGCAGGTCAGCATCTCGATGGCATTCGACAGCGACTCGGGCTATGAGAACGACGATGGAATCACACGCTTCACGCGGCCCACATTCGTCGTCGACGTGAACATGCCGGGGCAGGTGCAGATCGATTTCGACGACAACGGATCGTTCGAATTCAGCCAGGCGGTCAGCAATTGGGGCACGTACGAATACACACCTACACCGGCCTACGCGAGCGGCCTCCATACAGTCACCGTCCGCTTCACCGCCAACTCAATCTCGGTCGAAGATGAGACCGAAATCACCGTCGACACGATCGGTCCCAGCCTGGTGGGCACTTATCCGGTCGAGAACACGACGAGCAACTATCACTCGCTGTTTTTTGATGAGCCCATCAACGAGGACCGGATTTTTGTAGGTGATTTTCTGCTCAGCGGGCCGGGCATCGTCACGCCGATCAGTTTGAGCGAGTTCTTCGTCAATCTGGAAACTGACCGCATCGACGTCGGCTTCGCGCCACTTGCGACTCCAGGCGTCTACACGATCAGCGTCAATAATGGGCTCGAGGACCTGGCCGGAAATCTGCTCCATGCGTCGTCGCCCACGTCGGTGTCGTTCGAAGTGCTAGCCAATGCAGTGTTTCTGGACGACACCGCGCCGTCGTACGTCTGGGATTCGGCCTACGACAATAAGGACCTGGTCGTCGATGGGACCATTCTCCAAGTTTCGGGCACGCGCAACTTGTCGAGCCTGTGGTTGCTGAATGGCGCGCAAGTCGTGCCGCTGGCCGGGCAGCCGCTGGAATTGATTGTGGCGGGCAAGGTCGTCATCGATGAAACTTCAGAGATCAATGCCAACGGACTCGGCAGCGCCGGCGGCGGACTGAACACTGCCGGGACGGGCGACGGGGCGGGCGCCGCTGGAACTGACGGCGGAGGCGGTGGCGGGCACGGCGGCGTGGGCGGCATCGGAGGTTCTACAGCCAACGCGGCCGGCGGCGTGGCCCACGGCTCGAATGTAAATCCAGTGACCCTCGGCTCCGGCGGCGGCGGCAGCGCGGCAAGCACCGGTGGCGTGGGCGGCGGTGCCGTCAAGCTCGATGTGGGCACCGAGCTAGTTATCGACGGAACGATTGTTGCCGATGGGGCTGCGGGCGCGGGAGTCAACGCGTCCGGCGGTGCGGGCGGCTCGATCTGGCTCCTGGCCGACTCGATCGAGGGCGACGGCATTATCCGCGCCGAAGGTGGCGATGCGCTTGGTCTTGGCGGCGGCGGTGGCGGCGGTCGAGTCGCGGTGAGCGCGCTTGCCAATCAGTTCACAGGCGACGTTTCGGTAGTCGGCGGAAGCGGCACGAACGGAACCCGCACAGGTGTGGTCGGAACGATTGTGGCCAGTCCCGCATTCCCGGCGAGCGGTGCGGGGGGTGTGGGCGATGCAAATGGTTCGTCGATTGCCACATCGGCAGCCGTTAGTCGAGACAAGGTAGGCGGAGTAAAGTACACGGTCAAATCGGGTGCTACTGATCGAGGCAGTGGCATCGTCAAAAAAAATACGCAGAGGGAAACGGACGCGAAAAACAAAGTTACAATCAAGAACAAGTCTCCCGGTTCGTACCAGGTCCAATACAAGGCGAACGTCCGAGGAACGACTCGATCGCTTCCAAGCACGGCGGCATTCACTGCACCCGCGCGGACCGGCGTGCCGTCAACACTGTCGTTTGCCGTCAGTGCGCAGATCGAATTCACTCCGACGCTGGTGTGGGACGGCGGCGGCGATGGCGTCAACTGGACCAGTGCGCTCAATTGGAGCACCGATGTCGTGCCCACGTCGGGCGACACCGTCTCGATTCCAGCCGGGATCAGCCCCAGCGTCACCATCACCGGCACGCAATCGGTCAAGGCGCTGTTCAGCGCGACCAACATCGTCCTCAGTGGCAGTCTGACCGTGAGCGACGTGTCGCAAGTCACGGGCGCTTTCACCATGTCCCCGGGAGCAACGCTTACGGCCACAGGCCCGCAAGCCAACTTTGAGGCGACCGGTACCACGGTGATCAATGGCGCCAATCTCTTCGCGAGTAATGGGGGCGAAATCTCACTTCCTGGCGTTCTGAGCTGGGTCCACGCGGCGACGAATTCAGGTCAAGTGCGCACCTGGCGGGCGAGTGGCCCTGGCAGCAGCCTGTCTTTGCCGAACCTCGTGTCGATCCTCAACGATAACGTGAATTGGTTCAATGGTACCTCGAACTCGCACGTGCAGATTCAAGCGTTGAACGGAGGCGTGGTCGATCTCAGCCAGGTTGCCGAAATCGCCGATCCACCGGTAGGGACTACCGCGTCCAATACGTTCTCGTTGACCGCCGACGGCCTGGGCAGCCTCATCGACCTCTCGGCGCTCATTCAGTTCCTTGACCGGAATAGCAGTCTGTCGGCGATTACCGCGACCAATGGCGGAGAAATTCGCGTTCCAGCGCTCACCACGGTGAGCCGCACTAATCTGGTGCTGAACAAGACCGGAATTTTCTCGGTAGCACAGCTTACCGGCTACACGGATGGCCAACTGACGCTCAGCGGCGCGAACGGAGCGGGCACCGAGTATGCTTTCACCAACTTGCACACGATCACCCGCACGACAGTCAGCGTAAATGGCGTCGATGTCGCTCTGGGTGCGGTGACGAATGCCAATGGGGCCAGCTTTTTGGTCGAAGGTGGCGTCCCTCTAACGCTCCCTGGCGTCGTGAGCTGGGTCCACGCGGCGACGGATTTCGGTCAAGTGCGCACCTGGCGGGCGAGTGGCCCTGGCAGCAGCCTGTCTTTGCCGAACCTCGTGTCGATCCTCAACGATAACGTGAATTGGTTCAATGGTACCTCGAACTCGCACGTG
>JBIOWO010000403.1:0-7748 GCA_044868555.1 Lacipirellulaceae bacterium | reverse complement strand
AACATCCACCGCCACCCAGTGCCGGCGGCAATGATTTCGCTTTGCTGAAGGTGATCGACGAGCGCTTTGCAGCCGCTGGCCGTGATGTTGCCGATCGCGGAGAGCGTTTGCAACATGCCCAGTGCGCCGGTGCGAGCGCCGTTCGGTACCGTTTCGGCGATCAGGGCAACCGCGAGACCAAACACGCCGCCCACTCCTAAACCGGTCAGGAAGCGATACAGCGCGAAATCCCAATACGAATGGCTGAAGAAAGTCAGTCCCGTAAACACCGAGTAGAGCAAAATGGTCAAGGTGAGCATCTTCGCCCGGCCATGACGATCGCCCAGCGCGCCGAAGATCAAGCCGCCGATCCCCCAGCCGATCAAGAAGATGGCGGTCACGCTTTTGGCGACGGCCGGCACATCTCTTAAGACGCCCGCCGCATCGCTCTTCGGCACGAGCGCTTCGAGCGCCGGAATGCGAGCCAACGTGAACAGCCGTTGGTCGAGGCAATCGAAAAACCAAGCCGCGCTGGCGACGACAAAGACAAACCAATGGTAGGGCTCGAGCTGACGATACCAGGGTCTTGAATCGGTGCTCATGTAGTTCCAATGATTATTCGGAGAGAGGATCTTGCTGCGGTTCGGGAAGGAAGAACGAGAAAATCAAATTCACAAGATACAAAACGAATGCGACGATGGCGGCGGCAATGGCAATCTTCGCGGGTGCCGCACCGCCGGGTATGACGGCGAGCAAGGCGAGACGTTGCGTGACGTAGGCGAACGGGGTGCCGATCATTCGCCCGCCGATGTTGGCGGCAAAGCTTTCGCCCGTGCCGCGCAAGTGCATCGGGTACACGTACGGCAAATAGTTGCCCCAGAAGCTGAATTGAGCCACAGTGAAAAACCCGGCCAGAAAGATGCCGATGCCCAAGAGGCTGACGCTGACGGTGTGAAAACCGGGCAGCCAGCTCATGTCGAAGCTCAAAAACACGGTTTCATGTCCCCTTGAGAAGCCCCAAAACACGAGCGGCAACACGATCAGCCCGGGCAGCAGGAAAATGCGCAGCAGTTTGCGTCGGCTGAGCACGTGAGCGACCAGCATCGCGAGGGCGAACCGCCCGAACAGGCCGCCAAGCTCCTGAGCCTTCGTGTAGTTGGCAATCGTTTCCTGCATGGTTGCGCCGGTGATTCGTTGGATGTCGGCCGGCGGCTTATCGGCTATTGCCGCCTGGACCTTCTGCCGCACGGTGTCCAGGGCCGGAACGATTTGCGGTAACTGCTGAATCGCACCAAATGCAACGCCGAAGCTGCACGCCACCATGATCGTGGTGATGATTGTCGTAAAGCGCAGGCGGCCGGCGAACAACTCACCGATACTCGGACGGCGGAGCGTTCCGGCGGCCTTCTTGGCGGCCCACTTGGGCGACTCCGGCAGAAACGGGCGGATCAAGATCAAGGGGATCGCCGGGATTATGCCGCTCATGAGCGTATACCGCCAGTCGGCGTGCTGATTGGTGATCGTTCCCAGTATTGACTGCAAAAACTCCGGCATGTGAATGGCGGGCAGGCCGGCCGCATGGCGCGCGACGAGACCGTTCACGATCGCCACCAGCAGACCACCCAACGACGAAAACGCCTGCGTGTAGCCGAGCACTTTTTCGCGCCGTACGGGGTCATCGAACAACTCGGCGAGCCACGCCACGGCCGCGACAAACTCGACGCACACACCCACAAACGTGGTCGTCCGCAGAATGAGCAGCATCCACAGATTGGTGGAATAACCGGCCAGGAACGCGGAGAACGCGTACAGCAAAATACTGTAGGTGAGCACGCGGCGTCGCCCGAAGCGGTCGGTTAGGTAGCCGCCCAACAGGCCAAAGATGCCGCCGCACACGGCCGGCACGTAAAACAACAAGCCGAACCAGCGGGCGAATTCGGGAGTGCCGCGCGTCAGGCCGCCGAGCTCCTGCAGCGCCGGACCGACGACGAGCGGCAGCATCAAAAGTTCATAAGTATCGAACGCGAAGCCGATCGCGGCAATCACGCAGACGGTCCATTGGACGGGGGTCAATCGCTCGGAGTTGGCCATGAATCGCCTGCGGATGCGTGTCGCCAGAGGGCCCGAATGCGGGAAACCGTGGCGCTATCTTAGCAGACGGTGCGGCGATGTAACACCGAGATTTTCCGTAGTAGGCACACTCCGTGTGCCGCAACTGAAGCACCCAATGGTCGGCCCGGCTCGATGACTCAGCGGCGGTTATCGGCAGGACTGTTACGGCACACGGAGTGTGCCTACTACGTTATCCGATAATCACGCGCGGCCGCTTGGCTGGGTCGGGCTCGGCCTTGAGGATCAGCTCGCGGACGAGCCAGGGGACGTTTCCTTCGCCGAACAGGATGAAGCCGACGTTGGCGGCGAGCGGACTTTCGTCGGACCAGCCGAAATGAATCTCCGGCGGCTTGCCGGTCTTCGACAGCTCGAGCGCCACGGTGGCGATCGCATGGGCGATCGAAACACAGCGCGTGACTCGCAGCAGAAAGCGCTCCTCCTCTTCGGTCACCTCGATCATCGGGTTGTGCTGAAACTCGCTGGCGTCGCCCACCTGGGCCTCGACGAACACGATCGGCACCTTGGCATCGAGACGATGCACGCGGCGAATTTTTTCGTCCTTCTCGATGATCGTGTGGTGCCCGGGCCGATGGGGCACCAGCACCGGAAACTCTAGGTGTCGCAGGGCATCCCACAGGAATCGCGACGTCTCGTCGACGAAGTCAAATTTCTCGAACCGCAGCTCGGTGCTGCGGCGCGTGCGGGAGACCATCGAGAACACGATTACGGTGACAACGAACGCGCCGGCAATCTTGATACCGTCTGGTTTCTCAACGATGATGGCCACGGTTGTGTACACGAAGACGGCGGTGGCCGCGACGAATCCCCAGTGCAGACGGCGGAACCATGCGCCGTCGCGCCGTCGCCACAAGTCGATTACTACTGCCATGGCGGCGCTGGTCATCAACACCATGACGCCCGTGGCGTATGCCCCGCCCTGGGCAATCACGTTGGCGCCAAAAATCCAAGTGACAAAGAGATTCACTAAAGTGAAGAAGATCACGAGCGCCCGAGTAGCCTCGGCCCAGCGGGGCGCCATGCCGTACCGCGGCAAATAACGGGGCACAAGATTTAACAGGCCGGACATCGCGCTCGCGCCGGCAAACCACAGGATCGCCACCGTGCTGATGTCGTAAACGGTGCCGAACAGCTCGCCGAACATGGGATTGATCATGTCCGCCGTCTGGCCGTGGGCAATGAAAGCCAGCGCGCGGTTGGACGCCAGGCCTTCGGTCACCAAGGCAACCGGGTCGATCAACATGGCGGTCACGATGCTCGAACCGAGCAACATGCATGACATGATGACGGCGGCCGTCGTCAGCAACTTGCGGGTGTATCGGATTCGTCCCGCCGGGTGGTGCGGATCATCTTCCGGATCGCCTTTCACGAGCGGCATCACGGCGACACCCGTTTCAAAACCGCTCAAGCCCAGAGCCAGCTTGGGAAAGAACAATAGACACGCGGCGACAACGGCCAGCAGCCCGCTCCCCGAGTGCTCGATATGCCAATTGCCGGTGGCCACCGCGGTGTACCATGTCTGCACGTGGCTCGGATGAAAAACCAGAAAGACCAGTCCGCTCGCGAGCACGATCAGATTCAGCACCAAGTAAACGCCGACGATCACAACAGCGACGGCGATCACCTCGCGGAAGCCGCGCAGAAACATGGCGCCCAACATCACCAAGAGCAGCATCGTGACCGTCATCTGATCCTGCATCCGGGCAGGCATATCGACCCACATCGGATTGTGAATGAGGTGCTCGGCCGCGTCGGCGGCGGAGAGGGTCTTGGTGATGACGTAATCGGTGGCGGCGAAGCCGAGCAGGATCAGGACCATGAATTTGGCCGTCCAGCCGCGCAGCAGCCGTTCGAGCATGGAGATTGAACCCTGACCGAGCGGCGACTCGCCGGCCACGTAGCGATAGACCGGCAGCGCGCAGCCGAGCGTCACCGCCACGAGCACGATCGTGGCCAGCGGCGCGAGCATGCCCACCGCTTCGAACGCGATGGAGGGCTGATAGCCGAGCGTGCTGAAATAGTCGACGCCCGTCAAACACATCACCCACAGCCAGAAGCTCTGGTGAAGCGAGTCGGGGAGAGGTGGACCGGCCGGCCGGCCCGGTTGGCCGTCGCCCCGAGCGGGAGTAGCCGCCGGCCTGTGCTCCGACGAATGGTTCGTAGCAGTAGTCTCACCGCCAACATCGGCGCGAGTCATTTCGAATTGCCTTTGGCGGCGTTAACGGCCTGCGACCGAAAGCGCTCGGCGTGGCGAATAAGGCGCGCCTTGGCCGGCTTGCTGCTACGATCGCGAGCCAGCCGCTCATACTTGTCTGCGAGCGCGGTTTTCACCCTGACGATATTTTCAACTTGGGATTTCTTCGACACAATTCTACTCCTTAGCTCTAATCAGCCAATTCGGCAAAGCGCTTTTCCAGAGATTCGAGTCCGACACGAAGGCAGTCGATGTCGCCAAACACGCTGAAAAGCTGGCAGCCCAGCTCGCAGCAGCGGCGGGCGTGCTCCGGGTCGCGGGACAACGTGCCCCACGATTTGCCCGCTTTCTTGACCGCCGCGTCGACGCGCTGCAAGGCCGCAATGCACTTGGGGTGCAGGAAGTCGCCCGGCACCCCCAACGTGACCGACAGGTCGGCCGGCCCGACGAACAGCCAGTCCACGCCGTCCAGCGCCGCAATCTGGTCGACGATCTCCACCGATTCGGGCGTCTCGATCTGGATCGCCAGCCAGCGATCGCGGTTGGCGGCGGCGACGTGCGTGGCCATGTCGATGCCGCCGAATCGGGTCTCGTAGTTGCCGCCGAAGAACCCGCGGATGCCGCGCGGCGGATACTTGGCCCACCGCACGGCTTGTTCGACCTCGGCCAGCGTGCGGACCTGGGCGATCATCACGCCGCTGCAGCCGGCCTCCATCGGGCGCATCACCGTGCAGTAATCGGTCGGCGGCACGCGGGAAAACGCGTCGAGTCCGGCTGCCCGGCAGGCGATCAGGATCGTCTCCAGATCCAGGTGCGGAATCGCCGAGTGTTCCTGGTCGATCCAGATCCCGTGGAAATTCCCCAACAGGCCCAGCATCTCGACCGCGCGCGGCTTCACGAAGCCCGTGAAGTGCATGGTGCGGACAATCTTGCCGTTACGCAGTCGATCGATAATGGTGCTGGACATGGACCGGGTGACAATGCGGATTTGGGCGTCAATTCAAGAGCGTCGATCGTGACACAGAAAGCGGTTCGCCGCAAGTGTGGCACGTAGTGCGAGCGTCAAAATGGCGGCTTTTTCGAGTGCCCGGGCTGGGGCCGGACCTATTCGGAACGACGCCGGCGCACATTTGATAAGAACATGGCGGCCAGGAGCAGCAGCGTGGCCGAGCCGGGCTCCGGAACAATGCCCAGCAGCGAACCACTGCCGGCCCCGGGCAAAACGAACGCGTTCCGCCAAAGCACGTAGTCCGCGGAGTCGACGATGCCGTTGCCGTTGCCGTCGGCCGCTGCGTTCGTGGTCGAACCGAAAGTCGACTTCCAGACGCCGTAATCGGCAAGAGTCACCTGGGCGTCGAAATTATAATCGGCCGCGGGCAGACTGGTGCGAACGAACACGTCTTCGACGCGCACCACGTCCGCCGGGAATACGTCTTGTTGGGCGATCACTTTGTCGACATCCAGGACCGGCACTTCGTTGAACGCCACCCCCGAGTCGGAAACGTTGATCCGCGGCAAATGGGCAATCGAGTCGGCCACGGTCATACCGTTCAAAATGACGCGGCCGAAAACCGTGAACAGATTGCTCGTCGGTGGACCTTGATTTAGAAACGTATTGTCGTCGTTGAGGTTGATGAACCACTCGCTGGTGCCACTGCTGACGCCGCTCCCCTTGGCCAGCGCGATCGTCCCCCGCAAGTTGCTGATCCCCGGCTCATTCGTCACCGTGCTAAAAATCGGGATGTGCTCCCAACCAGAAGGAATCGGTTCATTGTAAAGCGACGACAGGATTCTGTAACCGCCGCCCTGGATCACGAAATCCTCGCCGTTTTGGTGCTTGGCACTGCGATGGATGAAAGTGTTGTCGTAGCGGTTGCTATTAAGGTACTGGAGGAAGTTGGCCACATGGAGCGGCGTGGCCGTCTCATAGAGCCGCAGATCGATATTGCCCGAGGTTGTGCGAATGCGGACGATAAGCGCCTCGGCGGCCGAGGAGCACAGCGAAGCCGCGACGAGCGCCAGAATTGCAATCAGCCGTCGAACTGAAAACGAGCTGCTCATTGAGAGTCTGTGCAGGGACTGACTCGGCGGAAAAATACTGTGAGGCGGCGTCCGGTTCGCCGTCTGCGGGCGCGAAGAATTGTGCCCAACGACAACTTCCACAGTAGTCGAATTCCGCAAAAAAGTCCACCAATCGGCCCCTGCCCGGCCGCAGGACGGATCGCTAAAATCAGACATTCGGCGATTCGTCCGTCATATTCGTGACACGACGACACCCGCTCGGCCTGACCGCTCGGGTGTCGCCAACAGGCGGCGTGTCGCGTTTCCAATACGGTCGTGGCAGAGGATCTTCTTCATGGCAGCATTTCCCGAGATCAAGCGGATTGCCTACGAAGGCCCCAAGTCGAAAAACCCGCTCGCGTTTCGGCACTACAACGCGGACGAGATGGTGGCCGGCAAATCGATGAAGGACCACTTGCGGTTCAGCGTGGTCTATTGGCACACGTTCCGCAATCCGCTCTCCGATCCATTCGGCCCCGGCACGGCCGTGCGGCCCTGGGAGGACGGAACCGATTCGGTCGAGAACGCGAAGAACCGCGGGCGCGTGGCGTTTGAATTCATGGAGAAGCTCGGCGCGCCGTTCTATGCGTTTCACGATCGCGACGTGGCGCCCGAGGGTGCTAACCTGGCCGAGACGAATCGCAACCTGGACGCGGTCGTCGGCGTGCTCAAGGAAGAGCAGCAGCGGACCGGTATCAAGTTGTTGTGGGGCACGGCCAATCTGTTCAGCAATCGCCGCTACATGCACGGCGCGGCGACCAGCCCCAACGCCGACGCATTCGCGTTCGCCGCGGCCCAGGTGAAGAAGGCGCTCGAAGTGTCCAGGGAACTGGGCGGCGCGGGCTACACGTTTTGGGGCGGGCGCGAAGGATACCAGAATCTGTGGAACACGAACGTGAAGCGCGAGCTGGACCACCTGGCCCGCTTCCTGCACATGGCCGTCGACTACGCCAAGGAAATCGGCTTCAAAGGCCAGTTCTACATCGAGCCAAAGCCGAAGGAGCCGACCAAGCACCAGTACGACTCCGACGCGGCCGCCTGCCTCAACTTCCTGCGGCAGTACGACCTCATCGACCACTTGAAGCTGAACCTCGAGACAAACCACGCCACGTTGGCCGGGCACACGATTCAGCATGAGCTGGAAGTGGCCGGCAGCTCGGGGGCGCTCGGCTCGATCGACGCCAACACGGCGACATGCTGCTGGGGTGGGACACCGATCAGTTCCCGACGGACATCTATCTCACGACGCAGTGCATGTACAGCGTGCTGAAGTATGGCGGGTTCACAACGGGCGGCGTGAATTTCGACGCCAAGGTCCGCCGAGAGAGCTTCGAGCCGATCGATTTGTTCTACGCCCACATCGGCGGGATGGACGCCTTCGCCC
>JBIOWO010000402.1:0-15482 GCA_044868555.1 Lacipirellulaceae bacterium | reverse complement strand
CTTCCCGGATGTACAACCCCCTCTACCTCTATGCCGGCGTGGGCATGGGCAAAACGCATCTGATGCAGGCCATCGGCCGCCTCACTTACTCACTTACTCACCGCCTCACCCAGGATTTCTCCATGGCCGACGTCAAAATTCGCATGCGCCCGAACGGGCCGCTGGTGATCGAAGGACCGTTTGAATTGGTCGATTCGCGGGGCCAGGTCTTCCACATTCCGCCCGACAAGCCGGCCGTGGCACTCTGCCGCTGCGGCCATTCGTCCAAGCGCCCGTTCTGCGACGGCAGCCACAAAACATGCGGCTTCGTCTCCGACGAAGCGCCCACGCCGCCGGCGGTGGGTTAACGAAGTCGCCGTCAGCACCGCCCTTGGCCATGCGTTGCCGCTCTACCCGCGGAAATACAGGTACGCCGCGATGATGAATACCATCACGATCGCGGAGGTTAAAACGTCGGTCCCCGTCCAGCTCGCCCGCGACGCGCGCTTCTGCTCGTCCGTCGTGGTGCCGAACGTGAGGCCGCGGATTCGTTCCTCCGATGGGGCGGCCGTCATGTAGCTGACGATCACCATCGCCAGCACCGAGACGATGAAGATCAGCACGCTGTAATATTGGAAATAAATGTTGTTGACGATCCACAGGAACGAGCCTTTGGTGTATTCAACTGCAGCGCCTTTGTCATCCACGCCAAACAGTTTCAGTTTGACTGGCGTATCGACCGCCAAGCGAAACGCGCCCATCAGGAAGCCGACGATCAAAGCAGCCAAACAACCGGGGCCGTTGAGCCGCTTCCAGAACACGCCCAGGAAAAACACGACGAAGATCGGCGGAGCCAAATAGCCCTGCACGCCTTGCAGATAGTCGTACAAGCCTCGGCCGCCCTGGATCACCGGAATCCAGGCCAGCGCGATCAGCACCATGGCCGTCGTGGCCAGCCGGCCAACCCACACCAATTGTGGCTGCGACGCATTCGGCCGGAACTTCTGGTACAGATCCATCGTGAATAGGGTCGACGAGGCGTTGAACGCCCCGGCCAGCGAGCTCATCAGTGCCGCCAGCAATCCGGCGACGACCGCCCCTTTCACGCCCACCGGCAGCACGTGCAGGACCATCAACGGAAACGCGGCCTGCGCGTTGGCCGGAATGGCCTTGCCGCTGGCGTCCACCATCGACGAGAACTCCGCCACTTTGCCGGTCTTGGCCAACGCAAACCAAATGATGCCGGGGATGATGAAAATGAAAACCGGCAGCAGCTTGAGGTAGGACGCAAAAATCGACCCGCGACGAGCCTGCGTCTCGTTCGGCGCGCCCAGCGCCCGCTGCACGATGTACTGATCCGTACACCAGTACCACAACCCGATGATCGGCGCACAGAACAGCATGCCGAGCCAAGGATAATTACCGTTGAAGTACCACGCCTGTTGGGTGATTTGACCGGCGGCGTTCCGTTCGAGCACCGGCTGCCAATTCAATTCCAAGCCTTGCGGCACGATCGGCTTCCACAAGTTGAACATCTCCGACGGCACTGCCTCGCGCAATGCTTGCCAACCGCCAATCGCCTTCAAGCCAAACACGGTCACCAGCAACGAGCCGATAATGAGGATGATGGTCTGCAAGGCCTCGGTATAAGCCACTGCCCGCATGCCACCCAATACCGTGTAAACACCGGTCAACACCACGACCAGGATCGATCCGATCCAAAAGCTGTCCAACTGAGCGAAGCCAAGGTCGAGACTTAAGTTCGGCAGCACCACTTCAGAAACTTTGCCGCCTGCATAAATGCCCACCGCGATCTTGGTGATCACGTACGCCACGAGAGAAATGATCGACAGAATCCACCGCGCCGCCGGCGTGAATCGCTTCTCCAAGAACTCTGGCATCGTGTAGACCATCGACCGCATGTAAAACGGGATCATCACCCAGGCCAGCACGAGCAGACACCAGGCGTGCAATTCGTAGTGGGCCATCGCCACGCCGTCGGTCGCGCCCGAGCCGGCCAGGCCGACCAGATGCTCCGAGCCGATGTTCGAGGCAAAGATCGAAGCGCCGATCACAAACCAACCCAGATGGCGGCCGGCCAGAAAGTAATCCGACGCCGTGTCCTTGCTTTGCAGAATGACCCACCACGCCAAGCCAAGCACGACGGCGAAGTACAGGCCTACCACCCACCAGTCCGTTGCAACCATGCGTCCGCCTTTCGCAATGACGAGCAATAAGGAATTGTTGAGAAGTCGACGATCTGGGCCACGCCCCGCCGTGTTGCGGCCGCGCCGCCAAAGCCGACGACCGCCGCACAGTCTAACCGCCCTGACGTAAAACCTCAACTCCGCGCCGCATTTCCCATGGAGCCAATCCATCGCATTCCCACGGCGCTACGCCCCGCACCACGCGTTCAAACCCACCATCGCCTAAACCCGGCCCTGGTGGAGCGACCGCGCAATCCGTGCTTTTGCGCCGACGATCGCTCAAGTTCGGCGAGCGTCCGGCCGACCGCGCTCCAGAGAGCCGCCGCCGCCCGTCGATACTTGCCAATGAACCCGTTGGCCAGCGGTCTCCGGAAGCGGAATCCCGCTACGGCAGGCGGCAACGCCAACGCAATCGGATTCGTTGAAACGGTCCTCGGAAGGGGCCGAATCGGTTAAGGAGATCAGACCATGTGGCGATCGTTCTTTCTGGCATTGGGTGCCTACTGTTGCCTGCTGGGCGTCGAGGCGCTGGCCCTCGAACGAGCCGTGCTGAAGGTCGACGCCAGTAATGCCCAAACCTCCTGGCGTGAGATTGTCCCGCCCGATTGGGCACCCTGGAGTCTCATGGGCGCCGGTGCCGTGGTGATGTTGTACTCGTTCACCATTCCGCAACGCGTGAACAGCGCCTGAGCGAATATATAGCCGACCCATCTTGGGTCGGTCTGTGGGCGCGATTCGAAGCATCTCGCTTGAATCCGGCCAAGATGGCCGGGCTATATTTCATAGAGACCCGACCGCCTCGCGTTGCCGGCCAATCTTTGCTTGAGTCTGGCCCCCCAAACGCTTATCATGGATAGGTTTAGGGTGGCAACGTGCGGCGAACCCGTTTCGCCCCCGCGTGTCCCTCCCAACACCTTCGTTCCGACGCAGCTTTCCCAAAGGTATCGCCGTGGCGACTGTAACCAAGCCGAAAACAAAGACTGAGCTCACCAGCGGCGCCGATATTCTCGTCCAATCCCTCGTGAACCACGGGGTCGATACGATCTTCGCCTATCCGGGCGGGGCCAGCATGCCGCTGCACCAGGCGCTCACGCGATTCTCCGACAAGCTCCGCACCATCCTGCCGCGACACGAGCAGGGCGGCGCCTTTGCCGCCCAGGGCATTGCCCGCAGCACCGGCAAAGTGGGAGTCTGCATGGGCACCAGCGGACCCGGCGCCACCAACCTCGTCACGGCCATCGCCGACGCCAAGCTGGATAGCATCCCGCTGATCGCCATCACCGGGCAGGTGCCCACGCACGCGATCGGCGGCGATGCTTTCCAGGAAACGCCGATCGTCGAGGTCTGTCGCGGCATCACCAAGCACCACTACCTGGTGACCGACGTGAACGACGTCGCCCGCGTTGTGAAGGAGGCGTTCCTGATCGCCTCGACCGGCCGGCCCGGACCTGTGCTGATCGACGTGCCGAAGGATGTTCAACAGGATAGGACCGTGCCCGACTACGACGCGGCCCCCGACCTGCCCGGCTTCCGCGCCGAAAACCCCAAGGCCAAGCCGGAGCAGATCAAGCAGATCGCCGCGGCGATCAAGCTGGCCCGCCGGCCCGTGATTTACGCCGGCGGTGGAATCATCAGCGCGGGCGCAAGCGAGGAGCTCCGCACGCTGGCCAAGAAAACCGGCATCCCGGTGACCATGACCGTGATGGGACTCGGCGCGTTTCCCAGCCACGAGCGGCTGTCGCTCGACATGCTCGGCATGCACGGCTCGGTGTATTCCAATTACGCGGTCGAGAAAGCCGATCTCTTAATTGCACTGGGCGTGCGGTTCGATGATCGCGTGACGGGCAAGGTCGCAGAGTTCTGCAAGCATGGCAAGATCGTCCACGTCGACATCGACGCCTCGGAGCTGAACAAGAACAAGCCGGCCCATATCCCCGTGTGCAGCGACGTGAAATTCGCGCTGGCCGAGCTCAACAAGATCGTCGAGCCGCCGGAAGACATCGCCGACTGGGTCGCCCAGTGCCTGAAGTGGAAAGAGGAGGAGCCGTTCCACTACAACCAGGACTTTCCCGGCATTCTCCAGCAGCACGCCATCCGCGAGCTGTGGAACCTCACGCACGACCGTGATCCGGTCATCACCGTGGGCGTCGGTCAGCACCAGATGTGGACGGCCCAGTTCTATCGATTTGAGAACCCACGCACGCTTCTCTCGTCGAGCGGCTTGGGCACGATGGGCTTCGGCCTGCCTGCCGCGATGGGTGCGCAGAGCCAGTTCCCCGACCGGCTGGTGATCGACATCGACGGCGATGGCAGCTTCCAGATGAACATCCAGGAGCTGGCCACGTGCTACTGTGAGAAGCTGCCCGTGAAGGTGCTGCTCTTGAACAATCAGCACCTGGGCATGGTGGTGCAATGGGAGGACCGCTTCATGCAAGGCAATCGGGCCCATACTTACCTCGGTCCGATCGACCACCCGGAGGCCCGCGGTCAAGGCGATGGTCTCGGCCCCAAGGAGCGCTATCCCGATTTCGTGGCGATCGCCAAGGGCTATCGCTGCGGCGGGGCCTACATCCGCAAGAAGGCCGACCTCGTTCCCGCACTGGAAGAGATGATCAACTACCCGGGCCCGTACGTGCTGGACGTCGAGACACCCTACCAGGAACACGTCCTGCCGATGATCCCCAGCGGCCACACCGTGCGGGACATGATCAAAGAATAGCGGGCGAGCCCGCCACGGCGGGCAGGCCGAACCGTAATAATTCCGTTTTTTGCTGGAGGCGAGCGGGAGTGGCCGGCAAGCCAAAAGTCTACGTTGAAACCACGGTGATTAGGTACCTGACTGCGTGGCCGAGCACCGAAGTAGTGATGGTGGCACATCAACAGATCACACAAGAGTGGTGGAAATCGCAGCGCACTAAATTTGATTTATTCGTCTCCGAATTGGTTCGTCAGGAAGCGTCCGCGGGCGATGCGGAGGCGGCCAAACGTCGCCTGGAAGTCGTCGATTCTCTTCCATTGCTAACGCTTGACGATGCCGCACGACAACTCGCCCAGGTGCTCGCCCAGCATCTCAGGCTTCCAGACCGTGCCTCGGCGGACGCGGCCCACATTGCCCAAGCCGTCACCAATGGCATGGACTATTTGATTACATGGAATTGTCGGCACATTGCCAATGCTCGCTTACGTAATATGATTGATAGTGTGACGGCGTCGTTTGGTTACGTCACGCCGACGATTTGCACGCCGGAAGAGTTGATGGAGGAATTTACACCATGATCATCGACCCGATCGTCGACGAAGTGCGCAAAGCCCGCGAAGACTACGCAAAGCAGTTCAATTATGACTTGAGCGCAATGTTCGACGATTTGCAGCGCCGCCAACGCGAGGGCGGGCGACAGACGGTGTCCTTTCGGCCAAAGCGGCGGACGCCCGCAACGCAACCGGCGCTCGCTCGTTTAGCCGACACTTGACGGCGGGGGCCGCCACGCTCGATTGCCGAATGGTGAGCGATTTTCGCTGGCGACGTTAACCGTCGACTCGCGCTTCCTGCAGCAAGGCGTACGCGGTCTGCAGCAAGCGGTCGAGTCCTTGTCCGGTAACGGACGAAAACAATATCACCTCGCGGCCCGTCGCCTCGGCCAACCGCTGCCGTATTTCCTCCGCCCCTGGCAGCTCGGCCTTGCTCACGGCAATAATCTCCGGTCTCTCGGCCAGTCCGTGGCCATATTGCACGAGCTCGTTGCGGATCGCCTGGTAGTTGGCCACCGGATCGCTGCCGTCCATCGGCTGCGGCTCAACAAGGTGGACGAGCACGCGCGTCCGCTCGACGTGCCGCAAAAACTCGTGCCCCAAACCGGCACCAAGGTGAGCACCCTCGATGAGTCCCGGGATGTCGGCCATCACGAACGACCGGTCCATGTCGATCTGCACGATTCCCAATTGGGGCGTCTTGGTGGTAAACGGGTAGTCGGCAATCTCAGGCCGGGCCCGCGACACGCGGCTCAGCAGCGTGCTCTTGCCGGCGTTCGGCTTGCCGGCCAGCCCGACGTCGGCGATTACTTTCAGCTCCAGCGTGATCCGCCGACTCTCGCCTTCGCCGCCGCGCGTGAACTCGCGCGGCGCTTGATTCGTCGCCGACTTGAACCGCGTGTTGCCCTTGCCACCCTTGCCGCCCAGGGCGACGATCACGCGCTCCCCCTCTGCCGACAGGTCCTTGATGATGTGCTCGTGCTCTGCGTCAACGACAACGGTGCCAGGCGGCACGCGAATGATGAGATCTTCGGCGCTGCGGCCGTGGCAGTTTGAACCGCGGCCGTGATCGCCGCGCTCCGCCCGCCATTGCTTGCGATGCACGAGCGCCGATAGACTGTCGACTCCCGGTTCGGCCACGAGCACGATGCTGCCGCCGTCGCCGCCGTCGCCGCCGTCCGGCCCGCCGCGAGGCACGTACTTCTCGCGCCGAAAACTCAGGCAGCCGTCGCCTCCCCGGCCGGCCTCTACTTCGATGGTGACGCGATCGACGAACATGGCGGGAAGAGGTCAGAGGTCGGGGATCAGAATGCCGCACCAACAAAAAAAGGATGCCGTGCGGGCATCCCTGTAGGTCAGCCTTTCCAGGCTGACGCCGATACTTGTCTGGCTGGAAAGCTTGACCTACCTCAATTCTCACCCGGCACGACGTTGATGCGGCGGCCTTCGCGGTCGAATTTGACCGTGCCATCCAGCAATGCGAACAGCGTATAGTCCTTGCCCTGCCCCACGTTCTTGCCGGGGTGAAATTGCGTGCCCAATTGGCGGACCAGGATATTGCCGGCGACGACCTGCTCACCGGCGAACCGTTTCACGCCACGCCGCTGGCCGTTGGAATCGCGACCGTTGCGGCTCGAGCCCTGACCTTTTTTATGTGCCATTGTCGTGGAACGGACGATCACGTCCGTCAAAGTTACGGGTTACGAATCGACGAACAAGAATGTCCGTCCCACGGCCCAATTGCCGCGTAGCCCGTCTATCCTAGCGATAGACCCAGGCGTAGGCAACCCCGTCGGTCGCGTCGTATAGATCGCTCTTTCCGATGGGCGCGCCATAGCGGATTTCCCGCTCATCCTGCAGCACTTCGTCGCCCGGACGCCAGAAATTCAGCCGCAGCATCTTGCGGGCAAAGCGGCGGCCCTTGCCCGGCGGATCGCCCGGCTTGTAAGCGTCGGCCACGTCTTCCCATTGGTAGGCGTTGGTGAGTCCCCCGACGTAAACGGAGAAGAAGTCCATCCGCGGATCAACGTCGGTCCACGTGGCCACGCCCCACACACCCTTGTCGGTCCGATCGCCGCTCACTGGGATCGTTCGCTCGGCCATCTCGACGCTATTGAGAAGTTCCTGTCCGGGCAGCTCCCGCGCGCGGATCGCCGCCACTGCCGCCGGGATCACCCGATCGAGATACGACTTTTCGAGCCGCTCGCCGTTCGGTTTGCGATCGTTCGATTCAAGCACGAACTGGGGAATGAACCGCACCGGCCCACCGGCCCCCAACTCAGCTTTGTAAACGCCGTCCTCGCCAACGACTGGCTTGAGCACCTGGCCCGTGTTCCGCACGCGGTACACCAGGTACCAGACGAGCTTCCGCTCCATCCCGCCGGACGCGGTCGGCACGTCGACATAAATCATCCGCAGCGGCTTGAACGAAAACTCGAGGCACGATACGTCGCGGCGGAATTTGACGCCCGACGACATGCCGTACAGGGTGCGGCTTGGGGAGAAGACGAGTTCGGGCGTCCAATCGAGCGCTTTGTTGGCGCGGATTTCGACTATGTCGTGAGTGCTCACCGTATCGGCAGGCAGAAAGTCGGGCCGGATCGTGGTCACCACGCCGGGCGCGAATTGCCGCGGCGGCACGGCGGGCGATTGTTGGCCCAGCAGCATCGCGGCCGGGCTGGTCAGCAGGATGCCGAGCACCGCCGTGACCCGGACTGCCGGACTCCGGGCGCAGCGGTACCCACCATTCGATTTGCCAGCCGCGGTACCCATCAATTGCCCGTTCTCTGACCGATAGCAGCGTCCCGCGGACGCCGACGAAAAGGTATTCTGCCTCAACTTTCAGTATAGATACGCGCCGACCGAGCGGCAACAAAATGCGCCCGGCGAGGCCGCTTCAGCGGCCGGGAGAATCAGCGTCAAACGGCGCACAAGCCGCGAAAACCCCGAGAATCGGAGCCGCCGCCGGCAGAAAAAGCGAACCCGGCCCCGTGTCGGCTGGGAGGTCGATTTACACGGAGCCGGGTGCTAACGAGAGACGCTTCAATTTGTTTCAGACAGGTTCCTCAGGACCATCGCCCGGCCGATCCGGGTCATCATCAGCCCGCGGCCCACGGCCGTCCCGGTCACCCCTTTCCCGCTGCTCGCCGTCACGGCGGAGCGGTCGATCGCCTCGCGGCGGACCATCCGGCCCACGACCGCGGCGACCAAACTCCCGGTCGCGTGGCGGCCCCGGAGGACCATCGCCTCGGCCACGCCCAAAGCCTACTCCCGGCGGCGGGCCGCCCGGCCCTCGCCGTCCCATTCGCTCTCCGCCCGGTGAACCGGCTAGCGCACCTGGCGGCGGGCCGGGCCGATGTCGCCGCAGAAACTGCGACAATTCGCCAAACTCACTGCGACTCAACATGTTGTCGCCATCGTTGTCAAACCACACGAAGAGCGCTTCCACATTTGGCTCGGAACGCCGACCGGCAGCTCCATCCGGGCCACGGCGACCTTCCGGACCACGCGCCTGCGGGCCACGCCCTTCCGGGCCACGTCCGCCGGGGCCGCGCTCGCCATCGGGACCACCAGGACCCCGACGCGCTTCCGGGCCGCGACCATCGGGACCGCGTTCGCCGTCTGGTGGGCCTGCGCGACGCCTGGCTTCGGGCCCCCGATCGCCATCCGGACCGCCGGGCCCGCGGCGACCCTCTGGACCACGGTCGCCATCGCGACCGCGTTCGGCGCGCGGCGGCGGAGCGTCCGCCTCGCCGCGTCCGCGGCGCTCGCGCATCGCTTCGCGTGCCGCTTCTCGCTCTTCGTCGTTTAACCGGCCGTCGCCGTCCTTATCGAATTCCGTCCGCATTCGCTCACGGAGTTCTGAACCGCGACCGCGATCACCTCGCTCGCCGCCGTCTTCCGACGGCTGCGCCATCGCAGGCCAGGCCATCAAGCCGGCCGCGACCACAACGATTCCTGAAATCCAGTACCGCATAGTCGTCCACCTCTTTCTGTGTACGGGTAGAGAATCGTGCGTGACAGCAAGGAAGCTTCCGCACGTCTACTTGCCTGGGAGCAAAGGAAGACCCTGCCTGCCGGACGCGTCACGGGCCGGCAAGACCATCCCTTCCAAGAGATCAAACCCCACGGCAGCCGAGCGGTTCCGCGGGTTTCAGACCGTCACGCAGGTTCCGCCCCCAAGTGGGTGCCAGCAAGGCAATCCGCGGCGGATGTGGGATCCTCGTCAAGTAGGCATCAAATCCACGCGGCGGACGATGCTAGATCTGCCCGTCGGCGGACGAGGAAACTCAGCCAGCTGCGCGCCAGAATCTGCATTACACCATCGCGTAGAAACTGCGGAACCTATCGAGCGAGACCGGCTTGATCTTCGAGCCCCAGCCGGCCTGGCCAAAGGACGTCATGCGGGCCACGCAGACTTTTTTCATCGCCTCACGGGCCGGCTTGAGGTAGTCGCGCGGGTCGAACTTCTCCGGCGTTTCGGCGAGCACTTTGCGGATCGCGCCGGTCATGGCCATGCGATTGTCCGTGTCGACGTTGATTTTGCGCACGCCGTGCTTGATGCCGCGCTGGATTTCCTCGACCGGTACGCCCCACGTGGGCTTCATTTTGCCGCCATATTTGTTGATGAGGTCTTGCAAATCTTGCGGCACGCTGCTGGAGCCGTGCATTACGAGATGGCAGTTCGGCAACCGGCGATGGATCTCCTCGATGCGGCTCATCGCCAGCACTTCGCCGGTCGGCTTGCGGCTAAACTTGTAGGCCCCGTGGCTGGTGCCGATCGCCACCGCCAGCGCGTCGACGCCCGTTTCGGCGACAAATCGCTCCGCCTCGTCCGGATCCGTGAGCAACTGATCGCGGCTGAGAACGCCTTCTGCACCGTGGCCGTCTTCCTTCTCGCCGCCGCCGTGTTCGAGCGAACCGAGGCAGCCCAGTTCGCCCTCGACCGACACGCCCTTGGCATGGGCCAGCTCGACAACCTCTTTGGTAACGCGGACGTTGTAGTCGAAGTCGGCCGGCGATTTGCCGTCCTCTTGGAGCGAGCCGTCCATCATCACCGACGTGAATCCGTTGTCGATCGCGCTCTTGCACGTGGCCGGGCTGTTGCCGTGGTCCTGGTGCATGGCGATCGGAATCTGCGGATAAAGTTCCGAGGCGGCAATCATCAGATGGCGCAGGTAGTTGTCCTGGCAGTACGACCGGGCGCCACGCGAGGCCTGGACGATAACCGGCGAATCGGTCTCTTTGGCGGCCTCCAGGATCGCCTGGATCTGCTCCATGTTATTGACGTTGAACGCGGCCAGGCCGTAGTCGTTTTCGGCGGCGTGATCGAGCAGCAGTCGCATCGGAACGAGTGGCATGTTGAATCTCCTTGTCGAATCTGTTCGGGAAAGCCAGCGGCAGCGGCCACGCCAACCGTAGCCGGCATTTTAGCCGATTTGGGCGTCAATGGGGAGGGTCGCCGAGGCAGGCGAGGTGCCGACTTTCAGCGGACAGCCGCATCCGCGAACGTGTCGCTCTGCGGCACTTCGGCCAGGCGAATGAGAATCAGCTTTTGCTGCCGACCGTCGGCCGAGTCGACGGTGTGGAAGTATTGCCCCAGGCGACTGCCGGCTTCCGCCAAATTCATGAGCACGAGCATTTCGGCCGGCGCCAGCTTCACACGTAGACGCAATCGGTCGAACACCTCATGGTCGCGCATCGGCGCCTGGCGGAATATGCCCTCCTCGCTTTGGGCAAAGCGTAATCGTTCCGAGCCGTGGTGCAGTTCGGGCGTCAACTGGACGGTGGCCATGCGGTCGGGCTGAGGGTCGACTTCGAGCGCGTAGATGGCTTGCGCCTCGCGGAACGTGTTGCCGCCCAATTCTCCGCCGTCGCCCATCAACAGCGGCAGCGTCGGGTAGCGGTCCGACGCTACTACTTCCACGCGCCGCCCACGGCGGGCTTGAACCAAACGACGCCGAATGGTCGGCTCGACCATCAGGTCCGCGAGGCTTTCGCCGTTTTCGGCGGCCCCTGCATCCGGCGGCGCTTCGTTTTGATGTAGCGCGTTTGCTAACGCCGGCGGCAACGCCCCGCCAATCACGCCGGCCCGAAATCCATTCCGAGCCAATTCCCGCGCCACGGCCGGCTCGATCGGCGTCTCGTCGATGTCCTGCCAGATCGTTTCGTTGAGCGCCGGATCGCCCGCCGGGAACCGCGCCCACACGATCTCCACGGCCACGCTATCGGGCGACGCCTGGGCCGGCCCCAGCAGCGACCGGCCCTGCACCGTCGCCGGCCGATCAAGATCAAATACCCGGCAGCCGCTCGCCAGGCAGAGCGTGGCAAGCCACAGCGCGCAGTATTGAAAGAGCGTTCTCATGGCGACGCCACATTCGCAGAAAAGGAAGCGCCGTGCGATGAAGAGAAGAGTGTATCCCGGCCGCCCGAATCGGGCCGCGTAGAATAGAAAATCGGCCGCTCGCAGTCAATGCAAGCTAAGACGCCCAATTCGACGCTCGCCGGCGTTCATTCCGTCGAGAACCGGTGCCAGCGTGCTGGATGCCGCTTATTTGGCGGCCACCGGCTGCTTGGAATCGGACTTCTTCGTCGGCTTCGCAGGCGTCGCCTGATCGTCGAAAGTCGGCCGGACGCTGCGCTCCGCGACGCGGTCGCGAACGCCCACGAACTCCAGCACCGCGCGGGTGCCCGCATCGCCCAGGCGGGGCTTGGCCAGCCGTAAGATCCGCGTGTAGCCACCCGGCCGGTCCAAAAACCGCGGAGCCACTGCGTCGAACAACACGCGCACGGCCTGCTTGTTTCCCAGGAGCGTCACGCACCGCCGGCGAGCGGCGATGGCCGGCGCCACCGCCTGGTTCCATTCGCCCCACCGCTTGCTCTTACGCCACGAATTCCAGGCGTCGGTTCCCCGCTCCGTGGTCGCGGCGAATTCCTCGGCCGCTTTCTCTGCCGCCAGGCCACGACAGGCGATGGTGATGCACTTTTCGACCAGCGGGCGGACTTCCTTCGCCTTCGCAATCGTGGTCACGATGCGACCCTTGACCTTGGGTTTGTTCTCATCGTACTCGGCGTCGCGCTCGGTGAGAAACAGACCGCTGGCCAGGGCCCTTAACAGAGCCCGCTGATGGCTTGGATTGCGGCCGAGCTTGCGGCCTTTTCGTCGATGTCGCATGGTCTCACCGTGATTTCACGTCGTGCAAATGTGCGAGCTCAAACGCCGGCCGGCGTCGCCGGCAGGCGCATTCCCAGGTGCAGTCCCAATTCCCGCAACTTTAGCTGGACTTCGGATAGCGTCGTTTCGCCGAAGTTCCGCACTTCGAGCAACTGGTCCTCGCTCCTCGTTACCAGGTCGCGGACCGTCATGATGTTCTCCGATTCCAGGCAATTGCTGGCCCGCACCGAGAGATTCAACTCCGACAAGCTCATGGCGAGCTTGGCTTCCATGGCCGCGTCGATGCTGCCCAGCCCGTCGCGAATTGGCGAGCGGACCTGCGGGCCGAGCTCCGTGTATTGAACGAACGGGTTGAGGTGCTTGCGGAGGATCTTGGCCGCCTCGACCACGGCCATCTCCGGCGCGACCGATCCGTTCGTCCAAATCTCCAGCGTCAGCTTGTCGTAGTTGGTCTTCTGGCCGACGCGCGTTTCATCGATGCTGTACCGCACGCGGACCACCGGGCTGTACACGGCGTCGATCGGTATGATGCCGATTTCCTGGATATTCTGGCTGTGCTCGCTGGCGGGAATGTAGCCCCGGCCGTTCTCAACGACCATTTCCATGACGAACGGCACGTTGTCGGTCAGCGTCGCCAGCACGAGCTCCGGGTTGAGCACCTCGACCGCCTCGTCCGTCTCGATGTCGGCGGCGCGGATCGGGCCCGCCGTGTTTTTCTCCACCCGCAGCACGCGCGTCGAATCGCTGTGGTTCTTCACCACCAGCGACTTGACGTTCAGCACGACGTCGGTGACGTCCTCGAACACGCCTTTGATCGTCGTGAATTCGTGCTGGGCATTGTGGACCTTGATCTGCGTGACCGCGCTCCCTTCCAGGCTGGAAAGAAGGACGCGGCGCAGCCCGTTGCCGATCGTCGAGCCAAACCCGCGCTCGAACGGCTCGGCAATGAACTTTCCATAGGTCGAGCTCAGCGTGGTCGCTTCGCAGACAACCGCGCTCGGCAACTCCAATCCACGCCATCGAATGTGCATATCAGATCTCCAATTATTGAAACATGCTGCGCCGGCGAGAATCGCTCTGGGTTCGATCTCGCGGCGAAATCTTTGGTGAGTAGGTGAGTAAGTGAGTAGGTGCCTTGACCAATACCCACTCACCTACTCACTTACTCACCCACTCACTCCCTATCACCGCGAGCACAACTCGACGATCAACTGCGTCTGGACGGGGATCGACACGTCGTCGGCCGCCGGCAGGCGACTCACAATTCCCTCCGGAATCTGCGCCTCGCTGCGGGACAAAAAATCGGGCACGTCGCGGCCGCCTTCCGCCAGCGCCGCGCGAACCAGGTCGAGACTCTTGGCGCGGTTCTTCGCGCGAATCACGTCGCCCGCCCGCACCTCGTAACTCGGAATATCAACCCGCCGGCCGTTCACCGTGATGTGTCCGTGGCAGATGATCTGCCGGGCCTGGGCGCGGCTCAGGCCGAAGCCCAGCCGATGCACCACGTTGTCCAACCGCCGCTCCAACTGGATCATCAACGCGTCGCCCGTGTTGCCGGTGACCCGGGTCGCATGTTGAAAATAGCGGCGGAACTGGCGCTCCAGCACGCCGTAGTAATGCTTGACTTTTTGCTTCTCGCGCAAGTGCTGGCCGTAGTCGGTCAGCTTGCTGCGGCGCTGCTGTTGCTGTCCGGGCGGGTTTTCACGTCGCTCGAAGGCGCACTTCGGCGTGTCGCAACGTGTTCCCTTCAGAAACAGCTTCAGGCCGTCGCGGCGGCAAAGTCGACAAACAGGTCCGGTGTATCGTGCCATAAGTTGGGTGTTTCGGTGAGTTAACGCTGTTGATTCAATCGTGAGTAGGTGAGTAGGTGAGTAGGTGAGTAGGTGAGTAGGTGCTTTAATTGCTTTACTTACTCACTTACTCACCTATTCACTTACTCACCCAATTACACGCGCCGCTTCTTGCGGGGCCGACAACCGTTGTGCGGCAGCGGCGTGATATCTTCGATCGACTTGACCTTCAGGCCGGCCGCTTCGAGCGACGTAATCGCGCTCTCGCGGCCGCTGCCCGGGCCCTTCACTTTGACTTCGACTTCCTTGACGCCATACTTCTTGGCCTTTTCCGCCGCCTGCTGCGCCGCGCATTGACCGGCGAAAGGCGTGCTCTTGCGGCTTCCCTTGAAACCGCTCGTGCCGGCGCTTGCCCAACACAGCGTATCGCCCTTGGTGTCGGTGATCGTCACCGTCGTGTTGTTGAACGTCGCCTGGATGTACGCGACGCCCACCGATACGTTGCGACGTGCCTTTTTCTTTGTCTTGACTTTGCCCATATCCGTTCAATCTTTTCTGTGCTTCCAGCCGCGTCCGCGGGACAGGCTGCTTGATTTAGCTTCCGTCGCTGTCGACCATTTCCTAGCGGAGGTCCTTGACGCCCTTCTTGCCGGCGACCGTCTTCTTCGGGCCCTTGCGGGTCCGAGCGTTGGTGCGCGTCCGCTGACCACGCACCGGCAGCCCGCGCCGATGCCGCACCCCGCGATAGCATGCAATGTCTTTCAACCGCGTAATGTTCTGATTGACTTGACGTCGCAGTTGGCCTTCGACCACGTAGTCCTTGTCCAACAACGCCGCCAGCCGTGCCACTTCGTCCTCGCCCAGCTCGCGGGCATGTGCCTGCGGACTAACGCCCGCTTTGTGGCACAACTCGCGCGCCGTCTTGTCACCCACTCCGTACAAGTAGGTCAATGCGATGACCGTTGGCCGATCGTTCGGAATGTCGACACCCAACAAACGCGGCATACAATTCGCTCCGTTTCGCTCCGTTATGGGGTCGGGTCTGTTTTGCGACTGCTGGGCGTGACGACTAGCGAACGCGTC
>JBIOWO010000401.1:0-5813 GCA_044868555.1 Lacipirellulaceae bacterium | reverse complement strand
GTCTCCTTGTCTCCCCCTCTCCTTGTCTCCTTGTCTGTTCCACCTAGGAAGCGAACCGGCCGGGATTTATGATTGTCCCACGGTGGCGGCGCGGGCGTCAAGTTGCCGGCGGCGCACTATGCTTCGTAGGGTGGGTCGAGTTGCACGAGACTCATCCGGCAACCAGTATCCAGCAACCAGGACACCCAGCCCATGTTCGAACGCATTGAGCCCGCCCCGAGTGATCCGATCCTTGGTCTCACCGAGGCGTTTCGCGCCGATCCCAATCCCAAGAAGATCAATCTCAGCGTCGGCGTGTATCAGGACTCGACCGGCAAGACGCCGATTTTGGAATCGGTGCGGCAGGCGGGGAAACTGGTTCTGGAACGGCAGAAGACGATGTCGTACCTGCCGATCCCCGGCTCGCCGGCCTTTGCGGCGGCCGTGCAGCGACTGATGTTCGGCGAAGGGCACGAGGTGGAAACGTCGGGCCGGGCGGCCACGTCGCACACGCCGGGGGGCACCGGGGCGCTGCGCGTCGTCGCCGATCTCATTCACCAGCAGATGCCGAAGGCAACTGTCTGGTTGACGCAGCCCACGTGGCCGAACCATCCGCAGATCTTCGCTGCAGCCGGCGTCGCGACGAAGAGCTTCCCGTATTTCGACCCAAAGACGAATGCACTGGCCTTCGAGGAAGCAGTGGCGGCGATCAAGAAGATGCCGGCCGGCGACGTGGTGCTGTTGCACGGCTGCTGCCACAATCCGACCGGCATCGACCCCACGCCGGAGCAGTGGAAGAAGCTGGCCGACGCCGTATTCAGCAGCGGCATCCTGCCGCTGTTGGACTTCGCTTACCAGGGATTTGCGGACGGGATCGCCGAGGATGCCGTCGGCCTCAAGGCGTTTGCCCGGCCGGGGGCGGAACTGATCGTGTGCAGCTCGTTCTCGAAAAACTTCGGGCTGTATTGCGAACGGGTCGGCGCGCTCACCGTGGTGGCGGCCGACAAGAAGGCCGCCGACACCGTGCAGAGCCAGGTCAAGGCGTGCATCCGGGCGAACTACTCGAATCCGCCCGCCCACGGGGCCGAGCTCGTGACGACGGTGCTCGGCGAGCCGGCGCTCCGCCGAGAGTGGGAGGGCGAAGTGGCCCAGATGCGCGAACGGATTAACGGGATGCGGCAACTGTTGGTCAAAACGCTCCAGGCCAAGGGCGTGCCGGGCGACTACTCGTTCATCACTCGCCAACGCGGAATGTTCTCGTTCTCCGGCCTGACGCCCGAGCAGGTGAAGGCGCTCAAGGAGAAGTATGCGATTTACGTCGTTGGCTCGGGACGGATCAACGTGGCGGGCATCACCTCGGAGAACGTCGGCCCGCTCTGCGAGGCGATTGCGGCAGTCGTGAAGGCATAGCGCTCACGATTCACTTATGACCGATCTCATCACCTGCCAGTCAGTCGGCTACCGCCAGCAGGGCGTCGACATACTAGCGGACATCAGTTGGCGGATTGAACGCGCTCAGCATTGGGCAGTGCTTGGGCCGAATGGTTCGGGCAAGACGACGCTACTGCGGATTGCGTGCGGGTATCTGTGGCCCACCAGCGGGCGGGTGCTGCGGCTGGGCGAAGAGCTCTTGGATCTGGGCGAACTGCGGCGGAGCATCGGCTGGATTTCGTCGGCGATGATTGCCGACATTCCGCCGAGCGACACGGGGCTGGAGACAGTCGTCAGCGGCTGGCTCGCGCAGTTCGGCTTGAAGCACCTGCCGGGCGTGGCGCCGACGGATGCCGATTACGCCGATGCGGCCGACGAGCTTACGCGCCTGGGCTGCGATTCGCTCGCCGACAAGCCGTTCGGCGTCCTGTCACAAGGCGAGCGGCAGCAGGTGCTCATCGCCCGCGCCCGCATGGCCCGGCCGCTGTTGTTGGTGCTCGACGAGCCGTGCGCCGGCATGGACCCGGGTGTGCGGGAGCGGTTCCTGGCGTGGCTGAATGAACGGCTAAATGACGAAGCAAAAACAAGCGACGAAGGCTATCGGCTGTCGGCTATCGGCTGTCAGCCAAGCGGTCTTGCCGACAGCCGAGAGCCGATAGCCGACGGTCCCATTCGTAATTCGTCATTCGACATTCGTCATTCCGCTCCCACCACCGTCCTCGTCACCCATCACATCGAGGAAATCGTTCCCGGCATTCAGAATACGCTGATTCTCAGCGGCGGCCGGGTCCACTCGGCCGGGTTGACGCGCGATGTGGTCACGCGCGAGGCGATTGAAGCGGTCTATCGGACACGGCTCGCGCGCATCGAGTGCAGCGGCGGCCGTTTGTGGCCGCTGTGGGGCGAGTGAGCGGCGGCGACGCTTCGCGCAGCAAAACAGGCACCCGCCTTTGGGCGCGTGCCTGTCGTATCGAACCAGATTGTCAAGCCAACGCTAACGACCTCGCCGTGCGAATCGCGGCGCTGCGATCATTCCCAACAGCAGCAACATCATGGTGCCGGGCTCGGGGACGCCGGCCACCCCTTCGATGGCGTCGACGTTTTCGTTGTTCAAGCCGAACGAGCCGCGAACGTCGAAGGCCGTGTCCCACAGGTGACCGCCGTGGTTCAAGAATTTGGTCGGTTGGTTGGCCGCGTTGTATTCAAAGATCTCGCCGCCGTCAAAGGTCGGCAATGGGGGGCCGCCGGGTTGGCTGAACGGAGCCAAATCGAGCGGCCGGATGCTGAACGTAATCAGCGGTCCGAACGTCATGATGGCATCGACGTCCATTAATTCGACGAGATGGCTCCAATACGGTCCACCCACGCCTGGGCCGCCATACTGCAAATCCATCGCAGCCGCCAAGTCAGTGGTCAGCGTATGCGGAGCGCTGGGACCGCCGGGGGGAGTGAAGGACCAGACGGCTACCTTGCCACCTCCTGCGATTGCAGGATCACCCGCCAGCGAATAACGATCGCTGTCATCATTGTTATCGCCGCCCCAGACTTCCAGTCCGTCCGTATCCACCGGCGGGTTCATGGCGTCGATGTCGAGGGCCGTGGCCCACACGCCGAAGCCGGGTGGTGAGGCGGGCAGGCCGGTTTCCCGTTCAAACATGATGTTGGGATCGGTCTCCACGGAAAACAGCAGCGCCGCCTGGTTATCACGCACGGCGTGGAACAGTGCATCGCCTCCCGCGGCCAGGCCATCGACTTCTTGTGGCTGTTGGCCAACGGGAGCGGGCTGGGTACCCGTGTAATCGAACGAATCGCGAACGCCGCCCGAGCCGTCCCAGGCAACGACTTGCTCTGGATCGGGCACACCGGCCGCATCGCGATCCCGCACGTCGGAAAAATCTTTGCCGGGCACCAGTTTCGGACCTGGCACCTGCGGGCCGGGAAACGGATTGGCAGGGTTGGCAATCGGCACCCACGGATTTGCCGCAGCAGACTCGATGAGGAGCGCAATCCCCACGAGCGCGGCGATTGCCGCCCGCGACGGCACGACAAGAAAACAATGAGACAATGAACGCGCCGACTCGGCGATCGCCTTCATGATGCTCCTCCGGCTGATGGCCCAACAAAGTGGAAAGACTCACCCAGTCGATTGGCGCGGCGCGGCCAACGGATTTCGCACGCAACCAGTTCGGCGGGCGGTGACGCCCAGGCCCCTTCGCATCGAGTTCCGGGCTTTATCCTACCGCCCCGCGCCGGTTCGTCAATGATTTTGGCGAAATTTTCACACGAATTGGTGCCAGCAGGACCCGGTTTGGCAGCTTCGTTGCCGGCCAATTTTGCCGAAATTAGCCGGGCGCAGCTCGCCCGATGCCCTACCGAACGCCGGTGAGTTGGCAAGAAAGCGTCCGGCTCAGTTCGATCAACTGCGGTAATACGATCGGTCGTAGCGGCCTTCGAGCGCGGAACAGGCGGCATCGCAGTTGATGGCGACGCTTCGTACTGCGTGCCCGCCTGGCGGTCGCGGCACATTACTCCGACCTTCCGCTCATGCCCGTTCTGCCGATCACGCAGCCCATACGGCATGGAGCGCGCAGCGGCAACCGAGTCAACCGGCCCGGCAAACTATGCCGATCTGAACGGATATGCTACGCTCCCAGTGGGGGACGGCGCGGCTTCGTCGATGCGTGGGAACGGAGAAAACGCGGGTGAAAATCCTCTTTGCCACCACCGAGGCGGTGCCGTTCTGCAAGACCGGTGGGCTGGGCGACGTATGCGGCAGCTTGCCGCTGGAATTGGCCCGGTTGGGCCATGAGCCGACGATCATCCTGCCCGCGTTCCGCCAAGCGCTCAATTCGGGCCAGCCGATCGAATCGACCGGCGTGAGGCTCGACATCCCCATCGGTCGCAAGACGGTCTCGGGAACGCTATTGAGGAGCCGGCTGCCCGGCAGCGACGTGCCGGTCTACCTGGTCCACCAACCGCAATACTACGATCGGCCCGAGCTGTATCGCGAGAACGGGCACGACTACAAGGACAACTGCGAGCGGTTTGTTTTCTTCTGCCGCGCGGTTTTGGAGACAGTCACGCAGCTGGATCTCGGAACGGAGCTTCTGCACTGCCACGATTGGACGTCCGGCCTGGTGCCCGCGTACCTCAAAACGGAGCTGGCCGGCATCCCGCCGTACGATGCAATTCGCAGCGTGCTGACGATTCACAATATCGCGTACCAAGGCAACTTCTGGCACTGGGACATGGAGTTGACCGGCATCGATTGGAAGTACTTCAATTGGCGGCAAATGGAGTTCTACGGCAACCTGAGCTTTTTGAAGAGCGGGCTGGCGTTTGCCGACACGCTCACGACGGTCAGCCCGCGCTACGCGCAGGAAATCCAGCAGGCGCCGCTGAGCTGCGGCCTGGAGGGCATTCTGCAGCATCGCCATGCCGACTTGTACGGCATCATCAACGGCGTGGATTACAACGAATGGAATCCGGAGATTGACCCGCTCTTGGCTGGACGCAACTACGGCGTGCACAACTTTGCCGAGGGGAAGCGAGCCGCAAAGGCGGCGCTCCAGCATGAAGTCGGATTGCCGCAGATCGCCGATCGGCCGCTGGTGGCGATGGTCGGCCGGCTGGCCGACCAGAAGCTTGACCTGGCGGCCAAGCTGATCCCGCAATGGGCCCCAGCGGCCAATGTCCAGTGGGTGATTCTCGGCACGGGCGAGCCGCACTATCACCAATTGCTCACCGAACTGGCTCAAAGATATCCGGACAAGGTTGCCGTGCGACTCGGGTTCTCGAACGAGATGGCCCACCGCATCGAGGCTGGAGCGGACATTTTCCTGATGCCCAGCCGGTACGAGCCCTGTGGACTGAATCAGCTCTACAGCTTGAAGTACGGCACCGTGCCGGTGGTGCACGCGACGGGCGGGCTGGCCGACACGATTACCAATCTCAGCGACGCCACGCTGGCTGCCGGCACCGCCAACGGGTTCAGCTTCGACGGTTATACGACGGCCGCTCTGGCGGACGCATTGGAGCGGGCGTGCCAAACCTATACCAACCGGACCGTGTGGGAGCAATTGGTCCGCACGGGGATGCGGCAGGATTGGTCGTGGAATCACAGCGCCCGCGAATACTGCCGGCTGTACGATCTCACGCTGAGCCGGGCCACGCACGCCGTGGGTGGTTAGTATGTAGCCGACCCATCCTGGGTCGGTAGGTTGTTGTCCCGGCCAAGGTGGCCGGGCTATTTTTTTTGGACGAAATCGTGCCCGAGCTGCGAACAGATTGGCTCACCGAGCGGACGGTCATCGTGGCCGAGGAACGCGCCGGCCGGCCGAACGAATTTGGCGAGAACGATCGGGGTCGGGACTCTTTTGCGACGGGAGACGTTCCACTGCGAA
>JBIOWO010000400.1:0-15539 GCA_044868555.1 Lacipirellulaceae bacterium | reverse complement strand
AATCGTCGAGCCGTTCCAGGACCTCATGGATGTCTTCGAGATAATCGCGATCGTCGTCGACCGTGGCATCGGCGTTGCCCGGCGCCGCGTATACTTCCATGCGGATCACGTAACTCAATTCGTGCTGGGGATCGAGAGTGCACTTACAGAGGTCGCAAACATAGCGGATCATGTCGCGCCATTCCTTTCTGTTGACTCACGCGGCGAGCAGCCTGTTACGACTCATCGTAATGGGGTGGCGCGGCGCGGAGCAAGTCGGAAGAGAGAAAAAATTGAGGCAGATTCGCCAGTGGAAAACATAGCCGACTCATTTTGGGTCGCTTGCTGGGCACGGAACAGTCTTGGGGAGGCGAGGCTCGTTGAATTCCGGCCAGGATGGCCCGGCTAGGTGATGGTTGTGGCACGCGGATTGCGGAGCCGATTACCGATTGACATTTGCGCGGGGAGGCGAACTTAATGGATGGCTTTTGGCGCGCGGTGCGTGCCAGGATTACATATCGGATTGAACACAGGTCTGAATCCCGGCCGCTAAAGCGGCCTCGCCGGCGGCGGATTAGCGTTTCGTGAAGGCTTGGAAAGGGCCCAATTGCCGGCTGGCCGGGACTTTTTGCGTTGATTACAATGAAGGTCATTGAGCGTGGCCGAAGGATATAATGGCTGTAGCTGGGGTCTGCGACCCTGGCGAGTTCGAGGCGGGCCTCACCGAGGCCGGCCACAGAAATTGACACCAATCCGCGTGCTAAATGACCACGGCTAGTACTTCCTCCCTGAATTCCAGCGTTCTCTTATTAAATCGCCAATACATTGCCATTCACGTCGTCGACGTGCGGCGGGCATTCGTGTTGTTGTTCCGCCGGTTGGCGGAGGTGATTCAAATCGAGGACGGCCAATGGGCCAACTACGACTTCGAGTCGTGGCGCGAGATCAGCGAGCTGGCGGCCCAGTACAAAGAACCGCACCAGGATTGGATTCGGGCCGTGAGCTTTGAGATGCAAGTGCCGCGAGTGTTGCGGCTGTTGCATTACGACCGGGTGCCGAAGCAACGGGTGCGGCTGAATCGCCGCAACATTTTTGCCCGCGACAGCAACCACTGCCAATACTGCGGCAAACGATTCGCCACCAGCGAGCTGAGCCTGGACCACATCGTGCCGACCTGCCGCGGCGGCGACACGAGCTGGGAAAACCTGGTGTGCGCGTGCGTGCGGTGCAACGTCCGCAAGGGCGGCCGCACGCCGCAGGAAGCCGGGCTGAGGCTGATCAAGAAGCCGGTCCGCCCCAAACAGAGCCCGCTCTTGACGGTCAAGCTGGGCAACCCGAAGTACGCGAGCTGGAAGACGTTCCTCGATAACGCGTACTGGTCGGTGGATCTCAAGTAAGGCAGGCAACGCGGCTGCGGCTATTCTTGTTCTGGCAGCGGACAGGCTGCGTCTTTGCCGACGACCGTTTGCCACTCGCGCACGTGCCAGCGGTTGACGATTCCGTTCTGGACGTACGGGTCCGCCCCCGCGAATGCTTCAGCGGTGGCGGCTGAATCGGCCCGAAACAACAGGACGTTCGCGCCGTCGGTGGGGTACGTCAACGGTCCGCCCAGGATGAGATCGCCGCGCGCCACGGCCGCGAAAACGTGGGCCCGATGAGCGGCCAGCAGCGGCGGTTCGCGCTGGGCGTAGTCCGGCGCCTTTTCGTAGAACAGCAGGTAGTGCATAGCCGACCCCGGTGCGCGGCAGCCTGTTACTTGGTTGGGTCTTCGAACAGGTAGGTCGGCTGGCCGTCGATGCTCCGCTGGTTTTTCTGGCGCCGGTACTCGTCCATCCGCTCGTCGCCCATCTTGCACGTGAACTCCGGCAACTGATCCCGCTGACCCTTAAACTCGTACAGCGGCACGGCGAACCCGCACGTGGTCATGATCGATTCGATGTCGAGCACGATGATCTGTCGCTCGCCGGGCTGTTGCGGAAAGTGGGGCCGCAGCTGCTGCCATTCGGCGTCGCGGGAATGGACCACAGAACCGCGACCGTACAGACGAAGAATCAGCGGCTTGTCGTGAAAACTGCAGAACATGATCGTCATCCGTCCGTTTTCAGCCAGATGGGCGGCTGTTTCGCACTCGCTGCCCGTCAGGTCGAGGTACGCGACACGCTTATCGCCGAGGATGCGGAAGGTATCGAGGCCCTTAGGCGAGAGATTGATGCGGCCCTGGTTGGGCGCCGTGGCGTGGAAGAACATCTGCTGCCCGGCGATGAATTTGCGGAGCGTTTCATCCAATGTGTCGTAGAACTTGGCCATCGGGAGGACTCCAAATCCATTGCGACGGTGGCGGCGATTGACGTGAGACTATTCGCGTTGACGGGCGGTATCCGCGCAAAAAAGTATAGCTTGCATTGCGATTCCGCCACGTGAAAACGGAGGTGGACCTCATCGGTTGGACAGTCGCCAGGGTTGAATTAGGTTGCGGAGCAGGCGGCCCGCACGAAAACGCGATCGCAGGGGGGTTCCAAATCTAGCGAGTTTTGGATTAGAAAACCGAACTTGCGCAGAGGGCCAGAAGTCCACGTTGCCACGGCAGGCGAAGGCGCGTCACCCGGCATGTGCTCCGACGACGACCCTCACCCACTCGCGACCTCTCCTCGCCACGGCGACTCTTCGACCGGAGGCAGAGGTGTGATTCCGGCGAACTACGGTTCGCAGAGGGGCGTTTTCTTTTCGGTGATCACCGGCAGCGTGGGCGATAGCTCGGCGTTGAGGGCCGTGAATTCTTTCCACTCTTCCGGCACGTTGTCCTCGTGGAAGATGGCTTCGACCGGACATTCGGGGACGCAGGCTTCGCAGTCGATGCACTCATCGGGATGGATGTAGAGCATCTGCTCGCCTTCGTAGAAGCACTCCACCGGGCACACCACGACACAATCGGTGTACTTGCAGTTAAAGCATGGTGCGCAAACGACGTGCGTCATGAGTTGGAATCTCCCTTCTAGCTGTCTAGGGCCAGTGTATGAGCTTGGAGCAAGGAGCGGAGAGCTTGGAGAAAACCACTTATTCTTAACTCCGTGCTCCCCGCTCCTGGCTCCCCACTCCGCACGGGCAACTCGTTGCACGGAAAGCACTTGGAAGCCCGTTTTTGCCGCGATTCTGCGCAATCCTAGTTTTGCCAAGTAGTAGTGTCAAGGCTTTGCAGGCGGGATTGGCCGAAGGCGCACGCTAACCTTGCTCCCACCGAAATTCGTACCTAGAATTGAGGATGATAGGTGCGGGGTCAGACTCGGTCGCGGCAGTGATCGGGTGAGGTGGGCTGCGTGGTTGGAAACAGGTCTCCTCGGCCGAATCTGGGCATGCCCGGCCACGTGGTGGGGTTATAGCAGTTTTACACTTGCGCACGATCCCCAATAGGTGAAATCCGTGGCGCTCTCGGACATCGACCGCAGCCTGTTAGATCGCTGCCTTAACGGCAAGCCGGGGGCTTGGCGAGAGTTCGTCGATCGCTTTATGGGGCTGGTGGTCCATGTGGTGAACCACACGGCCCAGTGCCGATCGTTGAATTTATCGGCCGCCGACCGGGAGGATTACGCGGCCGAGGTTTTTCTGGCGATTGTGGAAAACGATCTGGCCGTGCTGCGACACTTCCGCGGCAAGTGCGCGTTGGCCACCTATTTGACGATCGTGGCCCGACGCGTGGTGGTCCGCAAGATGGCCGAGAACCGCTCAGCGACGCCGCTGGGCGACATGGTCGCGGATGCCGAAGCCGACGAGTCTCCCCCAGAGCAGAGAATGAGCGACCAGGAAGAAGTCGGGCGACTCCTGGGCGAGCTGCGTGGTACGGAGGCGACCGCAATCCGCATGTACCACCTGGAAGGCAAGAGCTACCAGGAGATCAGCCGCTCGGTCGGCGTGCCCGTGAATAGCGTGGGGCCGATGCTGAGCCGGGCCAGGGCCAAGCTGCGTCGGCGGGCCGGTGCGGACCAGGCCGCGACATAGCGGCGGCGGACGATAGCACCCGTTTAATGATCGGCGCGGCGCACTTCTTGCGCAACCGTTAAAGTTCGTTGCGTTCCGTTCGGGCGGGCGCGCACAGCAAGTTTCGGGCTCATCCAGGCTATCGACGGCGGTCGAATCCAAATCAATGGATGGCGACGCGAGGGGTAGTAGACAAAATAGCCCGGCCATCCTGGCCAGTTGCATGCGGGCGCCACTTTCCTGTAATTTACTCCGCGCCAAGTAAACGACCCAAGATGGGTCGGCTATGTTTTCTACTCGAATCCCCCGACCCTGGTGAATTGAGAGGCGAAGTCTTATGCCCCGCGTATTGACGATGATTTTCGCGGCCGTGTTCATCGGTTTGTGCCTGACCGCAGGCGCCACGCTACAAGCGCAGGAATTCGACAACGACAATTCGCCGCCAGACAGGGAGCGGGACCAGACGTGGTATCGGCAGCCTTCAACCTATCAACCGGATACACGGGCGATCATCCATCAGAAGGCCCAGGCCCGCGGCGCCCAGCGAGACGCCCGGATGGCGTCGCTGAGCTGGTACGGGATGTCGAACTCGCGTCCGACGGCGGCGCCGACGCCGTTCACGTCGCTGTACAGCCCGGTGTGGCAACAGCCGGGCGGCCGGCCGTTTGCGTGGAGTACCGCAAGCTGGCCGTCGAGCGTCGTGTACGTGCGTTAGGATAATTCGACGATCATCGACTAAAAAGCCGACCCAACCTGGGTCGGTTGTCCGTCGTCAAAACGCGGCTGGAAAAACAGCTTCGGCTTGGAACCGGCCAGGCTCCGGCCAAGATGGCCGGGCTATTTAGGACGGATTCGCGCGTTTGACTGCTGCCGGGGGCCTTGTAGAATTGAAGTAAGTCTGTGGGCCAGCGGTAGTTGGATTCGATCGGCCCCCGACGCAGTACGAGAAACGTCGCATGACGGGCATCAGTATCTGGAAGTTGCTGATAATCCTGGTGGTCGTTCTGCTACTATTCAGCAGCCGGCTGCCATCGCTCGCACGTTCGTTGGGTCAAAGTTTGGTGGAGTTCAAGAAGGGCCTGAAAGAGTTGGAGAGTCCGTCCGACGACGATAAGTCGGAACCTAAGAGCTGACCGCTCGCAATGATGTAACGGCAGGTGCTGGATCGCGGCCGCACCCGCAAGTGGGTGCCCGGATGGCCGGTCGGCGGGAGATGAAGAGCCATGTTTGGAATCGGGACGACTGAGATGCTGGTGTTTGGGATCATCGCCGTGATTCTGTTCGGCGGGCGTTTGCCATCGGTGGCCCGCTCGCTGGGCAAAAGCATCGTCGAGTTCAAGAAGGGCATGAAGGACATCGAGAACGACTTGAAGACGTCGATCTACTCGGAGCCGGAAAAGCGCATTGGCTACGATGATGATAACGAGCCGACGTCACCCAAGTTTGAGCCACCGAAGGCGGAGCGCGAGCCGGTGACTTCGGATACGTCCGGCGAGGCTCGCCACGGCGATTGAGCTGCGCTCGTCGGCTTATTCCTCTTGCATTTCTTGCACGGGACGTTTGTGGGCTGCCCTGCTCTGATGGGTGGCGCGGTGGTTGGTTGACAAGCTTTTGGTGGACCAACTAGGCTGTTATCTTCCCCGGGCGACTAGCTCAGTTGGTTAGAGCGCTGTGTTCACACCGCAGAGGTCACTGGTTCGAGTCCAGTGTCGCCCACTGGATGAACACTTCTGGGCGGAGATGCGCTCATTATGGCCTCCGAAGTCGTCGCACGGCGCGAGTATGGTCTGGGGAGTACTGAGCGCCGCGACGCGTGGTGGGCCGGTCCGCTGGTGACCGGCCTGGTACTGGGTGGGTTTGTCGTCTATTCGACGTTTCGCGCGGCGTACAACGCGTACTTTCAGCTCGGCCATGGCACCGATGTGCTGCCGGAGCACGCGTATCTGTTGTCGCCGTTCTATTCGCCGCTACTGGTTCTGCCCTGGTTGCCGACTTGGCTGTCGCCGGCGTTTTTGATTCTGTGGGCGCCCGGCGGCTTTCGTCTGACTTGTTATTACTATCGCAAGGCATACTACCGGGCGTTTTTCCTGGATCCGCCCGCGTGTGCGGTGGGCGAGGCGCGGAAGGGCTACCGCGGTGAAACGCGGCTGTTGTTATTTCAGAACCTGCATCGCTACTTCCTCTATCTGGCGATCGTGTTTCTCATGCTGCTGGCGATCGACGTGGTGCACGCCAGCCTGTGGCCGCACCCGCAAGCGGGTACCCGAGCGGGCGGGCTGACATTTGGCGTGAGCGTGGGCACGCTGGTGCTGGCGGCGAATTTCACGCTATTGAGTCTGTACACTTTCTCATGTCATTCGCTGCGGCACCTGGTCGGGGGCAACGTCGATTGCTTTGAGTGCGTGGCGTTTGGAAAAACGCGCTACAAATTATGGAAGGGCGCGTCGGCGCTGAACCGGCAGCACATGCTGTGGGCTTGGACGAGTCTAATCATGGTGGCGTTTGCCGACTTTTATGTGTGGATGGTGGCGTCGGGGCGGATTGCGGATCCAGTCCTGTTTGTTTTGCGATGATGCGTGGTCTGTGCAGCTTAAAGCGATGGAACAATAGACAAGGAGACAAGGAGAGGGGGAGACAAGGAGATTCGTCGTCCAAACCTATCTCCTTGTCTCCTTGTCTCCATGTTTTGCCTCAATATGGATAAGTATCAGTCGTTCGAGTATGACGTCGTGGTCGTCGGGGCCGGCGGGGCTGGCTTGCGGGCGGCGATCGAGGCGTCGGCGTTGGGTGCGAAGACGGCGCTGGTCTGTAAGTCGCTGTTGGGGAAGGCGCACACGGTGATGGCCGAGGGGGGGATTGCGGCCGCTTTGCAGAACGTCGATACGCGCGACGACTGGCGTGTCCACTTTCGGGACACGATGAAGGGGGGCAAGTATCTGAACCAGTGGCAGATGGCGCGGATTCATGCGACGGAGGCGCCCGAGCGGGTCCGCGAACTGGAACGGTGGGGGGCGGTGTTCGACCGCACGAAGGACGGCCGGATTCTGCAGCGGAACTTTGGCGGGCACACGTATCCGCGGCTGGCCCACGTCGGCGATCGCACCGGGCTGGAGATGATCCGCACGCTGCAGGACAAGGGCGTGCACCAGGGCATCGACGTACACATGGAGTGCACGATCCGCTGGATTCTCAAAGACGGCGGGCGGGTGGCCGGGTGCTTCGGCTATGTGCGAGAAAGCGGCCGGTTCGTCGTGTTTCGAGCGAAGGCGGTGGTGCTGGCCACGGGCGGCATCGGTCAGTGCTGGGATATTTCGTCGAACTCGTGGGAGTACACGGCGGACGGCCATGCCATGGCGATGTGGGCGGGGGCCGATTTGATCGACATGGAGTTCGTGCAGTTCCACCCGACCGGAATGGTCTGGCCGCCGAGCGTGCGGGGCACGCTCATTACGGAAGGCGTACGCGGCGAGGGGGGCGTGCTGTTGAACGGCGAGCGGCGGCGGTTCATGTTCGATAACATCCCCCCGATGTATCAGGGCGAGTTTGCGGAGACGGAAGAGGAGGCCGACCAGTGGGTGGCGTCGGTCATCGCGGGCGAGCGGCCGACGGCGCGGCGGCCGCCGGAGCTGCTCACGCGCGACGTGGTGGCGCGGGCCATTCGCAACGAGATTCGCGCCGGGCGGGGCTCACCGCACGGGGGCGTGTATCTGGACATTGCCTCTCGGCGCTCGGCCCAAGAGATCAAGAAGAAATTGCCCAGCATGTATCACCAGTTCAAGGAGCTGGCCGAGGTCGATATCACGGCGGAGCCGATGGAGGTTGGGCCGACGTGCCACTACATGATGGGCGGCGTGCGCGTGGATGCGGAAACGCAGGAGTCGACGGTGCCCGGGTTGTTTGCCGCCGGCGAAGTGGGGGGCGGGTTGCACGGTGCGAACCGGCTGGGTGGGAACTCGTTGTCGGATTTGCTGGTGTTTGGCAAACGGGCCGGGGAGTTTGCGGCCAAGTGCGCCAAGGAAATATCGGCGGCTGGGCGGATTGACGACGCCGAAGTTGAGCGCCTGGCGGCCGAGTCGCTGCGACCGTTTGAAGACCGGGGCGGCCGGACGGAAAATCCGTTTACACTGCAAGGCGAGCTGCAGTCGTTGATGCAGAAGCTGGTGGGAATCGTGCGGACGGAGGAGGACCTGCGTGCCGCGCTTGGGAAAATCGCGGAACTGCGGGCGCGGGCGGCGAACGTCAAGTGTGGCGGCAACATCCAGTTCAATCCGGGTTGGCACTTGGCGCTCGATCTGAAGAACATGCTCGATATCAGCGAGGCCGTGACGCGGGCGGCGCTGGAGCGCACCGAGAGCCGGGGCGCTCACACGCGCGAGGATTTTCCGAACACGGAGAAGGAGTGGGGCAAGGTGAACGTCGTCGTGCGGCAGCGGGCGGGCGGAATTGGCGTGGCGCGCGAGCCGCTCGCGCCAATGCCGGATGATTTGAAGAAGTTGGTGGAAGGGGAATGAGGATTTCGGATTGCGGATTAACGATCAGGAGGGAGCCGAGTTAACAGAAAAGCGATTTTCTTCACACTCTGCTTACTCTGCTTCGTCCTGTCAAAACATTCTTGTTGCGAAACGGTCAGGCGTATCATGGCTGAAGAAGCGACGCTGAGCATTTACCGCGGCGACAACGTGCAGGGCACGATGGTCGACTACACGGTGCCCGTTGCGCACGGGATGGTCGTGCTGGACGCGGTGCACGAGGTGCAGTCGCAGCTCGCGCCGGACCTGGCGGTGCGGTGGAACTGCAAGGCGGGGAAATGCGGCTCGTGCGGCGGCGAAGTGAACGGCAAGCCGCGGCTGATGTGCATGGACCGGCTGGATCGTTACCCGGCAGGCGAGCCGATCGCGGTCCGGCCGATGAAGTCGTTTCCGGTGATCAAGGACCTGGTGTGCGACGTGTCGTGGAATTATGCAGTGAACCGGAAGATTCCGGCGTTCAAGATGCGCGAGGCCCCTCCCCTGGCCCCTCCTCGGAGTACCGAGGAGGGGAATCCCGATGAGCCGCGGTTCTCGCAAGAGGAAGCCGACCGGGTGCAGGAGTTTCGCAAATGCGTAGAATGCTTCTTGTGCCAGAATGTTTGCCACGTGCTGCGCGAGCATGACGAGCAGAAGGTGTTTGGCGGGCCGCGATATTTTGTCCGCGTGGCGGGGCTGGAGATGCATCCGCTGGACGTGGAAGATCGGCTGGGGATGTTGAAGGATGAGTTGGGGCTGGGCTATTGCAACATTACAAAGTGCTGCACGGAGGTCTGCCCGGAAAGCATCAAGATCACGGACAACGCGATCATTCCGCTCAAGGAGCGGGTGGTGGATAAGTTTTACGATCCAGTGACTCAGTTGTTGAGGATTATCCGGCGAACTCGCAACGGCGAGTAAACTGCGCTCGCCGGCTATTGGGAGGCAGGCGATGTACGAACCGAAACCGATCCGATTGCAAGCGGTGCCGGCTGCGTTGGAGAAAGCGCTGCGCTATCGGCTCTTGAATGAGCCGTTGGAAGCCGAGAGCATCTGCCGCGACGTGCTGGCGGTGGAACCTGATAATCAGGAGGCACTGGTGACACTGCTGCTGGCGCTCACGGACCAGTTCGACAGTCAGTTCGCCGAGGCGCTGGTGGCGGCTAAGGATGTGTTGCCGCGGCTGGATGGAGCGTACGAACGGGCGTACTACGGGGGCATCATTTACGAGCGGTGGGCCAAGGCGCAACTGGATCATGGTTTGCCGGATGAAGCCTCGAATAACTGGCTGCGGGAAGCGCTGCGATGCTACGAGCGGGCCGAGGCACTCAGCGCGCCGGACGAACCGGACGCGATATTGCGCTGGAACGCCTGCGTACGGGAGCTGGATCGTCACGCGCCCGTGTCGCCGGGCTCCGACAGCCTGACGTATGACGTGGAGGCCGGATTCGGCGACGACACGCAGGTGCTGTGAGTGACGCCTTTATGAATTGGCTGCCCATCACCGGCACCGTCGGCGTTCTGGCCATTTTGAGCGGCGTGTGCGCGTTCTTCTTCTGGATCGAGAAGTGGACCGAGTGGAAGTTGTTCCAGTTCCTTCCGCCGCTCATCTTTATCTATCTCGTGCCCGTGATTCTCACGAATAACAACGTGCTTCCGGCCCAGTCGCCCGTGTACGACGTGATGCAGGAAGTGATGCTGCCAATGCTGTTGGTGCTGCTATTGATCAAGGTAAACGTGCGCGGGGCATTTCGCGTGATGGGGCGCGGCATCGGCGTGATGTTGTTCGGGACGCTGGGCGTGATGGTCGGCGCGCCGCTGGGTCTGATGGCCGTGCGGCCGTGGCTGGGGCCGGAGGCGTGGAAATCGTTTGGGGCCCTCTCGGGCAGTTGGATCGGCGGCACGGCCAATCTGGCAGCGGTAGGCAAGATGCTGAATGCGACCGGATCGGAAGTCGGCCTGGCGGTGCTGGCTGATTCAACAATCTACATCGTGTGGCTGCCCATACTGTTGGGTTCGAAGCGATTTGCCGATCGCTTTGCCAGCTTCACGGGCGTCGAAGCCGATCGTGTGGAACGAATGGAGGAGGCGGCCACAGAGGAGCACGAGACCGCGGAGGCGCCGACCACACGGGACTATCTGTTCTTGATTTGCGCGGCGTTGTGCGCGACATGGCTGGCCGATCTCGCGGCGTCGCAATTGCCGCAGGCCGAACCTTTCCTTACGCGGAGCACCTGGCAAATCCTGTTAATCACAACGTTTGGACTGGGTTTTTCGTACACGCCGCTGTTTCGCATTCCTGGAAGCCATGAATTGGCTATGGCGCTTCTCTACGTCTTCGTTGCAAAGATGGGCGCCAGCGCCGAACTTAGCGACGTTCGCGAACATGCCGTGCCGTTTGTGATCGGGGCGGCGATTTGGATTGTAATCCACGGAATATTTTGCGTGTTGGGGGCGAAGATTTTCAAGACCGATCTGCACACGGCGGCAATTGCGAGCGCAGCGAATATTGGTGGGGCGGCTTCGGCGACGATTGTGGCGTCGTACCATCGGCGGAGCTTGGTGCCGGCGGCGGTGCTCATGGCGATGATGGGGTATGCGCTGGGAAACTATTGCGGATATTTGACGGCGCTGTTGTGCCGGTGGGTGGAGTAGGAAGTGGGGAGTGGGGAGTGCGGAGTTCAGTCGATCAGGCGTTTGGCGAAGGCGAAGGATTCCTGGCGGCGCTTGTCGTATTCTTTGTGGGCCGGGTTGATGCTGCCGATTTTCACGGCGGGCACTTCGGCGTTCAGGTAGCGGTCGTCGCCGAGGTAGATCGCGGTGTGGCGGATTTTGCCGTCGTCGCCGAGGAAATACATCGTGTCGCCGCGGCGCATGGCGGACCTGTGTGCGCGGGTGGCCGTGAGGCGACCCAGATAGACTTGCTGGTTGGCGTCGCGCGGCAGGTGCCAACCGGCGGTGGCATAGGCGATTTGCACGAGGCCGGAGCAATCGACGCCCGTCGAGCCGCGGCCGCCCCAGACGTACTTGGTTCCGAGCAGCTTCTCGGCGTTTTGGATGATGGCGTCGATTTGTGCGGTTGGTGGCTCGTGCGCACTGCAATTCGGCGCTGGAATCTCCATCGTTTCGCCGGTCGGTAGTTGGGCCAAAACTACGGAGCCTTGGACGCGAATCGCTTTGAGCCGAGCGCCGGCCGGTATCGTCAGGCCGTCTCGCACTTTGTAGTCGGCAATCATTCGCACGCTGGGGCCGTCGAGGTATGCAGCGAACTCGGCGTCGGTGACGCGGTAAATCTGGTTGGTAGGAATGTAACCGAGGTAGCCCTCGCCGCTGTGGACGAGCATCTGGTCGCCGTCCTCGCGAAGCAGGTAGAGCGGCTCGGCAAACAGACAATCGGTAACGGCACCGCGGCGGCCGCTTGGCCGATCGTAGCTCATCGCGTGTGACGTTTTGAGAAAGCCGAGCGTGCGATCGCCCAGGTTGGCCGCGGGGAGCGTTTCGAGCCGATTCTCCACCTGGAAGCCGAGGTGGCCGAGGAACTCGGCGAGGGCGGCGCGAGTTTCCGCGAACTCAACAAAGCCGGTCAATTCGACTTTGCCATCGGGTTGCGCTGTGGCGTGCACATCGAAGGCAACGAGACGCGGGTCGTTGCCGACTTCGCGGCGGAAGAAATCGACGTACTGCGGCAGGCGATCGGGTTGGCCCTTGAGGTCGGGCTCGATCTTGCGGGCGAGCCGCTTCAACGTTTGCCGTCCAGGTGGCCGGCCATCCGATTCGACGCCGGTAGATTCCGGCTCGTCGAGCGCGGCCCAACTCAGGATTGCGGCGAGCAAGGCGAGGGTTTGGAGCATGATATACCTTGGTGCGGTGAGCTAATCATGTTGTAGGTTCAACGCCCCGGGCGTCCGCCGGGTGCTGTTGGTGTCGTCGATTTCTGGACGGCCTGGATTTCATTCTACTTCGCCGGCGACTGGATGTCGCTCAACGTAAACGTGGCGAAGATGATCTGGTCGTAGAGCTTCTCTCCGGCTTCGAATAGCACGCCGACTCGGTCCTCGCCGAGCTTGACTAAGTCGGAGTAAGCGGCCGGTCCAGGATGAAGCACCGTGCTGCCGTGCCACGATTTTCCTTCGTCGTCGCTGATCAGGATCGACAAATCACGCCGCTTGGACGGATGCCCCGGGCAGCAATAAACCAGGATATTGTGCGCATCGCCACGATCGACGGCGGAGAAGCGGAGGACGGAGTTCTGCGCGACCGGAGTGGTGATGCCGGGCTCGGCGGCAAACGGCGTGTCGTAGGTCAGGCCGCCATCGCTGCTGTAAGCGACGGCGCGCGTAGCCGGATCGGCGCCGTGCTGGTCGCGGGCGTTGACGTAAAGCCGGCCGTCGACCAACTCGACGGCCAGGTTTTCGTTGGGATGGATGGGACTTTCCGCGGAGCGGGTGTCGACCGCGCCGATCTTCCAAGTCGCCCCGTGGTCGTTGCTGTAGACGATGTGGGCGCCCCAACTGTCGCGGGCCGCGACACGGTGATCGGCGGGGATGATCAGGCGTCCGGCGTGCGGGCCGCGCTCGAGCTGGATGCCATGGCCCGGGCCGGTCGCATACCAGCTCGAAGCCGAATTGGTCGCGGTCGGGCTGATGTCGCGAGGCGGGGCCCACGTGCGGCCGTGATCGTCGCTATGCGTGACGAACACGGCGGCATTGTTGCGCGTGAAAGCGAGCCAGATGCGGCCGGGATGGATGGGATCCTGTCGATCGACGACAGGAACGGGATTGCCGATGGTCACGCTTGCCGCGGGGTTGTCCCATTCGTCGGCGACGATCTGCATAGGGCTCCACGACCGACCAGCGTCGGCGCTGCGTTTCAACACGATGTCGATGTCGCCATGATCGGCGGGCCCATTTTTGCGACCTTCGGCGAAGGCCAGCAACTCGCCATTCTGCGTTGCGACAATCGCGGGGATGCGAAACGTGTGATAGCCGTCCTGGCCGGATTGGAAGACGGACGTTTCAGTGACTTCGGCCGTGGCGGAATACTGTGCGAGCAGGCAGCTCGTCACGATGAGCAGCCGACGGATTGCGGTGGCGGCAGTGCGCTGGATGGATGACATCGCGTGGTCGCGAGACAAAGTGGTCATGACGTACTGGCAGGTAGAACGCAGTATATTCGCCGTGGCGGGCGACGCTAAGGGTTGTGTTGCTACGGATCGGAGGAGTGGTTGGCGTTTTCTGGCTGCCGTCGCTAAAATGGAGGCGTGCTGCCATGAAGACCGTCGTTCATTGGACCTGCTGCTGGATTGTCGTCGTGCCGCTGGCATGGCGGTGTGCACCTGCGGTGGCGTTGATCGTCGCGCCGCCGGCTATGAATGACAACACGAGCCCTCCCGTCGATGATCCCGGCTGGGCCAACGTAGGCAACGCCGGAGTCTATTTGGGCAATCGGTGGGTAATCACCGCGTTTCACGTCGGCGCCGGCACAACGACGTTCTCGACCGGGACCTTTCTTTATCAGGGTGGCAGCGCGGTACGACTGCAGAATCCGGACAGTACGTACGCGGATCTATTGATGTATCGACTGACGGCGGATCCTGGGCTGCCGTCGTTGTCGATCGCAACTTCGACGCCAGCGGTTGACGCCGAGGTGACGCTCATCGGCGACGGCAGAGCCGTGAATCCGTCCGACACGGAAACTCACTGGAACGTGACCGGGACGGACCCCAATTTTACGTGGACGGAGGTTAGCGGCAGCGACCCATTTAACGCCAGCGGTTACAAATCGACAGCCAGCCGCAAACTGTGGGGGACGAACCTGGTCGAACGCGACAGCGATTTTTTTGAGGACGAGGAGGATGCCGATCATACGTTAATCGTGGACGACAACTTCGGGCTGACCATCTCTTTCTTCACCGAATTCGACAAGGAGGGCGAAACCGAAGGCGACGCCACCGGGCACGAAGCGCAAGCCCAGGGTGGGGACTCGGGCAGCGCCACATTTGCGAAGGAAGGTAACAACTGGGTATTGGCCGGCGTGACGTACGCGGTCGGCGCGTTCGAAGATCAACCGGATCCCGGGAACAACGCGGTGTTTGGCAATCTCACGTTTGCGGCCGACCTGTCTCAGTATCGCGGTCAGATCCTTACGATCATGGGCATTCCTGAGCCGGGCAGTTTCTGGCTGGTCGGAGGCGTGGGCGCGATGGTCGGACTCGTGCGACTGGCCGTTTGCAGGTTTTGGCACTGCTAGTGGGCGGCGACCGCCCGCTATGCTATCTTTTTGAAGCGGGGTGGCGGGCTTGCCGCTCCCCAATCGTCGCATCGTTCTTTTTGCCCCAGAGGTTCCGCATGGCTGAAACTGCCCCCTGGATTACGTACCGACCCGCATTGCGGGTGCTCGACTGCACGATCCGCGACGGCGGACTGATCAATAATCATCAGTTCACGGAGGAGCTGGTCCGCGCGGTGTACGAGGCGTGCGTGGCGGCGGGAATTGATTACATGGAAGTGGGCTACAAGAATTCGCCGCGATTACATGCGCGCGATCAATTTGGTCCCTGGCGGTTCTGCGACGAGGAACTACTGAATCGAGTCTTTGCCGATCACGACGCTGGACGGACCGGCCTGAAGTTGGCGGCGATGGCCGACGCCGGCAAAAGCGATTGGCGAGAGCAGATCGTGCCCTGCAACGAGAGCAAACTGGACATGATCCGCGTGGCGTTTTATGCCCAGCAGGTGTCCGAGGCAGTGGAGATGATCGAGCACTGCCACGCGCTGGGCTACGAAACGAGCGCCAACCTGATGGCCGTCACCAACGTGGAGGACGTGGAGATCGACACCGTACTGGCGGCGATCGCGCCGACCCATGCGAGCGTAATGGTGATTGTCGACAGCTTTGGGCATCTGTACCGCGAGCAGGTCGATCGCCTGTATCAGAAGTATGCGGCGGCGATGGCGGGCACCGGCAAGGAGATCGGAATGCACGCCCACAACAACATTCAACTCGCGTTTGCCAACACGATCGAGGCGATCATCCTGGGGGCGAATCGGGTAGACGCCACGATGGGCGGGCTGGGCCGGGGGG
>JBIOWO010000399.1:0-20617 GCA_044868555.1 Lacipirellulaceae bacterium | reverse complement strand
CGCCGGGGTCGAAGTGGTCCGCGCCCGGAACGAAGCCGACTTGACCCCCAGCCATGAAAACTTTTGCCGCGAAGTTCGCCGCCGCCGGCAGGTAGCCCGCTTCGGTCATCGGACGGTTCGAGATTTGCCGATTGCAACGCCCGCGGACGCCCATCCACCGGCGTTTTCTCGTGAACGGCGGCCCAAACGCTAGTAAAGAGAACTTGACTAGTTCCGAGCGTTAGGCAAGACTTCTTTACTAGCGACAACGCGTAGTCAAGGGAGCTTAACCAACCATGCGCGAGACGGGACTCTATAAATCGACAACCTACGGCGGCGAAACGGTTCGTGCTTTCGTTCCGCACCCGCTGCCTCCACGCAAGCCCCAGCTCAAAATCGATGGTCGACTCGTGCAACTGCTGGCGGAAGCGAACGCCGCGGTCGGCAAATTGGCCGTCGCAGCCGACATGGTCCCCAGTCCCGACTGGTTCCTTTATGGCTTCGTCCGCAAGGAGGCGGTCGTAACGTCGCAGATCGAAGGAACGCAAGCGACCTTGCAGGAGGTGCTGGAATACGAAGCTACAGAGAAAGCCGAACGGCCGGACGATGTCCGGGAGGTCTGCAACTACGTCGACGCGCTCAACTACGCGCGCCGCGAAATCCATCGGCCCAAGGGCCTTCCGTTGAGCGCAAGACTTCTGTGCGCCGCTCACAAGCGGTTGATGCGCGGAGTTCGCGGGGCGGATAAGCGGCCGGGCGAGATTCGCACTTCGCAAAACTGGGTCGGCGGAACGCGGCCCGGAAATGCGCGCTTCGTTCCGCCGCCGCCCAATGACGCCAAGGCGGCGCTGGCCGATCTCGATAAGTGGATTCACAGCGACGATCCGCTCGCTCCGCTCATTAAGATCGGATTGGCCCATGTGCAATTCGAGACGATCCATCCCTACCTGGACGGCAACGGCCGCATCGGACGCCTCTTCATCGCGCTGTTGATGGAGCACTGGAAGCTCTTGCCGCTGCCGCTGTTGTATGTCAGCGTTCCGCTGAAGCAGCGTCGCGACGAATACTACAACTGGCTGATGGCCGTCAGAACTGATGGCGACTGGGAGGGCTGGTTGCGGTTCTTTTTCAAATGCGTCAGCGAGGCCGCGGACGACGGCGTCGCCGCAGCGAAGCGAATCTTCGCCTTGCTTGGAGAAGACCGCCAGAACGTAGTGGGCCATGCCACGGCAACGGTCAGTTCTGTGCGACTGTTCGACCAGCTCCCGAAGCAGCCGATCGTTACACTCGCCAAGGCGATGGAAATTCTGGAAACGTCGAAACCGACGGCCTTGAAGGCCATCGATTCGTTGCAGCAGTCGGGCGTCTTGCGGGAGACGACGGGTAAGCAGCGGGACCGTGTCTATGCCTACGAGCGATACCTTGCCGTTCTCAATCGCGGCATGTAGGTCATGAGAACACTGGACTGCCGCACATTGCTCTGCCACTCCCTTGGCACACTACTCCCTTGGCACACTACTTCTTTGGCACACTACTTCATCCTGAGTACGCTACTTCTCCCTTGGCACACCACTTTTGCTGGCACACTACTCTCCTTGGCACACCACCTTGATGGCACACAACTTTTTCGAAGCATCATGGACTACCGCGCTGCCGGGTTCTTCGCCCCGCCATCCGCCGACTCGTACAATCGTGCTAGTTCCACCATCAGCGGTTCCAGCACGCGGTAGTAATCGTCTTCTTTCATGTGCTCTTTGTCGGCCCGGAGCGTGGCGATTTTTAGCTCCAGTTCGTCCCGTCGCTCGCGCAGTTCGGCCGGCATGTGCTGCTCGCGGTCGCTGGCCACGAGGTGCCACTGATGGGCCCGCGTGCCGTCGAGCGTTGCGCCGTCCTTGGCCCGCTGCGTCGCCCGCATGCCGCGGAACCAGTCGGCCGGCGTGCCCAGTCCGTCGCCGTTGTCGTCCAGCAGTGCGTGCTCGGTCGCAAGCCGCGCGTCCTGTTCGTAAAACTCGGCCACCTGCCGGCAGGCGGTGAGATACGCTTCCAGGAGCGACACCTGGCCGTCCTTATCGAGATCGGATTGCGGTTCGGCGATCGCGGCCGAGATATACTGGCCGTAGCGGGCGAAATTCTGTTCGTCGCCGCTTTTGGTCGCCGCGATGACGACGCGATTCTCGCCCGCCAGGCGATTGATGAACGGCGCACTGGCCGACGCGCAGTTGATCACGGCCACCGGCCGTTTGAGCGGCTTAAGCCACTCGGCCAGCTCGGCCGCCTCGATATCCGGCCCGCGCAGATTGAATTTCGCCGCATGCCGGTCGTAGGTGCCATGGCCAATCAGCACGAGCCACAGTGGCGATTTCTCGTCGCCGGCCGCGTCAGTCAACAGCTTCTGCAAAAGGTCGCGATCCGTGTTGCCTACGGACTTCGCACCACCCACAAGTTTGAATTCCGCCCCGCCCTTCTCCGCCGCCGCCCGCCACTTCTCGCCCCACTCCTGAAACTGCGACGCATATTCTTCCGCCCCCGGCGCACCGACGACCACGACAACGGTCGGCTTCGCCGGCGCATCGGCCGCGAGTAACAGCAGGACAGCAATTGCAGCAAACATTTACCTACTCACCTACTCACCCAACTATGCCAATCCCTTCCACCGCCGCAGGCCCCACTCGCCGACCAAGCAGGCCATGATCGCCAGGTAGAACAGTGGATGGTGCCATGCGGGCCGAATCCACGGCTCGGTGATCGGCGCCTTGCGCGTCGGCAGGCTGGCCACGAAGGAGTCCAAGCCGTCGCTGGACACCACTTCGCCGCCAGTCTTGGCGGCGATCTCGGCCAGCAAGTCGCGATTCGGTTCTAGGTGGTTGAATTCCTCGGCCTCGGGTTGGGCGACCCAGCCGGCCTCGCGTTCGCCGACCGGGCTGCCATCGGGGGCGTTCACTTTCACTGCCGCCCGATACGCGCCCGGCTGCCGCGGCACGTGCCGCGCGAGGTACGCGCCGGCCTCGTTCTCGTCCGGCTCGGCCTCCAGCGCCATTTGCTTGCCGTCGGGAGTGGTCACTTCGATCGCCACCTGCGCGTTATCGAGGGGCAGGTATTCGGCGTCGCGGACTCGCACGCGCACGGCCACCGCGCCGTTGTCGGCATCCGCCTGCGGCTCGACGGCCACCTCGACGCGGCGGGGCACGTCGGCCACCAGCCACCGCACCGTCTGCCGCCACGACTTTTCCAGATCGCTCTCCTTGTCGTTGGGCCGGCGCAGGCCCCACCGCCAGAGGTCGCCGATCAAGAGTGCCGCCGAGCGGCCGTTGCCGAATCGCTGCGCGACGAGGGCCGGATACTTCGTGCCGCTAATGTCAACGACCTCGGCCAGCACCGTGGCAGCCGGCTTGATGTTGCCCACCTTGCTCACCGTGCCGAAGGCATTCATCGCGGCCAGCCGAGCTTCTTCCTCGGGTTCGGTGTTGCGCATGCGCACCCAAGGTTGGAGCCAGCCTTCGCGTGTGAGCGTCAACCGATACTCGCGCCCGACCGGGGCCGGGGCCGTGCGCTCGACGTACACGGGCAGCAGGTTGCCGACGGGCGTGCGGGCGTAATGCCCGGCGGCGAACGAATCGGGCCCCCCCAGCATCAACAGTCCGCCGCCACGCCGGCTGACGAAGTTCTCCAGTAGCATCAGTTGATCCTGCGTGAAAAACCCGGCTTCCAGGTCGTCGAGAATCACGGCGTCGTACTGGTATAGTTCGTCGGCAGTCTTCGGGAAACCCTCGCGCAGCTCGTTTTCGTCCTTCGTGCCCAACCGCACGAGCACCGGCTGGTCGTACCGCTCGGCCGCTTCCTCGTCGGGGTGCTCGAAGCCGCGGAACAGCGGGTTGGTCGATTCGCCGGCCCGGCTACGGAAGGTGAACTTCGGCTCGCGCTTGGCGATCCGCACGATGCCGACCAGATCCAGTTGATCGTCTTCGGCGAGCGCCCGGCGCAGAAACTTGAATTCCCAATTTGGCCGGCCGCACACGTACAGCACTCGATACGGTCCGCCGCCCCGATCGACCACCACGAGCCGCTCGTTGTTGGCCGGCGTCGCCTCGTCCGCTTGCGGCTTAGCGCTCTCGTCGGACGCCACTTGAACCCTGTAGAAGCTCACGCCGTCGCGCTCCGGTCGTAGCTGAAAGCGCACCGACGTCGGCTCATCGCCGTTCGGCAGTTCGATCGTCTGCGACTGCACTTCTTTGCCGGCATTATCCATCAGCCGGGCAACGATCTTCTGCCCGGCGAAACTGCTCCCCTCGATGTCGGCTCGCACAGTGACCGGCGCCGACTCGAAATTCGTCTGGCTGACCGACACGCCGGTGACCGACACATCGGGCGGGGCATCGTCCGCGCCGATCACCACCGGATAAACAGGCGGCAGATCGGCCCATGGGACGTCGAGCGCGTCGGTCGAGTTGCCGTCCGTCAGCAGCAGCACGCCGGCCAGCGGCAGGCCGCGAAACCGCCGCGACAGGGAATTGAGCGTGCCGGTGAGCGAGCTCCGCGGGCCGTCGAGCGGCAGGGCGGAAAAATCCTCGACGGCCCGCAGGTTGGAATCGAACACGAATCGCCGCGTGTCGAAATCGGTGCCCAGGCGCTGGTGCCAGGCTGTTTCCAACTTCAGTAGCTGCTGCAATTGCTCGCCGCGCGAGCCGGGCGCGGCCCGGTCGTGGATCGTCATGCTCTCGCTGTTGTCGGCGACGACGGCGAACATGTTGGCCCCGGGCCGGGCGCGGGTGCCGCTGAGTAGCGGCTCGATGAGGCACAGCGCGAGCCCAGCGATAGCCACCGCCTTGAGTGCCGCGGCCAGGAGCCGCAGCAGCGACGTGGCCGGCGCACGCCAATAGCCCCACGCCAGCGCCGCCGCGCCCACTGCCGCGAGCGCGAGCGCCACCCAACCCCACGCCGGCGATCCCCACACAAGCGACGACGGGCTCATTCGCCACTCCCCAATCGCTCGTAGTAGCGCCGCACGCCGTCAGAGAACTCCGGCGGCACCGGATCGCGGTCGATCGGCACCATGGAATCCGGCGACTCGCGCCGCTTGATCTCCTCGCCGATCCGCCGGCTCAGCTCGTTGAGCGGCTCGGCCACCAGCTCCTGCAGCTTGTTCCAGTCGGGCACCTTGGAGTGGCGTTTGAACTCGGTCCGCGCGTCGGCCGCCCGGTCGCGAATGCGGGCCGCCTCGGAACGCAACTCCGGATCGTCCAGCATTTCCTCGACGTCGCCGATCCGCTCGGACCAGTTGCGGAAGTCTTCGCCGGTGATCGGTCCGCCGGGAGCGCCGCGGCCGCCGTTTTCCAGGAACCGCTCGATGCCGCCGCGCCGATTCACGCCGCCTTCGCGTCCACCTTCGCCGCGCAACCCTTGCCGCTCGCGACTTTGGCCGTCGTCGCCGCGAGCATTGCCATCCTGCTGCTGTTGCGCGTCGTTCTGCTGCTCCGAGCCGCCTTCTCCTTGACTCCCGTCTTGATTGCCCTCTTGGCTGCCTTGCTGCGCGGAACGCCCCTGTCCGTTCTGACGTTGTCCCTGCCGCTCTCCTTGGCCGGCTTGACCTTGTCCTTGCTGCTGGCCTTCGCCCTGCTGATTTTGGCCCTGTTCGCTTTGCTGCTGCCCGTTCTGGCCCTGCTGGTTCTCGACCGGCTGGTTCTCGCCCGGCTCACCCTGCTGCTGTTCGTTCTGTCCGTTCGGGTTGCGTCCCTGCTGCGGGCGACCTTGTCCACCCTGCCCTTGCCGATTCTGTTCATTGCGCTCGTCGCCGACCGTTTCACCTCCGCGCGCTTGCTCGATCTCGCGATTGAGCTCCTCTGCCAGCCGATTGACCTCCTGCTGGGCGCGGCGGAGGGCCTCCGCCTCGTCGCCGAGCACGCTTTCGGCCGCCCGCTCCACGCCTTGCCGCAGGTTGCGAATGCCCTGGCTGGCGGTGCGCATCGCCTGGTCTGCCTCGCGCTCGATGCCCACTTCAAGCAGCCGCTGCGTCACGTCCAGTGCATCGTCAACGCGCTGCTGATGCGTTTCCCGCAACGTATCGTAAAGTTGCCGCGCCAGGAGCGGCTCCGGCTGCTCGGCCTCTTCGATCGTCTGTCGCATCCGCTCTTGCAACTTGGTCAAGTCACGCCGCTGCTCGACGAGCCCTTCTTGCGCCTCGGCCCGGCTGCCCGTGCCCCGGAGCGACCGGCCGCCCTCGTTCTGCTGCTCACTGAGCTGTTGCGACAGTTGCTCCTGCTGCTGATCGAGCTGGCGGGCCTCGCGCCGCATCTCGGTCATCTCCTCTGAGAAGCGGTTGGCGGCCTGCTGACGGTATTGGTCGCGGACCTCGCTGAGTTGCCGGCCGGCGCGGGTGCCTTCGGTCAGTGCCTGCGAAACCTGGCCCTGCTCCAGCGCTTCGGACGCCTGTTGCACACGCGAGCGACCCTCTTCCATCTGCTCGCGCGCATTCTGGGCCGCCTGCTGGTTTTGCGACTGGTCCATTTGGCTCATCAGCTCGTCGGTGTCGCGGAGAATCTCCTGCTGCTGATCGCGGAGCCGCTTCAATTCGCGCTCTAGCTCCTCGCGACGCTGCCGCGTATCGGCCTGCTGAAGCGCCGACTGCAATTCACGCAGCCGCTCGTTGAGATCGCCCTGCCGCCGGGCTAGGTCCTTGAGCCGGTTGAGAATCTCCCGCGACTCTCGCTGGGCCTGGTTCTCCTCGGGCGCGGTCGCGTTCCGCTGCGTTTCGTAGCGGTTTTCCTCGGCCGATAGTTCGAGCTGATTCAATTGACGCTGCGAGCGGCTGCCGCGGCCGGCCGTGCGACCGCCCTGCTGCTGCTGACGCTGCCCGCGGATGACCTGAAACTCGCGGGCTCGCAACTTCAAGAGCGCCTGATAGGCCGACTGCTCGGCGCTGAGCGCCGGCCGCAACGGCGCGGCGACCGGGCCATCGGCGGAAGCCGTCAATTCTTTCAGCGCGTCGGTCATGTGCTTCTCGGCCGACTTGACGTGTGCGAGCGACTCGGCATCTTCAACTCGCTCGGCCAACTGGGTCAGCCGCTCGATGGCCGCCTGCTGTGACTCGGCGACCAACCGGCTATCGCTGGCGAGCTCGGCCGTCGGCTCGGCAGCTGTTTCACGACGAATGAGCTTCCACGTGGCGTTGATGATTTCCTTCTGCATCTCGGCCAACTCGCCTGCCTCTTGCGCCGCGCCGCCCTCGCCCTGCTGTTGCTGCTCGCGCTCTCGCTGCTCGCTCTCGGACGGCTGCTCTCCCTGGCGATAGATTTCCTCGAATGGCCGGACCTCGGCGAAGTACATGTCGCTCATCGTCCGCCGCAATTTCCCGTCCGGCCCAAAGTCCTCGGCCCACACGAAGTAGGACAGCAATTGATCGGGCTCGACCTGCAATGCCTCAAAGTCGACCAGGTAATCGACATCCGACTGTTTTGCTTTCTCCGTTGCCTTCGTCGCTTGCAGCTTAGCCTGTGCATTCAGAATTACGTCGCGCGGCTCATCGCCACCCAGCGCATAGCTGACGCCATATCGCTCGACGCCAAAATCATCCGTTACCTTCGCCTTCAACTGCAATTCTTCGAGCGGCGACACCTCCACGTCCCGCCCCGGCCGTTCCAGTGCGATCTTCGGCGGCCGGTTGGGCGTCACGTTTACGACGATCTCGGCCGGCAGCCGGCTGCCACGCCCATCGCGATCGACAAGCTGCAGCTTGAACCGCTGCGACTTGGCCAGCGTCCAACTTGTGCGGTAGATGTTCTTTTCGGCCGAGTCTTGTTTCAGTTCGACCTTTTCGTCATCGGCTCCTGACAGCCGCGCTTCGGCCACTTCTTTGTTCAGCCGGCACACCAGCGTCAACTGCGTTCCTTCCACCGCCGTGACGTGGCGCACGTCCTCGATGACCGTCGGCGCGAGCGACGTATACTCTGGGAACTTCAACTCGGCATCGGCCCGCACCAATTCCGGATAGTCGAACACTTTGACGTGGTACTTATCGCTGGCACGGCCCGCGAACTCGACGTGATAAGTGAGGTCGCTCGTCACGGCGGCGACGCGGCCGACGAATTTCGGATCGTCCAGGCTGCGGACCATATTCTGTTGTTGAACTTTGTCCGCACTTTCGGCTGGGGCTTGGGCCGCAGCGCTTTGCGAGCCGGCATCGCTGGATACGACGAGCGTTGCATCGGGCGGCACGGCGCGGACGAATTCGGCGACGACCAACAGCGACATGCCACGCTCGATCTCGACGTTGCCCGGATCGACCTTGATCTCGAAGTCGCCGCCGGCAAAGTCGAAGCCGGGGAGCAGCGACGAGCCCGAGCCGGCCAAAGCCCCGCCGCGTCCGGCCAGGCCGATGCACACCGCAATGAGCAGTCCCAATGCCACGAACTGCGCGAGCTTTGCCGCCCGCAGCTTCCACGGCGACACGGCATCCGACCAATCGATTCGGCGGCCATGCTCAATCGCCTCGCGCATGACCGTGGCTTGCAGGAAGTTCGGCCCGTGGCCCGGTCGGCGCGGTTGCTGAGCCACTTCGACGGCCGCCAAGAGCAGCGTCGCCAGCTCCGGATGCTGCGCCTCGACACGCCGCGCAATGGCTCGCTGGTCGCGCGTCGAACGAACCACGGCAAAGCCCCACACGATGGCTGTCGCCACCGCGAGCCCCGCCACCTTCGGCCAGAGCGATGCCGCATCCCAGTCGAACCTACCGGCCAGCCGAAACAGCGCCACGCCCACCGCCGCCCACACCAGCCAGCACAGCGCCAGCCCGGTCCACAACCGCAAACTGCGGATTCGTCCTGCTACCCGAGCCAGCTTTTGGCGGAGTTCGAAGTTCATGCGGTCACCGGTTTCGCAAGTGATTGTTTCGTGACGCGGCCGGCCAGCCATGTCTCGGCCACGAGCACGCCGAGCGCGGCCACCACGAGCCACTGCCACAACTTTTGACGGCTCTCCAATTGCACGTCCCGCAACTGCTGCTCGCGCTCCGCATTTTCCGCCACCGCGGTCTGGCTGACCAGCCGGCAGCCAAGCTGCTCGAGCGTTTCCACGGCCAACGGGTTGGTGCGGCTTTCCGACGGATCGAGGTTGACAGCGAACGTTTCCGGCCCTTCGACCGTGGCGATCGAATACAGCCCCGGTCGATCGGCGCCGCGGAATTCTCTGGCGTCGGCGGCCAACAACGACTTCTCGCCATCCGGTTTGGTGACCACACGCTCACCGGCAAATTCGATGTTCTCGCCGAGTGGCACCGGCTCGTTCACGACGTAGTAGACGCGGTCCGACTTGCCGGCGTGACGGCCTTCGACAAGCGCCGACACCAGCAGCACGAATTTCCACGACCGGGCCAACTGGCTGTCGCCCGGCTGCCAGCCGGCCGTCAGCACATACACCTGCCCTTTGTCCAATCGCTTTTCCACCAGCGCCGGGTCGCCGTTCTCGAAGCGGGTCACGACGGTCGCTTTGCCAAGCTGATCCTGCTTGAGCTGACGGTACTTCCAGAAATGAATCTGCGTGAAGTCGTTGAAGTGCGGCCCGGACATTGGGGCGAAGAGCGGATGATCGAATGCGATCTGCCCGAGCATCGTGTACTTGCCGACATCGGCCTCCGCAATATCGAGCGCCGGCACACTTAACCACTTGGCCAGGGTTTCGCCTTGCTTCGAGTCCTCCGTCAGCACAAACAGTACGGTCCCGCCAACCTCGACGTAGCTACGCAGCTTGCCTGTTTGCTCTTTCGTCGGCTCCGTCGTCACTACCACAAGTGGCGTGGCGATTGGCGATTCGAGAGTGAGCGGCTGCTCGGATGTTGGCACAATCAATTCCACGGGCCGAGTCAAACCGTTCGCGAGCGCGCGTTCCAGGTAATATCGCGGTTGTTGCGGATCGTCGGCCGCATCGGTGCCGAGGTACACGACCGAGACGTCGGCCTGCGGTCGCGTTGCCAGATACAGCGTATTGTCGAACTCGCAGCCATCGCCACTCAACTGCAGCCGCTGCGCACTTAGCGCCTCAATGGGCCGCGGCACGCGGACCACGCGGCTCTCACCGGCCGGCACATACGCGGCAATCGCATCGCCAACCTTCCGGTCGCCCTCGCCGAGCCACGTCAGTTGAAACTGATCGACGGCCGAGGCCGCGTCGTTCGATACCCGCACGCGTAGCTCGCGCGGCTTGTCGGGCGAGTCGTCCGCCGTTCGCTCCGCCAGCCGATGCAGCCCGGCGTTCGTCTGTTCTCGCGGTTGCACCGGCCGCAAATCGAGCTCGACATCGTCCGGCCACGGATAGTCGGCCAGCACGTCCAGCCGGCTGCCCTCCTGCAAGTCACTCACGAGCACAATTCGCCGAGCGACGCTGGCGGTCTGACCTTTCGATTCCGGCACGTTGTTGACGATTTCGACGACGTCTGAAAGCCCGCGGCCCAATTGCGTGCCGGCCCACGTGGGGCTGATCGCCGCCAGGCGCTGGCGAATCACGCCGCGACGTTGCGCCGGCGGCACTTCGGTCATTTCCTCGAATCCGACGAGCGGACGCAATGTATCGTCGCACGTAAACAGCGCCATTTGATCGAGCGGACCGGCCTCGTCCAGCGCGGAGTCCACCTTGGCAAGCGCCTGCCTCCACAGGTCGCCGCGGCGCATGCTGGCGCTCGTATCGACGACGATGGCCACGCGCTGCATATCGCCGTCGGACGGGTCGGCCGGCGTCGTCTGCCGCCAGAACGGCCGGGCAAACGCGAATGCCAGCAAGCCGATCGCCAGGGCTCGCAACAGCAAGAGCAGCAGATGTTCGAGCCGGCTGCGTCGCGTGAGCCGCGGCGGCGACGGCGATAGAAACATGAGCGAGCTGAACGGAAACTCGCCCTTCGGCATTCGGCGGATCAAATGAAACACCACCGGCAGCGAAATGGCCAACAGACCGAGAACGTAGAGCGGCGTGAGCAGACTCATTTCGACGCCCTCCGTCGGCGGGCCACACGACGCAGCGGCCGCCGGCCACGCCGCATCCGCGCGTGCAGCAGATCGAACAATGCCAGCTCCAGCGGCCGGTCGGTCGTCAACTGGGCGAAGTCGATCCCGAGATTGGAGCACGCCGAATTCAACTGCGTCGCATGCTCCGCAAATCGCCGCTTGTACTCGGCTCGCGCCGCGCTCGGATCGATGTAGATCGTCCGGCCCGATTCCAAATCGTGGAACATGCCGGGCGCGGCGAACGTGAACTCGACTTCGGCCGGGTCGAGCACCCGCAGGACGACCACGTCGTGCCCGCGCGAGCGCAGGTAGCCGAGTTTCGTCTGCAAATCCTCCACCGGCGCCAACAGATCGGAAATCAGCACGACCAGGCCCCGTTTGCGGACCGAATCGGCGATCTGCTCCAGCGGCCGGGCGAGATTGGTCGACTGGCCGCCCGTCTCGCGCTCCAAAGTGACCATCATCCGCCGCAAATGGCCGGGCCGATGGCGAGGCGGCAGGAATTCGCTGATAGCCTCGTCGAACGTCAACAGGCCCACCGCGTCGCGCTGCGTGAACAGGAAGTATGCCAACGACGCCGCCAGCGTGCGGGCGTATTCGCTCTTAGTGTATTCGCCCGAGACGTAGCCCATCGAGCGGCTCATGTCCAGCAGCAGGTAGCACAAAAGGTTCGTCTCGTCCTCGAATCGCTTGACGCAATAGCGATCGGTGCGGGCAAACAGCTTCCAATCGAGGTACCGCGGGTCGTCGCCGGGCGTGTAGGCGCGATACTCGCTGAACTCGACGGAGAAGCCGTGGTACGGACTGCGGTGGATGCCCGCGTAAAAACCCTCGACGACAGCCCGCGCCCGCAGCTGCAGGTTCTTGATCCGCATCACGGCCTGGGGGTCGATGAAGCTGGCGCTCCGCGCCGCGGCAACGCCCGATGAGCGGCCGGCGAAGTTCTGATTCGAAGACGCGCGAACTTTGGCCATGGCGATCGGGTGGCACGCCCAGAGCTCCCAGCGATGGGCGTGGTGGTCGCGACCCGATTCACCACGCCCTTCGCCGGAGGCTCAGGGACGTGCCACACCAAGCTCCCTTTCAGTCTTTCGGAAACGGCACCTGCTCCAATAACCGGTCAATCACATCGTCCACGGAAACGCCGTCTGCTTCAGCTCGATAGCCGATGAGAATCCGATGCCGAAACGTCGGATGCACCAGCGCACGGATGTCGTCGGGCGTGGCGTGGGAGCGGCCGCTTAAGAGGGCCCGTGCCTTTGCGCCGAGCACCACATACTGGGCCGCTCGCAGCCCGGCGCCCCAACTCACCCACTCGTCGATGAACGCCGGCGTATCTGCCTGCCCAGGCCGGCTCGCCGCCGCCAACCGCACGGCCCACCGCACCACGTCCTCGGCAATCGGCACCCGTCGCACCATCTCCTGAAACCGCAGCACGTCCTCGCCGCCGAACAGCGGCTCGATCGCCTGCGGCCGGCCCGACGTGGTCCGGCTCACCACGGCCACCTCGTCATCTTCCGGCAAGTAATCGATCACGACGTTGAACATGAAGCGGTCGAGCTGGGCTTCGGGCAGCGGATAGGTGCCCTCCATTTCAATGGGATTCTGCGTGGCCAGCACGAAGAACGGCTCCTCGAGTGGATACCGCACGCCGGCGGCCGTTACCTGGTGCTCCTGCATGGCTTCGAGCAGGGCGGCCTGCGTCTTGGGAGGCGTGCGATTGATTTCGTCAGCCAGGATCACGTTGGCGAAGATCGGCCCGCGGACGAATTGCATCCGCCGGTGGCCGTCGCCCGCATCTTCCAGAATCTCCGTGCCGGTGATGTCGGCCGGCATCAGGTCGGGCGTGAACTGGATCCGCTGAAACTTGAGGTGGAACATCTGCGCGATCGACCGCACCAAGAGCGTCTTGGCCAGCCCCGGCGCGCCGGTGATCAAGCAATGCCCGCCGGAAAAAAGCGTGATCAGAAGCTGCTCGATCACGGCCTTCTGGCCGACGATCACCTTCTCCAACTCGGTGTCGATCTGCGCGCGACTGAGCCGAATCTGCTCAACGACCTGCCGTTCCATTTCAAACGTATCAAGCTGCGTGGCCACAAATGCTCCTGGTTGAGGGTTGAGAGTCGAGAGTTGAGGGTTAAGAGTTTGGATCGGGATTCTGCTTCTCTGCACCCTCCACACTCAACCCTAAACACTCAACCTTCCTAATGCGTCATCGCATAGGTAACGATATTGATTCCCATCGGATATGACTTCTTTTCCGCGAACTCGCGGAAGTACCATTCGTCTTCGCCTTCGCGTTCCCAGCCGTCGCCCAGATCGGTGTTGTGGCAGATGATGACCATCATCCGGTCCTTGTCGTCGAAGATGCCCTTGAAGTGCACGGTCCGGCAATCGCCGCCGTGGTTCGGCTCCCAGGTGATGCCTTGGTCGCGGCCCCACTGCGCCTGATTGATGCTCGGCACCTGGGGCTTTTCCTTCAGGCGATAGACGCAGTGAAAAATCTCGTGGTCAATATCAAGCTCCCGCGGTTCGCGGTCGGGAAACACCCGCTTGATCTGCTCGTAAAAGTTCTGGTATTCGTAGTCGCCCCAGAAGTCGTCGACCATCAGGAAGCCGCCGTTGAGCAGGTATCGCCTGAGCGCGACGACTTCTTCCTCCGTAAACTGGAGCTCGCCCGGTTCGATCATGTAGATGAACGGATAGTCGAACAGGGCATCGTCGGTAAGTTGCAGAATCACCGGATTGGGATTTACTTTGAGCGAGGTGAGCTGCTGTAAACGGAACGAGAAATTGAAGTCGCTATCGGGGTAGTCGGTCGCCCAATCGCCGCGCCCGCGCCAGCGCCCTCGGCGGCCGCCGTACGACCCATATTCGATGCGGACAAAGGTGAACACGTCGCCGGCGAATTCGGGGTCGTTCTCCCACATCGGCACGCCAGCCCGGTCGTCGGGCTCCGTCCAGCGGTTCCGATCGCGCCGCCCACGCCCCCGCTGGGCCAGCGTCACCGTGGCCAGTGCCAACATGGCGACGATGGTGGCGAACACGATGGTGCGCTTGTGTATCATGGCTTTTCTGTCTCTACGTGCGATTCGGTTCCTGTGCTTTCTATCCCGGTCGCTGAAGCGACCTCGCCGGGCTCGCCGTCGCTCAGTTCCAGGAGCAGGCGATGCGCTTCCAGGAATCGCGGCGCCTCTTCGAGCGCCATCAGCACTTGCCGCCTGGCCGGCTCGCGCTCGCCGGCGGCGTCGAGCAGCTTTGCCAATCGGTAATGCGTCTCGGCCGGATCGGTCGTCTCGAATTGCAATAGCGCGCGATACGCTCGAATCGCGTCGTCGCGCTGGCCGAGCTTGTCGGCCGCCTGGGCCAGGTAGCGATGCGGCGCGGCCACCAGCGGGTTGACTGCCAGCATCCGCTGGGCATTCTTTGCCGTGGCCGGCCAGTTCTCTTGCTCGGCTGCCAATTCCATGAGCCGCAGGAAAGCGTCGGACGCATCCGCATCGCGAGCCGCCAATTCTTCCAACACCTTTTGCTCTGCGGCCGTGTCGGACATTCCGCGCTGGGCCGCCGCCAAAAATCGCAGCGCATCGACTTCCCCGGCATCCTCGGCAAAGAGCTGCCGCAATTCATCGGCTACCCCAATTGCTTTCGCGAACTTACGCTCGCGCAGCAGTTGCCGCGCCAGGCGCTCGAGGCCCGGCACGCTCTTGGGATGTTCCTCGACCCAGTCGCCAATCGCCGCCGCATCGGCCCCGGCGGGCAATTCCTCCGGCTCGTCCCAAGTCGCGTCGGGCGCGAAAGCCTCTGCCCGCTTCCGCGCGAACTCGGCGAACTGCGCATCCAATCGCCCCAGTGGCGCCGTGTGTCGCATCAGCGCCAGGTTAATCTCCATGCCCTCGCCCAGGTCGGTGAGGATCGCGGCCAGCGCATCGCGGCCATATTTGTCCACCAGGTACTCCACCACCAGCGACGATTCGAAATACGCAAACTGCAGATGGAGCGGTGATGGCGGCGCGAGAAATGCCGAGCTCAACCGGCTGACCGGCGTCATCTTGCCGCTCAGAATAATCTCGCGATACTGCGGCGTCATCGCCTGGCCCCACGTGGAGTCGGCCTGGCGCTCCTCGTACACCGAGATGCCCTCGCTCAGCCACCGCGGCATCTTATTGTGCGTCTTGTGCAGCGTGACAACGTGGCAGAATTCGTGCCACAGAACGGCCTCCCAATTCGACGGCCGCTCGCCCTGCGACGCCGGACTATTGGCCGTGATCACTCGGCCGAAGCAGACGCCCAAAAACCCGCTCACACCGGGAATGCCGAACGTCCGCACGGCAAAGTCCTTCTGGTGCGGGAAGATCTCGATCACGACTGGCTGGTCGAGCTTCACATCGTACTTCTTGCACAGCTCGGTCCGCGCCCGCCGCAGCAGCTCCAGCACGCGGTCGCCGTACAGGTCGGCTTCGCGGGCATCCATGCGGACCACCAGGCCGTCGCCGCTATCGAGCGTGCGAAACTTGGCCACCTCTTTTTGCAGCGTCACCAGGTTATAGGCGACGACGTCGTAAGCATCCTGCCGGGCCACTTCGTCGGCCAGCCGCCAGCCTGCTTCCTCCTCGCCTAGCCGCAACAGGTCCTGCGACAACTGAATCTTGACCGGGCGGAACTCGGCGTCCATCACCAGCGCCCGCCGTTGATAATCGGCCCCTTCGGCGAAGCGATACTTTTCCGAGAGCTTGCGGCCGATGAGATGGTCAACCTCGGGATTGGCCTGCCACGACGCCAGCGCCTGCTCGCGGGCCTGCGCTTCGGCCTTGGCATCGCCTGCCAAATGCGCGAGCACCGCCTTGTACGCCCACGCGGTCGGATGCTGACTGTTCACCGCAAATATCTGTTCGAGCACCTCGCCCGCTTGGGCGTATTCCTCGGCGTCGATGAGATGATCGACCTGGAACAGCAAGCTGTCGACGTGCCGCGGATTGACGGCCAGCGCCGCCGCAAGGGCCGTTTCGGCATGCTCCGGCTCGTCGGAGGCGTAGGCGCGTGCGAGCAGATAATGGTATTGCGGGTCGTCCTCGGCCGACTTGGGCGCTGCCCGCAATGTCTCTGCCGCCAGGGCGTTGTCGTATTTGTCGAGCGCCAGCTCGGCCGTCGCCAGATAGACTTCAACGAAGTCGGCCGATTCCTTGCGGAGCGGATCGTAAATCAGCTCCAGCACCTGACGCGGATCAGCGCCTCGTTCGAGCAGGAACCGGCCCAAGGCCACGCGGTCGCCCGGCGAACCGTAGCGCCGAGGTGCGGACGATACGTAGCGCTCGACCTCGTCGAGCATGGCCGCCGCCCGCGCCGGCTTGCCGTTGAAGCGATAGGCCGTCCGCGCCAAGAGCCGCAAGCGGAGGCTGAACGGATACAGGTCGAGCGCGTCTTCCAGCGTTTCCTGGGCCTGCGGATACTTGCCCTGGGCCAGCTCCGCACTCGCCTTCAGCCGATGCCATTCCTCCTCCCACAGACCGGCGGCGATTTCCTTGGTCGCCATGTCGACGCACTCGGCGTATTTGCCGGCGCGAAGCAGCTGCTCCCCATCGCTAATTTCGGCCGCAATGGCCGTCGCGGCAGAAATCTCCCCAAAGAGGCTGGCTGCCAGGACCAAGAGAACGGGGAGTCGAATTGGTGTGCCAATGCCAAGTAGTGTGCCAACGGAGAACTCCGCCCCAATCGAACGGCTTCCTGCCAGGAAATTGCCCAGTTTATCAGCCAATCGGCAGCGCATGGTCACGATGACTCGTCTAACCCCGCGGCAGCAGTTATAGACCGAAGAGCCCCCTACGGCGAACGTCCCGCACTTGCCGGATAACCCGACACCAGGGGCCCATCGATCCATCGCCGCCGTGGAAGCATTATACCGCCGGGAAACATGGGGGTGGAGCACGATCGGGCGGCTCCGCCGCAGCCCGTCCAACGCCGCAGCCAATGCCACGATCTTCCAAGGCAATGATGCACGCAGGAAGCCACAAATCGCACGCGTTGACCGTGCGGGATCGCAGTCGAACGACTCGTGACGTGTGACTGACGGCCAGTCCGTTCACCGCTCGAAGAACGAGTGCTGTGCCAAATCGCAGGGGCGGCCGGGCCGCCGATTTAGGACGCCCCAAACTGGCCCTCCGTTCTCTTGAGAAAAACGACCAATTAACTACGTTTTCACGTCACAGCATTGAGCCTTTCTTCGACGAACCAAGCACGGTAGTCGCAAAAAACGACGGCCGGCGTAGCTTGTTACCGCAATTTCGCATTGATATTCTGAGTCACGGGCGGCGACGCAAAAACGTATGCTGGTGAGGCCGGTGGGCTGGCCCTGCGACAAGCGGGGTGGGCTACCCGGATTCTTTCAGCGACGTTCGGCCGCCTTTCAGGACGGGCATCGGATGCGGTTGGCTGGAGCAGTTCCCGTCTCGATCGCTGTGCGGCGGACCGACGATGAGAAAGAAAGTTGCGCTCCTGGTCGAATCCTCGCGTGCGTACGGACGCGGCGTGTTGGCCGGCATTGCCGCCTACGCCCGCGCCCATCGCAACTGGTCGATCTATTTCCATGAACGCAATCTGAGCGAGACCATTCCCAAATGGCTTCAGTCGTGGGAGGGCGACGGCATCATCGCCCGCGTCGAAAACGTGCAGATCGTCAATTACTTGAGCCAGCACCCGGTGCCGACGGTCGACGTCCGCTGCCTCCACAAGCTGCCCAACGTGCCGATGGTGGAGACCAACGACGTGATGGTCACGCGGCTGGCGTTCGAGCATTTGCTGGAACGCGGTTTTCAGCGATTCGGCTATTGCGGCTTCGAGGGAGCCAACTACTCGCGCCGCCGAAAGAACTTTCTGACACAGATGGTCGCCGATGCCGGCCTCACGCTGGCAACGCTCGACAGTCCCAATCCCCACATCATCGACACATCGCGGATCGAGGCCAGCGGCCTGTTGCACCAGGAGGAGCTTGTAGATTGGCTGATCAATGTGGAAAAGCCGATCGGCATCATCGCCTGCAACGACATACGGGCCCTGCAGCTTTTGAACGCGGCCCGCGAATGCAAGATCGACGTGCCGGACGAAGTGGCGGTCGTCGGCATCGATAACGACACGATCATGTGCAATCTGGCCGACCCGCCGCTGTCGAGCGTCGAGCACGATACGCGGCGGATCGGCTTCGAGGCCTCGGTGCTGCTTGACAAAATGATGCGCGGCTACACGCCGACGGAGCCGCGCGTGCTGATTGATCCGCTCCGCGTCGTCACGCGGCAATCGAGCGACGTGCTGGCGATACGCGACTCCGAGGTCGCGGCCGCCATGAAATTTATCCGCGAGCGGGCGTGCGACGGCATCTCGGTGGACGACGTGGTGGGCACCGTGCCGGTCTCGCGGAGCACGCTGGAGCGGCGGTTCATCAAGGGTGTCGGCCGCTCGATCAAGGCGGAAATCAACAAGGTTCGCATCCGCCGCATCAAGGAGCTGTTGATCAACACCGACTACAAATTGGGCGCGATCGCCAACAAGGTCGGCTTCGCCCACGCCGAATACATGAGCGTGCTGTTCCGTGAATCGGTGGGTGTGACACCCGGCCAATATCGCAAAGAGCACGGCGAACGCACGGCGTAGTGCGGACGAATGAATTGGAACAGGAGGAAACAGAGGTAACAGAGAGCTGAGATTCTGAATTTAGAGCATTTCCATTTGCGTGTAGCGGATGATCAACCCTCGCCCGGTCCCGGTGAGGGACCGGGAGAGGGTTCTTGCTCGCTACACGGTTGCTGGAAATGCTCTAGCGGTCTGTCAGGCATGATTTGATGCGTAACTGAAGTCGCAAGACTTCAGATTCGTGCATGATGACTGAATTCTTGCGAATTCAGCTACATCGATTCACGGCTCAACATTTTCCTCTGATCTCTCTGTTTCCGCCTGTTCAATATTCTTGGGGGAGCAATTCGATGCACATCAAAGCGCTGGGATCGGTCTCGTTCACAATGGCCATCGTCTGCGGCCTCTCGGGCGACGTAAGATTCGCACGCGCTGCCGAACCGGCAACTGTGTTCGACGAAGCGGTTACGGCCCGCGCGGCCATCCAGCGGGCCGATGACGGCTGGTGGGCCGAGTCGATGCGGACCAAGGACCAGCGGATCGGCTGGTGGCGCGAGGCGCGGTTCGGCTGCTTCATGCATTGGGGCGTGTATGCCGTGCTGGCCGGCGAGTGGGAAGGTCGGCCGGTGAGCGGCTACTCCGAGCACATCCAGCGGAAAATGCGGATCGACCAGGCGACGTACCGCCGCGAGGCGGTCGAGAAGTTTAATCCAGTCGCCTTCAGCGCCGACGAGTGGGCCACGCTGTTGAAGCAGGCCGGCATGCGATACCTGATCATCACGTCCAAACATCACGACGGGTTCGCAATGTTCGATTCCGACGTGAGCGACTACAACGTGGTCGACGCGACGCCGTTCCATCGCGACCCGATGCGCGAGCTGGCCGACGCCTGCCGCCGCCAGGGAATCAAGTTCGGCTTCTACTATTCGCAGGCGTTCGACTGGGGCGAGAAGGACGGCGCGGGCAACGACTGGGAATTCATGAACCCGGGCGGCGACCGGCTCATTGGCGGCAAGAACTGGTGGGAAACGATCCCCGAGGAGTTTCCTCGCATTCAGAAGAATTACGTCGACGCCAAGTCGATTCCACAGATCAAGGAACTCATCGCCAAGTACGATCCCGACATCCTCTGGTTCGATACGTCGAGCAAGCTGCCGTTCTCGGAGAACTTGCGAATCCTGCAAGCAATTCGCGCGACAGACGCCGACGTCGTGGTCAACGGCCGGCTGGCCCGCGGGCACGGCCGCAACTTCGGCGATTACGTCAACACGGGCGACCGGGCCGAGGAACTGTCCCAAGTCGGCGGCGATTGGGAGGCGATCCCCACCACCAACGAATCGTACGGCCACCACCAGCACGACCAGAGCCATAAACAGCCACAGTATTTCATCCGTTTGTTGGCTAAAGCGGTCTCGCGAAATGGAAACATGCTGCTGAACGTCGGGCCCATGGCCGACGGCCGCATCGACCCGAAGGACGTCAGCATTTTGGAAGCGATTGGCAAATGGCTCCGCACGAACGGCGAGAGCATCTACGGCTGCGGCCTGACGCCGCTGGCCATTCAGCCATGGGGCACTTCGACCCGCAAGGGCAACACGCTGTACTTGCACGTATTCGATTGGCCCACGGACGGGTCGCTTGTTGTCGGCGGAATGAAGAGCGAGCCGACGTCGGCCGAGTTGCTCGCCGCGGAAGGCAAGGTCAAATTGGGATTTACACGGCTCAACGACAAAGACCTCACCATCCGCTTGCCGGAAAGCGCGCCGTCCGCCGACGACAGCGTCATTAAGCTGACGTTTGACGGCGACATCCAGTGCGATCCTATCCGTTTGTTGGCGACGGGCGGGCAGGTTAACCGACTGCTCACGTTTGACGCCCAGCGCAGCCGCGGCATGGGCACGGGCGACGGCAAGCGCAATCAGTACTTCGTCACCGGCATGATCAGCCCGCGCCGCCGGCTGACGTGGCAAGTGCGCGTGAACGAGCCGACCACGTTCGACGTCGCGATCCGCTACGCCGCCGGCGACCGC
>JBIOWO010000398.1:0-6985 GCA_044868555.1 Lacipirellulaceae bacterium | reverse complement strand
GCTCGATTCCTCTTTGCTCCGTTGGCCGCGCGTCACGCCGGCCGCATCATCCCAACCGCGGGTCTGCTTCGGCGCGTCGCCCAGTTTCTGCCCCGTCTCCCGCCACACGCCGAATTGCCGCTCCGCTTCGTAATCGAGCGCTCGCTCGACGGCGCGGAAGCTGTTCATGTTCTTGATCTCCACGATCGGTGTGGCAATCAGGCCCTGCGGCGTTGCGATGTGCAGATTCACGTTCGCGTCCACCCGCAGGCTGCCCTCCTGCATGTTGCAATCCGACACGCCGATGTACACCAGCAGCAGCTTCAGCTCCGTCAGAAATTCCTTCGCCTCGGCCGAGCTCCGCATGTCCGGCTCGCTCACGATCTCCAACAGCGGCGTGCCCGTGCGGTTGAGATCGATGAGGCTGTCCGCTTTGCCGGCCACCTCGTCGTGCAGGCTCTTCCCGGCATCCTCCTCCAAATGGGCCCGCAGAATGCGAATCCGCTTCGGCTCGAACCGGCCCTTGGTGTCGCTGATCTCGAGGAAGCCGTGCTGCGACATCGGCAGATCGTACTGGCTGATCTGGTAGTTCTTCGGCAGGTCTGGATAGTAGTATTGCTTGCGGTCCCACTTCGTTCGCGCGGGTATCTCGCAATTCAGCGCCACTGCCGTCCGCAGCGCAAGCCGGAATGCTTCGCGATTCATCACCGGCAGCGTTCCTGGCATGCCGATGCACACCTGGCAAGTCTGCGTATTCGGCTCGGCGCCAAACCGCGTGCTGCACCCGCAAAACAGCTTGCTCGCCGTCGAGAGCTGCACGTGCACTTCCAGGCCGATGATCGTGGTGTAGTCTTCACTCATACCAATACAGCTTTTATTCACCACAGAGTGCACAGAGTACACAGAGGGAGGTACGGGGAGGGATTCAATTCACCATCCGAATAATACCCTGCTTGAGCAATTCCACATTAAAGTTGATGAGCAGCCCAACCTTCTTGCCGCTCAGCTTCAAATAGCTGAGAAGTTGTGCCTTGTGAATTGGGGCGATCTCGTCGACGGACTTCAGTTCGACGATGACCGATTCGCTAACCAGCAAATCAATTCGATAACCAACCTCGATAATTACCTCTTCGTAATGAACTGGAAGGGGTACTTGATTGCGAGCTACAAGACCACGCTTGTTCAACTCATACATCAGGCAGGCTCCGTATGTCGATTCCAACAAACCTGGCCCAAGCGCGTTATGCACCTTGATGGATGCATCGACAATCTGACCGGTAATTTCATTGATTTCCATTGCAGTACTCTCATAATCGAGCTCATCATCTCTTTGTCCCTCTCTGTGTCCTCTGTGCACTCTGTGGTGAAATAATCTGTCGTCACAACGGTGCCCGTCGATTGTGCCAATCGGTCGCGGCTTCGTACATCCGCGCGCCGCGGAGCAGTTTTTCTTCCTGCAGCGCGGCGGCTTGCAGTTGCAGTCCGATCGGCAAGCCCGTTTTCGACCGCCCGCACGGCAAGCACAATCCCGGCAGGCCTGCCAGGTTCGCGCTCACGGTGTACAGGTCGACCAGGTACATCGCCAGCGGATCGCCTTCCATCTCGCCCAGCTTGAACGCCGGCGCCGCCGTGATTGGGCCGGCAATCAAATCCACGGTCTCGAATGCCCTATCGAAATCCTGCCGAATCAGCCGCCGCACCTTCAGGGCCTTCAAGTAGTACGCATCGTAGTATCCGGCGCTGAGCGCGTACGTGCCGAGCATGATCCGCCGCTTCACTTCTGCTCCGAATCCCTCAGCCCGCGTCCGCCGATACATCCGCACCAGCGCCGTGTCGACATGATCCAATGCCGGTTGTGTGCCACTGGCTCCGCCAGTGCCCGCCGCCTCGAGCTGCTTCCGCTCCGCCGCCAGCTCCGCGAGCATCGATTTCTCGTCGGTCCGATAGCCGAAGTGCATGCCGTCATACCGGGCCAGGTTGCTCGACGCCTCGCTCGGCGCGATCACGTAGTACGTCGCCACCGCGTACTTGCTGTGCGGCATGGAGATTTCGTGCAACGTCGCCCCCAGCGATCGATACACGTCCAGTGCCGCCCGCACCGCCGACTCGACCTCCGCATCGAGCCCCGGCCCAAAATGCTCCCGCACCCAGCCGATTCGCAGTCCCTTGAGCGGCTCGTTCACCGTTTGAGAATACTGCGGCACCGGCACATCGAGCGACGTCGAGTCGCGCGGATCGTGCCCGGCAATCGCCTCCAACAACAGCGCCACGTCGTCGACGGTCTGCCCAAGCGGTCCGACCTGGTCGAGACTGCTCGCATACGCCACCACCCCGTATCGGCTCACTCGCCCGTACGTCGGCTTCATCCCCACGATGCCGCACAACCCGGCCGGCTGACGAATCGACCCGCCCGTATCGGTGCCGATCGCCAGCGGTGCCATGCTCGCGGCCACCGCCGCCGCCGACCCGCCGCTCGACCCGCCCGGCGTCCGCGCCAGGTCCCACGGATTGTGCGTCTTCTGAAACGCCGAGTTCTCCGTCGACCCGCCCATCGCGAACTCATCCAGGTTGGTCCGGCCGATCAGCACGGCCCCCGCTGCTTGCAGCCTGGCGATCACCGTCGCATCATACGGCGCACGAAAGTTCGCCAGCATCCGCGACGCACAGGTCGTCAGCTCGCCGCGCTCGCAAAAGATATCCTTCACCGCCACCGGTAACCCGCCCAAAAGGCCCACCGGCTGTCGCTGCGCGCGGCACTTGTCGATTTCAGCGGCCCGCGCGAGCACCCGCTCCGCATCTACGCGCAGAAACGCGCCCACGCGCTGGTCCACGGCCGAAATCCGCTCTAGATACGACCGCGTCAGCTCGACGGACGAAATCGCACCCGCATCCAGACTCTTGAGCTGTTCGCTGGCAGATTGCTGAAGAAGAGACATGGCGGTAGCTACTCGCCCAGCACGGCCGGCACCAAGTAGCCCCGCTCATCGCGATGCGGCGCATTGGCCAGCGCCTCGTCGCGCGGCAAGCTTGCCGTCACTGCGTCGGCTCGAAACACGTTCGACATCTCGATCGCGTGGGCCATCGGCTCGACCCCCTCGGTATCGACCTCGGCCAACTGATCGACGTAGCCGACGATTTGGGCCAGTTCGTCGGTCATCGTCGCCAATTCGGCGTCGGTCAATTGCAGCCGACCGAGCAGCGCTACCTTCGCCACGTCTTGACGCGAGATGCTCATAAAAAAATAGCCCGGCCATCTTGGCCAAAAAAATAGCCCGGCCATCTTGGCCGGGGCATCGGTGACCGACCCAAGATGGGTCGGCTATATTTCTACTTCTTCTTCGCCGGCTCGTTCTTTACCTTGAACGGCGCCGCCCGCACTACTTTCTGGATCGCGCCGCTGCGCAGACACCGTGTGCAAACCAGCACCGACTTGTTGCCGTGCGGGGTGGATATCTTGACGCTTTGCAGATTCGGCTTGAACTGGCGGCGCGCTATCCCCGTGACCTTCGTGCCCACGCCGCCCAGGTACTTTTTCTTGCCGCGGGTTGTCACCCGATTACCCAACTGGGCCGTTTTGCCGCAGGTTGCACATTGCCGAGCCATCGCACGTTCCTCTCAATTACCGCAAACACTAAAGGAAACCGTAAGTCTACCCGCACCGCCCGCCCTGGACAACGGCCAAAACCGGTGCAACTACCACCCTCGCACGATCGCCAGCACCTCATCGGCCATTAGGGAGTTCGAGGCAATCCCCTCGCCCGAATGCACGGTCGGCGCGCCCCGCCAATCGGTAAACCGCCCGCCGGCCTCCTCCAAAATCGTTTGCATCGTCGCGGCGTCCCACAGGTTCATCACCGGGTCGATCATCACCTCGGCCCGCCCCGTAGCGACCATCATGTAGCCGTAGCCATCGCCCCACGTGCGGGTCAGCCTGGCCGCCCGCTGCAGCGCAATCCAAGCTTCCATGGCATCCCGCTTCCGCGCCGTAGCAAAACTCGCCACGTCACACGTCAGCACCAACCCGTCCCGCAGCCGCGCCACCGACGACACCCTCGCCGCTAGCGGCTTAGCGCCCCGCTCCGCCAAATACCAACAACCGTGTCCGCTCGCCGCATACACGGTCTCACCAGTCGCCGGCGCATCAATCACACCAATGCAAGGTTCAGATACTCCGACCTCCGACCTCCGACCTCCGACCTCTCGCATCACCGCCACGAGCGTGGTATACAGCGGCACGCCGTGAATAAACGACTTGGTGCCGTCGATCGGATCCAGCACCCACTCAAATCCTGACGTACCCGCGGACGTGCCCATCTCCTCGCCCACCACGCCGTCCTTGGGAAACCTTTCGGCGATCCGCTCGCGCAACAGCAACTCCGCCTCCCGATCCGCCACCGTCACCGGCGAGTCGTCGGCCTTTCGCTCGACGAGCAGATCGGCCCGCCGAAAATGGCGCAGCGTCGCATCGCCCGCCTCGCGCGCGATCTGCACAGCCCACTCCAGCCGCGCTGCAACCGGATCGTTTTCACTCGCTGACATCGAAGAATTCTCTCGCTAGCTGGCTCGCAATCGGCGATCCGCCGATCTTGTGACCTGCCGGTCCAGCCCCTAAAATCCGCCGCCCCAGTGTGCCCCCAAGGCGGCGAGCACTCGCTTGGCGGTAGCTTACCGGCGACCACCGGTTTCCGATAGCCGGCCGAAACCGCCATTTCCACCGCATAATCGGCTGCGAATGGCCCGCCCCACTTGGGTCGACGACAACTTGCCTAACCACAGTCCCATCCGGGATTTAGCTTGAATCGGGATTTGGCCCTTTTAGAATGGAACTAGAGGCGCCGAATTCCTCACCATGGGCCCGCCACCGCGGACCAAGGAGGAAAACATGCGACGATCGCTGTTCAGCGCCTTGTTAGGAGCAGGTCTGGTGATTGCGGCCACGGCCGGACGTGGTTCGTCCGAGCCCGCCTTTGCCGGACCCGGCGAACTGGCAAACCTCTCCTCGCTGCAAGACACGGGTTTGATCGCCCAGGTGACCGCGGAAAACGGACAGCCGCTCACGGTCACGGTGGTCGATCCGCGTCAGCGAGCGATGGCGATTTATCACGTCGACCGGGCTACCGGCGAGATCGCGCTGAAAAGCGTCCGCAATCTCACCTGGGACCTGCAAATGGTTCAATACAACAGCGGCAATCCGTTACCGCAGGACATCCGCAGCGGCCTTCAGAACCCGTAGGCGAGTCTCTCCGAGATTCGCACGCGGCTCGACGAAGCCGATGCCATGGTCCTGCGGCGGGCGCGAGGATTTCATGGCACAAAAGTTCACCAGCGCCGATGACGCGGCCAACCTGCTGGGGATTTCCAAGGACCGCCTCAACCAACTCCGCGAAGCGGGCGAAGTCCGTGGCTACCGCGACGGCGCCAGCTGGAAGTTCCGCGCCGAAGACATTGAAAAGCTCGCGGCCGAGGGTATCCCCAACATCGAAGCCGAGCCGAGCGATCTGTCGCTCGATCTCGAAGAGCCGCAAGGCGAAACCGCCGCCCCCGCGCCCCCCGCCAGCGGCCTCGACCTCGATCTGGCCGACGACGACGAGGCGCTCGCCAGCCCCGCCAGCGACCTCAACCTCGATGACATCGACGAGCCCACCGTGGCCGCCGACGCCGACGACGAGCCGGCCGACGTCTTGTCCCTCGACGACGATGAAGTGATCAGCCTCTCCGATTCCATCCTGCTCAGCGAAGCGGAGATCGGTGCGGCCTCCAATCGCCCGCCCAGCACGATCATCGGCAAGGCCGAACTCGATTTGAGCAGCGATCTCGACCTGTCGCTCGGCGACAAGGACGAGGGCGGCAGCGACATGAAATTGGCCCCCGGCTCCGATATCCTCTCCGCCGCGCCGGGCGACGACCTTGCGCTCGAAATGGAGCCGCCCAGCCCGTCGGGCGAGTTCGAAGACCTGCCCGAAGTCGACATCGATCTCGAAGCCGAATCGAGCCGCATCCTCGCGCCCGAAGACGTTGCCAAAGCCCAAGGCGCCGCCGCCTCGGCCGCTGCCGCCGCCATGAGCGACCTCGAGCTCGCGCCGACCGATAGCGATCCAGGCCGCGGTGTCTCCGACATCAACCTGGGCGGCGAATCGGCCGCTGGTTCCGGCCTCACCGGACTCTCCGCGCTCGAATTGGATGATGACGAGGAAGATCAAGTCCTCGGCGAAGGCAGCGACGTCACCCTCTCCAGCGAGAGCAGCGGCATCAACATCATCTCGCCGTCCGACAGCGGACTCGCGCTCGACGCCCTCGATCTGGCCGGCTCCTCGCCCATCGGTTCGTCCCTCGACCTGGGCGACGTCCGCGAGGCCGCCGAAAGCGGGCTCGAGCCGATGGATCTTGAAGCGGGCGCTTCCAAAGCCGGCGAAGACTTCCAGCTCACGCCGATCGGCGAAGACGCCGACGAGGAAGACAAAGACAGCTCGCAGGTCATCGCACTCGACGAAGTCGCCGAGGAGGAAGCGGTCGGTGCGCCCCTCGGCGGGGGTGACTCGCAGATTCTCAGCGAGGATTTCGGCGCCGTGGGACTCACGCCCGGTGCCGTGACCATTGTCGATCCCTCGGAAACCACTTTTTCCACGGCAAACGTGGTGATGCTCGGCTGCTGCATGTTTCTGCTCGCCGGCTGCGGCATGCTGGCCTACGACCTGGTCCGCAACATGTGGATCTGGAACAACGTGTCGCAGCCCAGCAGCTGGCTCCTGGAAGCCGTCAACCCGTTCATCAAGTAGGTCAGCCACGGCGAGGTCGCTTCAGCGACCGGGAATTAGCTGGATTCACAGCGCAAGCCGATCCGGCCCATCTACGAATCTGCGGTACCGCACAGCCGCCGGTCGGATATAATTTCCCTCAGCGGCCGGCGGGTGGCACGTCCCTGAGCCTCAAGCGAAGGGCGTGGTTTGTCCCGCAGCATACTCCCCACGCCCATCGCTGGAAGCTCTGGGCGTGCCACACTCCAAAT
>JBIOWO010000397.1:0-7822 GCA_044868555.1 Lacipirellulaceae bacterium | reverse complement strand
GGCAACGCCCCAGTTAATAGCCATGATTTGGGGCGTTGCCCAAGCCACCCCGGTGCATCCCTTAATTAGATGTTTCCGATTCGAGCGCCTTTACAGGATTTTCGCAAAACGACATGATACTCGGCTGAAGGAGCGACGTTGGTTGCCCTCCGGCCGCGACCACCCTTCGGGCGGTTCCCAGCGGCCTATAATTCGGAAGTACGGAGATTCCCGATCGTCGCCGCGGCGGCTGCCGCCCCGGCGACACTGGCAACCGTCGACAGGTGTCATGGTGGATGCAAACCACTCGGCGCGCAATCCCGCGGAGGCGGGCGCCCGAATCGCGGCCATTGACGTGGGCTCCAACAGCATCCGGCTGGTGGTGGCGGAGGTGCTCTCGACCGGCGGCTATCGCGTGCTGGACGAAGAGCGGGAAAACACCCGCCTGTCCGCCGCGATGACCGAGACGCATCGACTCGATCCGGCCGCGGCCGAAGCCTCGATCACCGTGCTCCGTCACTTCCTGTCGATCGCCACCGGTTTCGGCGCGGGCCAGATTCGCGCGATCGGCACCAGCGCGCTGCGCGACGCCGAGGACGGCCGCGAATTTTGCGAACGCGTCCGCAAGGAGTTGCGGCTGTCGATCGAGGTGATCTCCGCCGAGGAGGAGGCGCGACTGGCGTTTTTGAGCGTGGCCCGGGCGTTCGATATTTCGGGGCGCGAGGTGGCCGTGGCCGACATCGGCGGCGGCAGCACGGAGATCGTGCTCGCGTCGTCGGGACTGGTCGACCAGGTCTACGCGACGAAGCTGGGCGCGGTCCGCGTGACCGAACAGTGCGACGTCGCCGGCAGCTCGACCGAAAAGCAAGTGGCCAAGCTGCGGCGGTACGTCGATCGGGCGCTGAAGAAGCAGGTCGGCAAGCCGCCGTTCGTGCCCGACATGTTGTTTGGCACGGGCGGCACGTTTACGGCGCTGGCGTCGATCATCATGGCCCGGCAGGGTCAGGCCGGACAGCCGATGTGGGGCTTCCGCGTAACGCGCGCCGCGATTCGTCACCTGGTGGCCGACCTGGCCGTGATGTCGCTCGAAAAACGGTGCAAGGTGGCGGGGCTGAGCCCGCAGCGGGCCGACATCATTGTGGCGGGCCTGGCGATTATCGAACGGGTGATGCGTTATCTGCGGGTGAACGTTGTGCAGGTGCACACGCGCGGCGTGCGCGACGGATTGCTGCTGACGATGGTGCAGCAGGCGGCGCCGCAGGCCGCGTCGACCGACGAGCGCCGCGCGGCGATCGAGGAATTTGCCAAGAACGGCGGCGTAGATCTGACGCACGCGCGGCAGGTGGCCCGCATCGCCGGTTCGTTGTGGGAACAACTGGCCGAGCCGCTGGGGCTGGCGCCGGAAGATCGCGAGCTGATCGAGTCGGCCGCGCTGGTGGCCAACGTGGGCTACCTGATCAATTTCGAGGGGCACCACAAGCACAGTTACCACCTGATTCGCAACAGCGAGTTGCCGGGCTTCGAGCGTCGGCAATTGCAGCTCCTGGCGAACGTGGCCCGCTACCATCGCGGCTCGCCGCCCAAGCAGAAGCACGAGAACTTCCGCGAGCTGACGGCGGACGATCAGCATCGCGTGTCGGCAGTGGCGGCCATTTTGCGGCTGGCCCTGGCGCTCGATCGTACGCATCAGCAGCACGTGGGCGAAGTGCGGGCCCGCGTGACCGACGACGGCGTGACGATCAACGTGCAGGCGCACGGCGATGCGGACGTCGACGTGTGGGCGGCCGAGCGGAAGGTCGAGCTGTTCGAAAAAGTGTTCGGCCGTAAGGTGCGGTTCTCGGCGCGAAACACGGCGTTGCGATCGAACGGCCGGCGCCGTTCGAGCCCGGCACGCGCCCGCCGGCGACGCGCGGCCCCTCGCAACGCGCGCAAATCTCGACGCCGCGGCGGCAATCGCTACCGGCCGCGATGATCTCACGAGGGTTGACCACGATATCCGTGTTCAAACGAACGCGTCCCAGGCGACGATGGCGAGCATGATCGCGCCGGCAGCCAGCTTGCCGACGGTGCCCCACAGTCGGCCGACGAAGGCGCCTTTGCCGGCGGCGACCCGTTCGTCGTCGGTGCGGCCTTTCCAGGTTTCGCCAAGGTAAGCGCCGCCAAAAGCGCCGGCCGCCCCGCCGAGGACGGCCATCACGAACGAGCCGACCACCGGAACCGGCGTGCCCACAGCCAGTCCCACGATGCTGCCGACGGCCGCGCCGATGATCGAGAGCGCGACCGAACGTCGGCTGGCGCCCTGCTTGGCGGCCCCGGCGGCGCTGGCGCCGAATTCGATGATCTCACCAACGAGCGCGACGCCGATCAGGACGAAGACGGTCGTCCACGTGATGCCGCGGCCCGCCGCGACTGGAAACAGCCACGCAAAGCCCGCCGCCAGCCCGACGACGATCCAATTGCCGGGCACCGTCAGCAGCGTCGTGAGCCACGCGCCGACGCACAGCGCGAGCAATAGCACGGCCGACGGGTAGTAAATCCAGACTGGGTCGATGTGCCAGGAGGAGATGTCCATGGAAAGTTAGTTCAGCGCTGTGGAGGTGTCTTGACCAGGTGCGCGCGAATCCATTCGACAAGGCCATCTTCGTTCAGGCTGCCATCGGCAACGGCGATGAACGTGACGTATTTTTCAGCTTCGGGAGCATCGATGTCGACACCATTGAGTCTCAAAAACGTGCGGCAGAGTACGTAGGCCGTACGTTTGTTCCCATCTACGAAAGGATGGTTCCTGATAATACCGAAGGCGTATGCCGCGGCCAGCGCCGCCGCATCCGGCTTGGGGTTGCTATAGGCGAACAGATTTTTCGGCCGCGCCAGCGCCGACGCCAACATTCCTGCGTCACGCACACCGTCCAAACCGCCGTGCTCGGCAAGCTGTCGGCGATGGATTGCAAGCGCGACCGAATCCTTGAGCCAACGTGGTTCTTTCATCGGACCACGGCATTCCTATTCGGCTAACTTTTTCAGCACGTTCCGATCGGTACGCATCACTTCCTCGGCGATGGCGATCTGCTCTGCAAACTCTGGATCGTACGGCGTCAGTTCGATGCCGGTCGGAGTCTCCACGAGGTGCAGCACGTCACCCTTGCTGACGCGAAGTTTTTCAAGGACTTCCTTCGGAAGCACAACGCCGGTCGAGTTTCCGACGGTGGTTAGCTTGACAGTGGTCATGGAAATTGGGCCTCCGACCTAATTATAACACTTGTTATAACTATCGGCAAGTCGGCTGGTTTTCCTATTTCTGCACCACCGTCTTGCTCATCCGCGCGGCCAGGTTGGCCAGGGCGCGGCTGCAGTCTTTTTCGTCGAGCTTCACTTGGATGATGCTTGGGCCGGTGCGGTCTCGCCAAGCGGCGCTGAGTGCGCGGTCGAAGTCGCCTTCGGTGCGGACCAGGTAGCCGGTGCCGCCGCCGAGGACGTGCGGCAGCTTGTGGTATTCCCACGGCTGGACGTCGTTGAATTTCCAATTGCCCGGATGCAGTAGCCGCTCGGTGCCGTAGCCGCGGTTGTCGAGGACGATGACGACCGTGGGATATTTGTGGCGAACGAGGTTCGATAGCTCCATGCCGGTCATCTGGAAGGCCCCGTCGCCGACAATCGACACGACCCGCGCCTGCGGTCGGGCCACGTGGACGCCCAGCGCCGCCGGCACGGCGAAGCCCATCGACGTGTAATAGGCCGGGGCGAGGAACTCGGTCTTGCCGCGGGTGGTGAGCTCCGTGGCGCCGAACAGCGCATCGCCCACGTCGGCAATCACCACGGTGCCGTCGTCGAGCTGCTCGTCGAGCCGATCGATCATCTGGGTGACGGTGATCGGCTTGTTGGGATGGAGCGTGAACGGCTCCTTGGTCCAGCCGGTGGGCGCGGGCGGCGGCGGGATTTTGGGTTTCGGGCGCCGGGCGAGGAGCGTGCGAACGAAGTCGACCAGTTGCACGTCGTGGTAATGATGGTACCTCACGCGGCACGTCTCGCTGGTGACGTAAATGCAGTCGCCCAGGTCCAGCTCGGCCGTGTAGATGCCCAGGTTGATGTCGGTCATGAACGTGCCGAGCATCAGCACGCAGTCGCTGGCCTCGACGTACTTGGTGACCTCCTCGCGACCCAGCGCGCCTTCGTACAGGCCCATGTAGAGCGGATGGGTCTCGGCCACCACGCCTTTGCCGAGCATCGTGGCGGCCATCGGAATGCCCGACTCCTCGGCCAGCCGGACGGCGTCCTCCTGCAGCCCGAAACGATGGACTTCGACGCCCAGCAGCAGCACGGGCTGCCGCGCGTTCTCGATCCGCGCGATCGTTTCGTCGACGGCTTCGTCGAGCGCCCGCGTATCGCTTTTCAGTTCCGGGTGCTTGTAGGGCGGGGTGATTTGCGGCTGGACGTGGACCATGTCGCGGGGAATCTCGATGTACACGGGCCGCTTGTAGCGGGCACACGTGGCCAGCACGCGGTCGATCTCGCTGAACGCGGTGAGCGGATCGATCAACTCGGTGCCGGCGACGCAGAGCTTTTCGAACACGTCGTACTGCGTGCGAAAGTTGCGGACCATGTGGTGCAAGAGCGGATTGTGGGTCCGCTCCTTCAGGCCGGGCGAGCCGGTGATCATCACGACGGGCGACTTTTCGGCATACGCGCCGGCGATCGAATTGCAGACGCTGAGGCCGCCGACGCAATAGGTGACGCACAGCGCGCCCATGCCGTGGACGCGGGCGTAGGCGTCGGCGGCGAAGCCGGCGCAATCCTCGCGCGTGCAGCCGACCACGTTGAGCGGGCTCGCCTCGAGCATCGTGTAGAACGACAGCACGTAGTCGCCCGGGATGCCGAATACATCGCGGATGCGGTAGTCCTGCAGTCGTTGAATGAGGTAGTCGCCGATCGACAGGTGAGAGTTGTCGCGGGATTGAGCCATCCTGAACCTCGCGCGCGAAGCGGTTACGGGAAGTGAGCAGCCGTGGCGAGCCATTATACGACAACCAAAGTAGTAGGCACACTCTGTGTAGCGCAAACGACCATGCTGGGTGCCATGCCTTCGCCGCGCAGCGGCGAAGGCATGTTTACGCCGATCCCGGCATGCTCACGCGACTGCGCCGCGAGAGCATGCCACGCCATTTCGAACCACCCTACAACTCGACCCATCGTGCGAAACGCGTTAGACTGACGCCATGGACAAGATCCGCTGGGGCATCTTGAGCACGGCCAAGATTGGCCGCGAGAAGGTGATTCCGGCCACGCAGCGCAGCCAGTTTGGTGTGGTGACGGCGATCGCCTCGCGCGATTTGGCCCGGGCGCGGTCGGTGGCGGCCGAGCTGGGGATCGAAAAGGCCTACGGCGCGTACCAGCAGTTGTTGTCCGACCGCAACGTCGACGCGGTTTACATTCCGCTGCCCAATCATCTGCACGTCCGGTGGGCCATTCGGGCGCTGGAGATGGGCAAGCACGTGCTGTGCGAGAAGCCGATCGGCCTGTCGTCGGCCGAGGCCGAGCAGTTGGCCGGCGTGGCGGCGACACGGGACAAGCTCAAGGCGATGGAGGCGTTCATGTACCGCCACCATCCGCAGTGGCAGATGGCGCGGCAGTTGGTGCAGGAGGGCCGCATCGGCCAGCTGCGCACGATCCACACACAGTTCTCGTATTTCAACGACGACCCGCACAACATTCGCAACCAGCGGGACATTGGCGGCGGCGCGCTGATGGACATCGGCTGCTACCCGATCTCGGTGTCGCGGTTCATTTTCGATGCGGAGCCGACGCGCGTGCTGGGTCAGATCGAGCGCGACCCGACGATGCAAATCGATCGCCTGACGTCGGGCGAACTGGAATTCTTTCAGGGCACGGCAACGTTCACCTGCGCAACCCAGCTCGCGCCGTACCAGCGGGTGAGCATCTTCGGCACTTCGGGTTGGATCGAAATCGAGATTCCGTTCAACGCGCCGCCGGATCAGCCGTGCCGCCTCTGGCTCTATGTCGGCAGCAAACCGGGCGGCACGAGCGAGGAGATCCGCTTCGACGTGTGCGACCAATACACGCTGCAGGCCGACGCGTTTGCGCGGGCCATCCTGGAAGACAAGCCGGTACCCACGCCGCTGGCCGACGCCGTGGCCAACATGCGCGTGATCGAGCGGGTGCTAGCGAGCGCGGAGAAAGGGGCTTGGGAGTAGTCCAGTGAATATAGCCGACCCATCCTGGGTCGGTTGCTGGCCAAGGACGAACGCGGAAGGTTAATTGCACAAGCGGGAACCCGGCCAGGATGGCCGGGCTATGTTTGTCGCTCTGCTCTTGACCCGCTTTCAATTCCGGCGGGAGAATTCGAATCCCGAACTCCGGAGTTGGCCCGATGAGCACGAAGGCCTCCAGCTATGCAGCGGATTCCCTCATGACAGCGCCAGGGCGAATCGTGCTCGGTTATCTCCTGACGGTGATCTGCGCCGTGGGGCTGTTGTTCCTGGTGATTTCGTACGGCGAAGGGCTGTCGGCGCCCGCGCGGGCTGCCGCACATGCCGGCGCCCCGACCGGTGTCGTCGCTAAGAGCGAAGTGCTGTACCACGTGCTGGTGGCGCTGGTGGCGATCCTGCTGTTGGGCCGCTGGCTGGGCAAACTGTTCGTCCATTTCGGCCAACCGCGAGTGATCGGCGAGATGGTGGCCGGCATCATGCTCGGTCCTTCGCTATTGGGACGCATCTGGCCGGAAGCGATGCACTTCATCCTGCCGACGAGCGGCCCGAACGACATTCGCGGCGCCTTGGGCATCATCGCGCAGATCGGCGTCATCCTGTACATGTTCCTGGTGGGGCTGGAGCTCAACGCCGGGCTGCTCAAGTCGCGCGCCCACGCCACCGTGGCCATTTCGCACACCAGCATCCTCGCACCGTTCTTGTTCGGTGCGATCTTGGCGCTGTGGCTGTATCCGCGGTTCGCCACGTCGGACGTGCCGTTCACGAGCTTTGCCCTGTTCATGGGCGTGGCCATGTCGATCACCGCGTTTCCCGTACTGGCCCGCATCCTCACCGATCGCCGCATGGAGAATACGGAGCTGGGTGTGATCGCGCTGTCCTGCGCGGCCATCGACGACGTGACTGCCTGGTGCCTGTTGGCGTTTGTCGTCGGTGTGGCGAATTCGGCAGTCGGCGGGGCGGTGCAGACGGCGGTGATGGCCGTCGGCTACATCGCGATCATGTTGCTCGTGGTGCGGCCGCTGGCGATCCGCTTTCTGGGGCACGATTCCGATCATCCGCAGCGGCGGATGGCGGTGTGGGTGCTGGTGGGCCTCCTGTTCTCGGCGCTGACGGCCGAGTGGATTGGCATCCATGCGATCTTCGGCGCGTTTCTGTTGGGGGCCATCATTCCGCACGACAGCGACGTGGCCCGCGACTTCAGCAACAAGCTGGAGGACATCGTCAAGATTCTGCTCCTGCCCGCGTTCTTCGCCTACACGGGCATGCGGACAGAGATCGGGCTGGTGAGCGGCTGGGGAGCGTGGCTGTGGTGCGGCGCGATCATCGCGGTGGCCACGCTGGGCAAGTTCGGCGGCAGCTTTGTAGCTGCGCGCTGCACGGGGCTTGGCTGGCGGTTGTCGGCCGCGCTCGGCATCCTCATGAATACCCGCGGTCTGATGGAACTGATCGTGCTCAACATCGGCCTCGAGCTGGGCGTCATTTCGCCGCAGTTGTTCGCGATGATGGTCATCATGGCCCTGGTGACGACGATCGCCACGACGCCGATCCTGCACGCCCTCCGGACGGCCGATCCGCGTTCGGCCGAGAGCACGGCATGAGCGGGTGGGTGGCTGGGGCAA
>JBIOWO010000396.1:0-8798 GCA_044868555.1 Lacipirellulaceae bacterium | reverse complement strand
CGGGGAGAGGGATTGAAAGTTAGTAGCTGTTGCCGGCGAGCGCTGTGGTGATGCGCTGGACCATGCCGGAGTTGAGCACTTTGGTGCCGCGGAGGTGGCGCTTGCGCTTGGTTGTTTTGCGGGAGGCCAAGTGGCTGGTGCCGGCCGGGCGGTGCTTGACCTTTCCCTTGGCCGACAGGCGGAAGCGCTTCTTGGTTCCCTTGTGGGTCTTTTGCTTGGGCATGCTTAGCTCGCCTTCGTCGGTCGCGGCGAATGGATCCGCGCGGCCCGAGCGAATTGGGATCAAAATGGTCGAATCCCAGATTCTATCGTTAGAGATACGGCGTGAGAAGGGGGGAATCCTTCGTTTAGAATGCCGAGAGATTCGCCGTCATTTGCGTTGTGGACCTTGGTTAAGGACGAGTCGGTCAGCATACTTTTTCGCCCCTTTGTCAGCGGCTAATTCGTACGATAAGGGCGTCAACGCTTGGTTATCGCGCTCGAATTCGGCGACCTCTTCGGGAGTCAATCGAAAGTAAACGTAATACCAGGCAATCCAGGTAATAACGACTTCGATCAGATATTCCCCGGTCTCGCGGTCAATCCCAATCGAGTAGTAGTTGCCACGATCGATGTAGATTCGCTCGAATTGCATGTAGCAATTACTTCGGCGCGAAGATGACCACGATCCGCCGGCCGTGCATTTGGGGGTTCTGCTCCAGCTTGGCGTGCGGCTCGAGGTCTTTGACGATGCGGTCGACCAGCTTGTAGCCTTCGTCGATGTGGGCGTTTTCGCGGCCGCGGAAGATGACCGAGAAAATCACCTTGTCCTTTTCGGCGAGGAACTCCTTGGCCCGGTTGAGCTTGGTCTCCAGGTCGTGCTCGCCGATTTTGGGGCGGAGTCGGAGCTCCTTGTTCTTGCTGTGATGCGTGTGGCCTTTGTGCTGCCGCTTCTTCTGCTGGTACTTGAACTTGCCGAAGTCCATGATGCGGCAGACAGGCGGCTTCTCCTGCGGGGCGACTTCGACGAGGTCGAGGCCGACTTCGCGGGCCTGCTGCAAGGCAACGATTGTATCAATGACGCCCAGAACGGCGCCGTCGTGTCCGATCACGCGAACGGGCGTGATGCGGATCTGCTCGTTGATCCGTTGATTTTTGCGGTCGATTGCTCGGTCTCCTATGGGGTTAAGGGTTCAGTGGGTGGCCGGGGCAACGCCCCAGTGTCGTCGTCGAACTCTGGGGCGTTGCCCCAGCCACCCGGAATTCTTCCACACTGGAATCTTGGCTGCGCCCGTGGCGTTCGTCAACTCGTTTCAGCCGGATTTCGGGCAAACCCGCTGAGTTAGTATTCGTTTTGGCTGTCGCCGCGGTCCGCGAGGGTAACCGTTTGGCGCTGGGCGAACTGGCGGACCGTTTTGGCGTCGATTTCGGCGCGGATTTTGGCGATCGCGGCGTCCAGGGGGACCTGGCCCAGGTCGCCTTCCAGCCGGTCACGGATGGCAACCGTGCCGGCGTCGCGGTCCTTTTCGCCGACGACGAACATGTAGGGGATGAGCTCGATCTGGGCTTCACGGATTTTGGCGTTGAGTTTGACGCCGCGGTAGTCGCCCTTAGCCCGCAGGCCGGCCGCCGACAGCCTGGTTTCGACTTCGCGGCCGTAGGCCTCCGACTTTTCGCTGACGGTGACGACGCGGACTTGTTCCGGGGCCAGCCAGAGCGGGAATGCGCCGGCGAAATGCTCAATTAAGACGCCGACGAACCGCTCGAGCGAGCCGAGCGGGGCGCGGTGGATCATCACCGGCTGGTGCGGATGATTGTCGGCCCCGATGTATTCCAGGCCGAAGCGTTCTTTGCTGGGCAGGTTGTAGTCGAGCTGCACGGTGCCAAGCTGCCACTCGCGGCCGATGCAGTCGGTGACGACGAAGTCGGCCTTGGGGCCGTAGAACGCGGCCTCGCCCGGCTCGATCGTCATGTCGGGCAGGTCCATCGACTCGCAGACCGCTTTCAACGCGGCCTCGGCCCGGTCCCAATTCTCGCTGCTGCCGACGTACTTGTCGCTCTTCGGGTCGCGGAAGCCGAGGCGGACGCGGTAGTCGTTCATTCCCAACGCACGCAGCACGGTTTGGGTCATGTCGAGGCAGTTGCGGAATTCGTCGGCGACTTGTTCTTCGGTGCAGAAGATGTGGGCATCATCCTGGGTGAAGCCGCGGACGCGGGTCATGCCGGAGAGCTCGCCCGATTGCTCGAAACGATAAACGGTGCCGAATTCGGCCAGGCGGACCGGCAGGTCGCGATAGCTGCGCGGTTTGGCCTGGTAGATCATGATGTGGTGGGGGCAGTTCATCGGCTTGAGGAGGAACCGCTCGCCGTCGGGGAATTCGATGGGCGGGAATTGACTGTCGGCGTAGTACGGGAAATGGCCGGAGATTTCGTACAGCTCGACGTGGGCAACGTTCGGGGTGTAAACCGCCTCGTAACCGCGGCGGCGGAGCTCGACTTTGATGTAATCTTCGAGTGTTTGGCGGATGATCGCGCCCTTGGGGAGCCAGAGGATCAGGCCGGAGCCGACGGTCTGGTTGATCGTGAACAGCTCGAGTTGCTTGCCCAGCACGCGGTGATCGCGGCGCTTGGCCTCGGCCAGTTGTTCGAGGTGGGCGTCGAGCTCCTTCTTGTCGAAGAAGGCGGTGGCGTAGAGTCGCTGGAGCTGCTGGCGGCTGGCGTCGCCTTTCCAGTAGGCCCCGGCGACGGAGAGCAGCTTGAACGCCGAACCGATGTGGCCGGTGCTGGGGATATGCCGGCCGCGGCACAGGTCGACAAACTCGCCCTGGCGGTAGAAGGAAAGTTGTTTTTCGTCGGCGAGGCCGGTTTTGATGTGCTCGATTTTGAATTCCTGGTCCAGCTCGCGGCATAATTCGAGAGCCTCACTACGGGGCACATCGAGCCGCTCGAATCGCTCGTCGGCCTTGATGATCGCCTGCATCTCGGCTTCGATGCGGGGGAAGTCTTCCTCGGAGAGCGGGTGGTCGAGATGGAAGTCGTAGTAAAAGCCGGTCGCGGTGGTGGGGCCAAAGGCGAGCTGCACGCCTTTGAACAGCCGCATCACGGCCTGGGCCATCACGTGGGCGGCGCTGTGCCGCATGACGGCGAGCGCATCGGGGTCTCGCTTGGTGAGCAGGCGGAGCTTGACTTCGCCGCTTTCCGGCAGCGGGCTGCGCAGATCGACTTGCCGGCCGTCGACCTCGGCCACAATGGCGGCCTTGGCCAGGCCGGGGCCAATCTCGGCGGCGACATCATACGCAGTGACCGGCCGATCGTATTGTTTCCGACTACCATCGGGAAGGATTATTGTGAGCATCCTGTGCACACCCAATTAAACAATGTTTCGAGCTTTCGACCCACTTCGGTTGGGCAGCGTTCACGTATCGATACAAATAAGCGACGGATTCATTCAAGGCATTTGCCAAACTTCGATGGTAAGGCCGGTCACGCGGCTGAATTCACCAGAGTTGTTTGTGACCAGCGTCACGTGTTGAGAAATCGCAATTGCGGCAATCATCGTGTCGTTAGGTCCGATCGAGTTCCCGCGCTGTGCCAAGTCGGCGCGAATCAGCGCGTATTCGCGCGCGGCCGCGTCATCGAACGGGAGCGAGCGGAATTTCGCTTGCAGCTCATTCACTAGCGAATAGTTGGCGTCGCGATGACTTTCCATGCTCCGCTCCGCACCGTACCAAAGCTCCGCCAAGACGATCGAGCAGAGTAAGACCTCTTCGGCCGGATATTGTTTCAGCTTGGCCAAAACACCGGCATTTTGTCGCCGCAGAAGCGCAATCCAGGTGTTGGAATCCAATAGATAGCTCAAGGCAGTGGCTCGCGCGTTTCGAATGATCCTTCATTGTCGCGAACGAACTCACCTTGCCATCGTCCGGCGAGCCCCTCCAGCCATGCGACGTATCCGCTTGTCGAGTTGGTTTTGCCGTCCGCAGATTCGATAGTGACTTGGACGGGACGATTAGCGTCTGCCGGGCCTACAGGTACGGTGACGTGCAGAATGCCGTCGGCTCCCACTCGCGATAAGACTGTCATTCGATCCATGTGAACCACCAAGCGTAAACGTGCAATTCGAGAGCGCTAACCCATCGAATTATAGCCAGCCAGGACCAGGACTGCGACCAACTCGTATCTGCGGCCGCATATTTAAGCTACCAGTTCAGTCCAAACTTTTCGCCGCCGCTGGGGCCGCCGGTGCCGCCTTTGAGGTTTGTGTGCTTCTTGCGCGGCGGCTTGGGGGCGTCGGCCGGGAGAGGCAGGTCCTCGTCGGCGACTTGCTTGTCGCCCGGTTTTTCCGGCCTGGCCGCGAGCGCTTTGAGCGACAGTCCGATGCGTTGCTTCTCCTTGTCGACCGACATCACCTTGACTTCCACTTCCTGGCCTTCGCTCACCACGTCGCCGGTGCGGAACACGCGGCTGTGGGCCAGCTCGCTGATGTGGATCAGTCCCTCGACGCCGGGCTCCAGCTTGACGAACGCGCCGAACTCCATCAGCCGCGAGACGATGCCCGGTACGCGGGCACCCACATAGTACTTGCTTTCCACATTGTTCCACGGATTGTCGCCCACCTCGCGGTAGGAGAGGCTGACCTTGCCCGATTCCTTGTCGAACTTTTCGATGCGGACCTTCACCTTCTGACCGAGCGTGAGCACTTCGCCCGGGTGCTTCACACGGTCCCAGCTCAGTTGGCTGATATGAATCAACCCGTCGACGCCGCCCAGGTCGACGAACGCGCCGAAATCCTTCAGGCTGCGGACGATGCCTTCGCGGAGCTGGCCGGGCGCCAGCTCGGCCAGCAGTTTGTCGCGGAGCTCGTTCCGCTCGCGCTCCATCACGGCCCGATGGCTAAGGACCAGGTTTTGCCGGTCGCGGTTCGCTTCGGTCACGACGCAGGACAGCCGCTGGCCGACAAATTCCTCGGCGTTTTCGACGCGGTAGACCGACACCTGGCCCATGGGGATGAAGCCGCGGATGCCGGCGACTTGACACTCGAGCCCGCCCTTGTTCGAGCCGGTGACCGTGACGTCGACGATTTGGCCTTCGCGCGCATCCTCCCAGTTTCCGACGCTGACGGCGGCGGTGGGGCGGGTGAGCTCGTAGAGGCCTTCGTCGACGTCGAACTTGACGACCAGCAGCTCGACATCAGAGCCAACGGTGGGCAGCGTATCGAATTGCCGCTTGGGCACCACGCCTTGCGCCCGGCCAGGCAGGTCGACGAAAACGTCGTCGAGGTAAATTTTGGCGACGCGGCCGGTGACGCGCGTTTCGGGGGGCAGCTCTTCGGCGGTGCCGCCATCGTCGCCGCCGCCCAGGAGCGCGTCGACCGAGAGATCGCCGAGCGCTGCGGCGTACTCGGCTTCCATCTCGGGCGTGAGCTTGTCGCGGATGTTGGGTGGCGGGTAGTGCTTGGGCGGTTCCTTGCGGGGTGGCTTGGCGGTGGCTGGCGGCGCGGCGGGAGCCAACGGCTGGGGCTTCGGCTGCTCCTCGGCGACGGGCGGCTGTTCAACGTGGGGCGCTTCTTCTTCGTCGCTCACGAATCCGCCGCCGGAGCGGTAAATGCTGTTGCGTTGCGAACCGATGCGAATCCGCTCGCTGGGACGGGTCCCCGGTGTCTCAGATTGCGGCGGATCGGAACTTGTTTGTGTTTGGTCCATGTCGGTCGAGTCGGAAGACATCACGTTTTCCCCTGCCAGGAACCACGGCAGCGAGCCGTGCGAAGATCGCCAGTTTAACAGGGGAACCGTGGGGCGGACAATCGCGGCGGTGATCGAAACGCGGGGCCGACCACCGCTTCGCGGCGGTGCCCGCCGCCGCTAAATGCAGGAAAAATCTATGGTGCGAAAAGGTCGTGCAGGCGGATGGGATATTTGCCGAGTTTGCCGCCGTAGTTGCCGGCGTCGATGGCCAGCACACCTTCGCCGGCGGCCGCTTCGATGGCGGCCCGCATGGCTGCCGCCACAGCCGGTTGGTCGACGCCGTCGATGACGATTTCGTACGCGCAGTTGGCGCCGGCGACGAGCTTCGACTCGACGCGGTCGCGGAGGGTGGGGCAGTAGGCTTCGGCCGTGGAAGCAACGAGCGCTTTGTATTTGGAGCCGACCTTGCTGCCGCTGCGGCAGACGCCGCCGGGGAAGGGAGTAATCACGCCGGCGAGTTGGGCGATGGCACGCGCGGCCCTTTGGGCAGCGGCTAAACCGGCTTGTTGAGTTGTCGATTGGATGATGATGTTGCCGCCGGCGACGCCTTTGGCTACGCCGGCGGTTGACTCGATGATGAATTCGCCGTCCATGACGGGGATAAGCCAAAGCGACGAGCTATGAGCAGCGAGCGGCGAGAAAGAAGTATTTCTCGTTGCTCGTTGCTCGTCGCTCGTCGCTTGCTTTTCGTACCCGTCGCCGAAGTAGCGGAGGTATTTGCCGAGTGAGTAGGTTTCCGCGGCGTCCGGCAGGCCGTTGAAGCAGGCGGTGGTTGGGCAGGTGAGGATGCACTGGCCGATGCGGTGCTGGGCAGCCTGGGCGACTTTTTCGGCGGTGAAGGCGAACAGGAGCACTGCGGCGGCGGGGCGGCCGTCGGGTGACTGGTCGCGCGGCAGGATTTGCTCGACGCCGGCTTCGGCGTCGCAGCCCAAGACGCTCGTGCCGTAGCCGGTGATCGAGCGGAGGGCGGCGTCGAGCCAGTGGTCGTCCGCGGCGGTGATGATCAGCCGCGTGTAACGAGCGCCGAACGCTTCGGCGTAGGTATCGAGGATTTCGGTGGGGCCGAGGTGCATGGCGGTCGGGCGGTCGCGAAGCCCAAGAACCCTCTCCCGGTCCCTCACCGGGACCGGGAGAGGGTTTAGCCTTTGGTGGGTCTCTTGGAACTCGACCCACCCTACGTCGGCGCGAGCCGCCGATCAATGGCTATTGATTTTCTGCGGGCTGCGGATTGAAGAAGCCGCCCCCGCCACCTCCGAATCCGCCTCCGCCCATTTCGCCGGCGACGGCGGCCGGCGGCGAAGCAATGCCGCTATCGGACAGCAGCGATTGAACCTTTTCCTGCACCGATTGGCGGTGCCGCAGCACGACTCGATCGGGCAGCACGGTGAGGACGACGGGCTCGTTGTTGTCGAGCCGGCCGGCCCATTGCTCGTCGGGGAGCGACAGAGTGATCAACTCGCGGATTTTGGAGGCGAACGATTCGCCGCCGGGCTGCTGGTTGACTTGCAGATAGTAGGATCGGGTGACGACTTTCGCGTCATCGGCCGCCGGTGGCTGGCGCATCGCGGGGCGGACGGCAGCGGCGGCAGCAGCCGGTTGAGCGCGAAGTTGGCTGCGGATCGTATCGAGCAGCGCCCGCACCTCCTCATGGACGGCCTGCGTTTGCGAGATAACGAGTAGCGATTGCCGGAGCGGCCGGATCTCCGCCTCGCCGCCGCCATTGACGGCCCACGTTTCGGATGCGACGCACGAGGCGATCGTATCCCGCAGGGAATCCATTTCTGCCGGCATCGTGGGGGCGACCAGGTCGCGGACGTCGTACACACAGACCCGGAGCTGTTGTTCGGCTTCGTCGGGGGTGGTGATCATCAGGACTTCGTCCTGGATGATGTAGGTGAGACCTTTTTCCTTCAACATCAAGCGCAAGGCGGCACGCAGCGAAATGTTACGAATGTTCACGGTGATTGGCTCGTCGGCCTGAATTCCATTGTCGTCCAACGCGGCCGTGTCGAGTTTGATCGGGAGGCCGTACTCCTCCTGGAGAAAGCCGACAACCTCCTGCAGCGCCTGCTCGTTGAAATCGATGCCACTCTCTTTGAGCGGGGAGCGAAGGGCATTGTGAATGCGGACCACGGACGGGGCCGACGTGTCCTCGTGGACGCAGCGGCAGAATTGTTCCGGCGCAGCCGCCTGTGCTTCAACGATGGCCGGCAACGGGATGTCGTCGGCGGGAGTGGGATCGACCGCGGGCACCGGCGTCAGCTCGCCTGCCTCAATCTGGAGCACCTCGTTTTGAACGCCCAATTCCCCGAACGGATCGTCGTTCCCTTGAGCGGCGACAAGGATGGGAAAAAGGATCGCCGCGACTGCCAATACGGTGCAGCACACAGCCCAATACGTACGTCTCATGGCCTGGCCTCTTCGAAACTGGACCCGCGGGAGAGAAATCACGATTGCTGCTGGGCGGCGGTTCCGAGCGCCGCTGACAGAAGTGTGATGCTAGCCGATTCGGCGGCGGCGGGTCAAACTATTCCCAAGAGCGGCGGCAAATAGCCCGGCCATCCTGGCCGGAAATGAGCGGCGTCAATGATCGATGCGAACCGCAGGCGTGGCGTCCGACAGAGCGTCACCGTCCCAAGATGGGTCGGCTATGTATTGGGCCGCAGAATGTGGCCGTTGGAGGTCCGCACCAGCCGGCAGCCGCTTTCGTAGAGGCCGATGGGGGTCTGGCGGGTCCAGACGATTTCCGCCTCGACGGCGAATCGGCCAACCTTGGGGTGATCGAGCGAAATCACGGCGCGACGATGCGGCAGTGGATGGTCGTGCGAGAAGCCGATCCCGGAAAGCGATAAATCCTTGCCGACGACCGTGGTCGTTTCATCCAACAGCGGATTGCCGTCCTGATCGATCGGTACGAGCCGAAACGTGTACGGGATTGGGAACCGGTCGCGGTTACGCCGTTCGGAGTCATTGTCGCCCGCGACGCGAGCTTCGTCGATCAGGCCCTGCACCTGCCGCTTCAGAGAATCCGCCTGACCGTTGGCATCAACGGCTTCAAGCGGCGAGGCAAAATCC
>JBIOWO010000395.1:0-3854 GCA_044868555.1 Lacipirellulaceae bacterium | reverse complement strand
GGGGGAGATTCGAGGGCGAGCGCCGCCACTTCGTCTCCCCCTTTCCCCTGCTCCCCCTCTCCCTCTCTCTGCACAGCGGCACGTACCGCACGGCGCGCTCCGGCACAGGGCTGGCGCGCAATTCCGCGCGGGTGACTTGTTCGTGGCCCAGGCGGCTCGCAAGGCGGTTGATGAGGATTGCCAGTTGATGCGGGTCGGTGGGCCAGCGGTCGGTGAAGAGTTTGCCCTGCCGCTGGCCGAGTCGGCCAACCGTCGCCACGCGGACCTCGACGCGGAGCACTTCGTCAGGGAGTGCGACAGTTTCCAGGTGCAGGCCGATCAGCTCGACGAGTTGGCGCCCCTTGGCCGAGGGCTCGACCAGCCCGATGCGGAGCGAAGTGGCCTGGCCGCCAGGGTGGCCGAGCAGGCACACCAGCAGCACAGCGCCTTGGTCGCGGTCTTTGAGATGTTTGGCCAGCTCGTCGATGAGCTGGGTGAGGATGTGCAGGAGGGCGGCGCGGTCGCTCGTGGGTTCGTCGAGATCGTAGCTCGCTACTAGCGCGGCCAGACCGCGGTGAGGGATGATCACTTCCGGCGCGGCCCCGGTGAATTGATCGAGCCGGCGCAGGAGCGCGTCGCCGAAGCGCGGGGCAAGACTCTCGCGCGGCAGGGCCAGGAGCTGGGCGACGGTTTCGATGCCGAGCTGGCGGAGGAGGAGAACGGTGTCGGAGGGGAGGCGGAGGGCGTCGATGGGAAGGCAAAATGACGAATGACGAATGACGAATGACGAATGGGGTATTTCATCACTTGTCGTTTGGATTTTTGATTTTTTGCGAGCCGGGTCGTCCTCGACCCCGAAATGCGCCAGCGCCCACGCCTGTCCCACGGTATCAGCCGCAGCGGCGCGAACGCGGTAACCCCGACGGGTGAGAAATGCTCCGGCTTGGCTTACTAACTTATCTTCGCTCCGCCAGAGATGCTCCAGGTTGGAGATATCGAGGAGCAGGCTTTCCGGTTCATCGTCTTCTTCCAGAGCCACGCGGGGGCTGAAGCGTTCGCAGGCCTCGGCCAGTTTCGTTAATGCGCGGCGGTCGACGGCGGGTTGGTGCGGGGCGATGGCCAGATGGCGGACGAGCGCTTGAGCTTCGGCCAGCGGCTGGCCGGTGGATACGCCGTGGGCGGCAGCCGCATGGCAACAGGCTGCCACCAGCCCGCCGCGCGGACCCTTGGCCACCAGCGCGACCGGGCGGTTTTTAAGCTCGGGCCGAGACCGCAGCAGCCGCTGGATCGGCCAGTTCGGTAACCACAGGCAGAGGATGCGCATCGTGAGGTGTCAGGTGTCGGGTGTCAGGTGTCAGTGCGCGCACGGTGTGTGTGGCGTCGTCGATTTCGAGGATTATGCGGCCGCCGGGGCGGGCGCCGCGGGAACGGAGAATGCGGATTTGCACATGACGTCCGTGGTCCGTGGTCCGTGGTCCGTGGTGGAAAGACGACGGACGACGGACAACGGACAACGGACACTCCGTCCACAATTGCACGTCGGCCCAGGAGGGTTGGCCGCGGACTTTGGCGGGACGCACAAGCAGGCCGAGGGTGCGGCCAGCGCCGGCGGCAAGCTGCAGGCGGCGGAAGGCGCGATCGTCGAGGCGGTCGATGGCGGTCCACATGGCGGCGACAACCGGCGAACGGAGCGATTGGACCGCGGCCCACAGTGCGTCGCGCGCATTCTGGGGGCGCACGACGATCATGCGCGCGAGGTCAATGCCCCAGGCCGCGGCGGCCGGCGGATAGAAAGTTTGCTCCGGGTCGATGACGACGAGCACACCGCCTTGCCGGCACGCTTCGCGGGCCGCGAGCAGGCTGAGAGTGGCGGCGCTACTGCCGCCTTCTCCCCCAAGCCACTCGACAAGCATGCCGTGGCGCAGGCCGCCGCCGGGGAGCAGCCGGTCGAGCGCGGCGGCGCCGGAGGAAAATATTTCCAGGTCGGCGGCCCGCGTGGCTAACTCGTGCGCGGAGGCGGCGCAGCCCAGTTGGCGCTGCAACTCGTCGATGAGGCGCCCGCGCGGATCGTGGTGAGGTGAATTGGGTGGTGAAGAGGCGCTCATGGTGGGTTGTGCCGCGCGAACTCGTGGATCGGCCGAGGGGGTCGGGACTCTTTATCGACTGGTGAGCGTGCGAAGTGGCGATGGTTGTCTGTCGATAAAGACTCTCGACCCCTTGCTCTGGGTATACTGTATAAATGTATCGTATTCCGTCAATCGCGGCGGGGAGGAAAAGCAGAAACCTCTCATAAATTTACGCAGGCAAGATCATGTGCGCGCAGAAAGACTGGAAATCGACTGCTTTGCCCCCTACCTGCCGTCATCGATGCGGCGGGCTTAGGAGACGTATTGCGCGCCACGAGCTGACGCTTCCGAATCGCCGCGCATCGCGAAGTTGGCGAGCGCCTGGTGCACTTCCGGACGAATCACGATCGAAGGGCGGACCGCGCGGAGTTGAGTGATTGCGTCGTCGACGGATTTGGCGCGGCCGCTCGCCAGGAGCCACGCACCAACCACCGCTGCGCTGCGTGAGTAGCCGATCTTGCAATGGACGTACACGACGCCTCGCGATATGTGTTCTTCAATGAATGCCACGGCTTCGGCCAGATGCGCCGGGGTAGGCGCGGTCAGATCGAGCACGGGCAGGTGGCGATAGGAGGCCTTCAAGAACGGCGCTGCTTCAGAAAAGGCGTCGGACAAATCGACCACGGCGATAACGCCCTGATCCACCGCGTCGGCCGCTTCGATGTCCGTCAGAGAGCGGCCGATCCAGACTCCGGGCGCGACAGCGTTCCACGCATCGCCCTGCCGTTTGTAGTGCAGCCACGAAAGGTATTGGCCGATCAGCACCGGCGCAAGCACGACCCGCGTGCTGAATGGCAATCGGCCGTCCTGTTTGCGGTAGATGCTCGGACCAAGCAGGAAGTAGCCGGCCGCGACGAGGGCCACGGCGGCGATGGGCCAGATGAGGATCGCGCCCCAGGGCCAGGCGGCCCAGCTCAATGCGCCCAGTATCAGACCCAGCGCGACATACTTCCAGCCGACGCGCGAATTGCGCACCATTGGCAGGCGAAGGGGCACGTCGCGCACCAGGTATAAGCACGTGGCGCCAAGGATGAATCCGCCGATCACGTCCACCACGTGATGCTGGTACGTAAATAGCGTCGACAGGCCGATGAGCGTGAACCAGACGTTGGACACGTATCGCCACAACAAACTGGGAGCGTGCACGGCGTACAAGTCGGCCAGGATTGTGCGCAGCGTGATGTGCAGCGAGGGCAGCAAGTTGTACGGGCGATCCATGCCGACAAACCAATGCCAGACGACGCCGAGCCAGCCGGGCGCCGTGGGCCGCTCGACCGCCAGCCGCAACGGATAGACGAGAAAGCAGGTGCCGGCGATGAGGATTCCCAAGGTAATTCGCCGTGACAGGAGCCGCAGTTCGCGGCGGTCGCGGCAAATAAAAGGGGCCGCGAGGAAGAACGCGTCGATCGACATGTAGGGAATGATCATCAGCGGCACGAAGGGAATGTAGCGTTCCCACGAGTAGTACCACGTGCCCACGTCGGACCGCCGCGACGTGATGTAACTCGTCCCGCCGTAAACGACGAACCACAGCAGCGATAGGCCGACCGCCGTCGCAAGTGCCCGCCGCCAGGTGACCGGCACGTTATCGGAAATTGATTGTGTGGCAGTTGACAAGTCTGTTGTCTCCACCCACGCTTAAACGCGGCACGAGTCTGGTCCGGCGAGCGTAGCTCGCCGGCGATCGCCGACGGACACGGGAGAGCGCTCGCCACCCACCTGTCCAGCGTGCTGGCACGCATCTCGGGC
>JBIOWO010000394.1:0-17347 GCA_044868555.1 Lacipirellulaceae bacterium | reverse complement strand
CGAGTCGCCTGCCGTTGGTGAAAAGCTGTTGATTAACGACACTTCGAGCGTGCCATCGAGCGACAGGCTGCCCTCCACGTCAATCTTGTCGTGCTGCGTGCCCGCAGTCAGGCCGCCCAGCTCGATGATCAGACTGGCCGAGGAATTGAACAGCACGTCGCCCTCGTAGCTCACTGTGGCCGGGCTGTTGCCGGGGCGCAGGTCGCCGACGTACTCGACGACGCCCGTACCGGTAAAGCTGCCCGCACCGCTTTGGTTGCCAAAGAATACCGTCGTTGATCCGGCGAACGTGCGAATCTCCATACCGTTGTGGATCACGTCGTCGTAGAACGTGGTCACGCCGCCGCCGCCCGTCACGATGCGGCCCGTGGCGTCATTGTCCACGTCGCCGTAGATGTCCATCGTGCCGGCGCTGAAGCTCATCAGTCCCTCGTTCGTCAGCCCTGCGCCGCCCGGATTGGCCGAAGAGCCGACGAACGCACCGCGGCCGGTGATTGCCGCACCGTCGCGATTGAACAGATCGTCGGTAAATTCGATCGTGCCGCCGACAAGATTCATGTTCAGGACATTGATGCCCCCGGTTCCGGTGAATACCAGGTGTTCGGCCCCGGTAGCCCGAACCGTGCCTTCGTTCTGCAAAGTATTGCCGATCACGCCGGTGCCGCTGATCGTGCCGCCGGCGTTGTTCGACAATGTGCCGCCGGAGAGCGATGCCGTCTCGCTGGTCAGGCGCAACTGGCCGCTGTTGCTGATTGCGGTGGTCGCATTGAGGTTGGTCGTGCCGTTGACCTGCACCACTTTATTGGCGCTGTTCGACAGCGTGCTGACGCTGACCGATCCCTGGTTCAACGTGAGCGTGGCGTTGTTCGTAAGTGTGGTCACGCCCGAGACGGCGCCGCCGTCGACCGACAGGTTGCCGCCGAGCGCGAGCGTGCCGAGGCCCGTGAGCGACTTGCCGTTGCCCAAGCTATGCGCGGTGCCCAAGAGCCCGGTGAGCGTCGCGTCGGACGCGGTCGAGCCGTTGGCGAACCGCACCGCGCCGCTGGTCCAATTGAACGTGCCGCTGTTGGTGAAGCTCGACAGAGCCAGCGTGCCGCCTTGCAGGTTCATCTCGCCTTGGGAGGCGATCGTGACCGCGCCGGTCGCGAGCGTTGACCCCACATTGATCGTGGCCGTGCCCCGCTGCGAGGACGAGCCGACGTTGAGGTTCGTGATGCCGGAGGAAGTGGTGCCGCCTTGAAAGACCAATGTTGGATTCGTGCCAACGCCGTTGCCGGCCAGCGTGATGTCAGTGCTATTGTTGCTAAAGGTGCCGCCGGTCATCGTGAGCGTGCCGTCGGTGAAATTGAACGTGCCGGTGCGAGTGAAGTTGAAAGTATTGAGATTGCCGCCACTGATGTTTAACGTCCCCGGCGTGCGGATGCGGGTCTGTGTCGACACGTTCACCTCCGCTCCGGGGCCGATCGTGAGCGAGGCGGTGCCGCCGTCCGAGGAATTCGAGCCGCCAATAAACACATTCGTCGCGCCGAGCGTCGAACCGTTGCCGGTGACCGTGGCGACCGTCGTCGAACCGACCGTGAGGCCGAGGTTGACGGAAGCGAAGGTGCTGATCGACCCACCGTCTTGAATGGTCAGGGTCGCGATGCCAGTTGCGGATGTCCCGGTCTGCAGTGGGTTGCCATTGGTGTTGACCGCGCCGCCGTCTTCGACGACGAGCGTCCCTGTTACCTGGCCGACGTTGATGAAGCTATTCGCATTCCACGTCGAACCGGCTCCGCTGACACGGAGTGTCGCGCTGCCAGTACCAGATTGCCCGATGGTGCTCGCCGCGGAGGTCGAGAGCGTCGAGCCGCTGAGGACGTCGAAAGCCCTCGTCGCACTCCCGCCCGTGCCCACATTGAGCGTGGTAATTCCGGTGGTCGTCGCCCCGTTGAGGAGTTGAAAAGCGATCTCGCCGCCACCGGCGGCGAAGTTGAACGTGGCGGCGCTGTTATTGAAGACGCCGCCATCCACGGCAAACGTCCCGCCGGTGTGCGTAAACGTTCCGGCGCGGGTGAAGTTGCTGGTGGTGATGGTGCCGGCCGACTGTGAGAGCGTCGCGCCGGAATTGAGCGAGATGCCGCTACCGGTCCCCGTACTGGAGACGTTCAAGGCGCTGACACTATTGTCGATGGTCAGAGTCGCGCCACTGTTGAGCGTGAGGCCATTGCCCAAACCCGCTCCCGAGACATTCAACGAGCCGCCACTGAGCGTCATCGCATCGCTGGCGCCCAGGGTGATGTCAGCCCCGGTGCCGGAAACGTTCAAAGCGCCGCTGCTGATCGTCATCGTGCCCGTTCCCAGGCCGAACAAAATCGGGCCGTTCGAGTGGTTCCACGTCGGATCTGCGCCAGTAGTACTGAGGGTCACGGCGCCGGTGGAAGCCGCGTCCTGCGCGATGGTAAACGTGCCGGTCGAGTTGAGCAAAGCGCCGTTCTGGACGGAAAGGGCTCCGGCGTTCGCCTTACCAACAACTGTCTCCTGTTCGAAAAGCGCTGTGGAACCAGTGTCGGTAACCGATGCGGTGGCCGAGCTGGCACTGTCAATCTCAATGCTCGAACCTGAGATGAATAAACCGCCCGACTCTATTACAAGTGTGTCAGTAGAAGTCCTCGGTGCGCCAAGTCGCACATCCTCGCTAATAACAACCCCGCCTGTGCTGACTGTGAGATTACCTTGCGCTGAAGCGCCCTGACCGACATGCAAATTCGTGTTGGAAATGAGCTGCCCCTCGCGAACTATCAGTTGCGCGGTGGCGCTTGCGCCGGATGCGATCAGGATACTGCCGGAGGTTGCGTACTGGTGGTTGCCTAGAAGAAACATTACGTCGTCACTCATGTTGATCGCGAAGGTCGAGGTGGACGACGTAAAAGTCACCGTGTATCCGCCGAGAGCACCGGTAGTGAAATTAGCCGCGTCTCCCGAGAAAGGAGCCGTTCCGCCGATCCAATTGCTGCCAGTGGAGAAGTTGCCGCCGTTGACATTGCTCCAGTCGGTGGCCTGCACCGCGGCGGGCGTCGCCGACACCAACATCATCGCCAGGACCAAAACCCAACGCCGACACGTAAACGCATCACGGACCAACATCGTTGATTGCTCCCGTCGGATGAAGACGCCTCGGCTGTTCGGCTCGCTGGGACAGACCGCGAGCGCAGACTGCACAGCGGATTGAAGAGGCATGATGAGACGCCAACATTTGAGTGAGTGAAATGTCGGCGCAGCCTCCGCCAGAGCGATGTTTCCTTCGCGCGTAGCCGACGACGGCCCGACCCGGCGGACCCTGTGGAATGAGTTTAGACGCCCGCGACTGGGGAATCAAGGAAAAAAAGCCGTGTTTGGGCATTCTTTTGGGCGCGACTGCAATGCAAAAGGAGGCATCAGCGGCGGCCTCCGTCGAGAATTCATCGTGGCGAGAACTCCCAGCCCGCGGTCGACCGTGACTTCACGAGAAACAGAAGCGGCTTTCGTGAGCACGGAATTTCACGCCGCGGAGGTGCACGACCTAGTTCGCGATCGCGTATCACGAAATCATCGAATTCAACTATGCCGATTGGAAATGTCTCAAAACGCCATCGTCTCGATGGGGGTGTAATCGTCGGTGAAGATCGGGGCGGCCGGGTCGGCTGCGGCTGAATGGATCAGGTCGGCGGCCATCCGTTGCATCATCGGCGTGTCGATGTAGGAGCCGGATTGATATAGCCCAGCCCGTGCGGTCCACTCGGCGGCCGCCAACCGCGTCGCTTCGTTCGTCGCCACGAGCACGATGTTGGTTGTCTGCTGAACATCGATTTTGCGCTGCTCGGGCACGAAGACGTACACGTTTTGAAAAACGGCATCGACGGTGCGGTAGAGCGAGCGATAAATGCCGCTCTTCGCTCCTTCGAGGGCGCTGCCCAGGTTCGTGACAAACACGCCGTCGGGCGTAAGCCGCTGGCGGCACAGCCCAAGAAACTCGCGCGTCACGAGGTGGAACGGGATGCGGCCGCCAATCGTGTAGGCGTCGAGCACGATGCAGTCGTATTTCGCGTCCGTGTCGCGGAGGAACATCCGCCCGTCTTGAGAAATTGGGTGGATCGCCGGCGAATCGGGCAAGTGGAAAAACTCCTTGGCCAGGGACAGCACGCGGGGGTCGATGTCGACAAGGTCGATTTCCAAATTCGCATCGTGCGCAAGAAACGTCCGCGGCCCGACGCCGCCGCCGGCGCCGATGAAGAGCACCCGCTCCATCTTGGGCCGCAGCAGAAAAGCGAGGTGAAAGTAGTTGGTGTAGTTATCAAGCGAGCGATAGGGCGGGGCGAGGCGGATGGTAGTTTCAGAGTACTTGTCGAAGCGGAGCTGGCGCGATTCGTTCACGCTATTATCGATGACCCAGATGTGATGGTAGGGAGTGTTTTCATCGGCGCGGATCACTTCGGCATGCGCGAGCGGAAACGCAGGAGCAGCGGGGAGCAGCCAACCGCCAATGAGGATCAGGACGGCGATAAGGAGTGTCGTCCGTCCGGATTTGTCCGCAAACCGTGGCAAGGTGACGATCGCCGCCAGCAACAGCACGCCGCCGAGGATTTTGAGAATCGCGGCGACGCCGATCATCGGGATCAGCACAAACGTGGCCAGCAGCGTGCCGACGATGCTGCCCAACGTGGACAAGGCGTACAGCGTGCCGGCCACCTGTCCGACCGAGCTGAGCGAAGTGGCTGCGATGCGAACGCTCAGCGGCGAGACGATGCCGAGTCCGACGCTCGGCGGCAGGAACAGAATCGCCGACGCGAGGAGCGGGCCAAGCTGGTCGCCGCTGCCGCGGTCGAGGATTCCTTCGCAAATTGGATGTCCGATCGCCACCAGGAGAAAAATCCACGCGGCGACGGCGATTGAGACGACGTTGAGCAACTGCTGCGACGGATGCCGATCGGCCAAACGGCCGCCCAGGTAATAGCCGGCCGCCAGAGCGATCAGAAACACCGAGATGAGACTGCCCCACACGAAGACCGAGTTGCCAAAGTGGGGCGCCAGCACGCGGCTGCCGGCGATTTCGAGGCCCATCAAGACGGCGCCGGCGACGAACACGAGCAGCTTGAGCGCCGCCGGCTGCGAAATCAGCCAGGGGCGTGGCCGATGTGCTACTTCCCGGCCATGATCAGTTTCCGGCGCCGCTACATCCCGGCGAGATTTCTTGCCGTCCTTCTTGCCCATGTACCTGGCCTCGGTGCTGATCACGAGCCGATGGTCATAGAGTCATATTTGAGTTCCATAACGCGCGGACGGACTCTCGATCCGCGGCGCTTAATTCGCCCAAGCGCGTGCGCAAGAGCGGCTTCTCGGCAGTCACCAATCGATCGAGCCTAACGACGGAGGGTTTTGCCAGACCGGCCGCGGACCAATCAGCGAGCGAGACGTCCAACGCGCCGAACCGGGCCGCAGAAGTAATGCGACAAAGCACTACGTCCAACCCGCAATCAAACAGAACCAGGGCCGGCCGCGGTTTGCTCAGCACACCCGACGTGAATGGGAAGCGGCAAATAAAGATGTCGCCGAATTTCATTGATAGGAATCATAGACGGCATCTTCGGAGTCGTCGTCCTTCATGAATTGCTCGTAGGCAGCACGGCGCCATTCTTGATCGTCCGGATCGTCCGGTAACAGAAGGACGACTTTGGCTCTCCCCGATTTGGGCAGGCGATCGATGACCTCTGGCGGGAGCGGGAGAGCAGACTCCCCATGAAGCTCCGTTTCGAATTCGATGGCGCTCATGTCTGTATGATAGGTCGTTCTAAGCAGACAATCAATGCTGAACTCGAACAACAAGGTTTTGACGCATCACCGCAATTTACGGAACACTTCCAGCCCGCGCTCGATCGTCGCTTCGCTGGCGGCGTAGGAGATGCGGAAGTGGGTGTCGCGGCCGCTGAAAATGCCGCCGGGGATGATCAAGAGCTCGTTCTCGATGGCGCGGGCGACGAACTGGCTGCCCGTTTCTTGTGTGCCACTGACTTCCCTGGCCTGAGCTTGTCGAAGGCTGCCAGTGCCTTGGGGCACCTGCGGAAAAACATAGAACGCGCCGCCCGGCTTGGCGACGCTGTAGCCGGACTGTTCGAGGCCGGTGACGACCATATCTCGCTTGCGGCGATAGGCGTCGATGTGCGCGCTCATGTCCACGTCGAGCGCCGCGACGGCCGCCCATTGCAGCGGGTGCGGCGCGCAGACAAACGTGTACTGCTGCAGCATCGTGAGCTTGTCGATGATCACCGACGGGCCATGGACGAACCCGAGCCGCCAGCCGGTGACGCCATACGTCTTGCTGAAGCCGTCGACCACGATTGTCTGGTCGTTCCAGCGCGTGGGGCTGACGAACGGCGTGTCGTAGCAGAATTCGCGGTAGATTTCGTCGCTCACCAGGGCGATGTTGTGTCGGGCGGCCAGCTCGCCCAAAGCGCGGACGTCTTCGGCGCCTGCGACGGCACCTGTTGGATTGGCCGGGCTGTTGAGAAGGATCATCTTGGTGCGGGGCGTGATCGCGGCGGCGACTTTCTCCGGGTCGATACGGAAGTCGGGATACGTGTCGACCGTCACGCAGCGGCCGCCCACCATGCCCACCAGCGCCGGGTACATCACGAAGTACGGATCGAATACGATCACTTCGTCGCCCGGGTTGACCATCGCCAGCACGGCCAAGACGAGCGCGCCGCTCGTGCCGGAAGTGACGAGCACGCGGCGATCGGCGTGGCGCAGCTCGGTATCGATCCGCGCTTGCAGCCGGTTGCGCAGCTCGGGGATGCCCTGCGTGACGCTGTAGCCGTTCTTGTCGCTCTTGATGGCGGCGATAGCCGCGTCCTTGACGGCGTCGGGCACGGCGAAGTCCGGCTGGCCGATCGAGAGGTTGATCGGATCCTTCATCTTGGCCGCCAGATCGAACACCTTGCGGATGCCCGAGCTGTCGAACTTCGCGGTGCGATCGGCGAGCCAGGGATGGGTGGGCATGGATGTAGGTCCGCCGAGCCGAGGCGGAAATGCTTAGATGACGAATGACGAATGACGAATGGGAATCGCCGCTCGGCTTGCGGCACCTACATTACGCAACTTGCGAGTTCGGCCGGGAAGTGCGGGTGGCGGGAATGGCGAAATCGGCCGACGCGTCAACCGGCGTTTCCGGCTCGACCATCGGCAGTGGCATGGGCGAAATCGCCTCGTCGAGCGCTTGTTCGAGAATCGCCGGTCGGCGCGATCCGAATTGTACCATCGCGACCATCGCCAGGACGCCGCCAATCGCAATTAATTGTCGTGGCGTGATTGTCTCACCGTCCACCAGTCCCCACAACAGGGCCAGCACAGGGACGACGTAGGTGGTCATGCCGGCAAACAGCGGCCCTTTTTTGAGGATCATCCACACGAAAACCATCGTCGATATGCCGCTGCCCACCACCCCCAGCAGAAACAAGTAGAGCACGGCCGTAGCCGTTTCGCCGCTGCCCGTGCCACTCGGGGCGGTCACGTCCAGGGCGTTGAGCGTCGAGGGGCTGAAATCGACTGGCACCAGCGCGATGCCGGCGATCACGAGCAGGATGGCGGTGAGCGGCGCGGCGGGCACATGGGGCAGCTTCCACTTGATGACGGTATTTGAGAGCGCGGACGCCAGCGGGATCATCAGCGCCAATGCCAACAGGCCCACCGACATGCCGCGGTCCATGCCGTCCTCCACCAGGAACCACAGGCAGGCCAACCCTCCCAGCACGCCGACCAGCTCGCGCTGCGTGGGCCAGATCCGCAGCATCGGCACCGACACGAGTATGGTCAAGAGCGGCACGGCGGCGACGATCGTGCCGAAGAAGCTATGGCCGAATCCCTGGTGCAGCACGTACGACTGAATCACCTGCGGCGGGGCGGTGAACACCAGCGATACGAAGATCAGCACCAGCCAGTCGCCGCGGCTAAGGCGATAGGAGCGGCCGCCGAACCACCAACAGACGGCCACCGCGGCGGCCCCGCTGAACATCCGCCAGATGCCAATCTCGACCGGCCCAAAGACGTGCGTCACCCGCTCCAGCAGGATGAACGACGTGCCCCACACGAAGCAGCAGAAGATGAAAGCGAGGTGGGCCACGGCGGGATGAGAGAGGTCGGAGGTGGGAAGTCAGAGGTCGGATCGAAGTCAGTTATCGTCGGCGGCAACACCGATCATATCACCAATCGTGTAAGACCAGGCTTCTTGATTTTGGTTCGCGGTACGAATTCTAGCAATCGATCTGGGAGCGGGGCAGGGCAGATTCGCCGGATATCGTGCTCAAAAAGTGCCTACAGCTTGGCGGCTAGCGTGGCGGAAAACGTTCGCGCTATTGCCACGGCGAGTTTGAGCTTCATGGTAGACCGTCCAATCGGGCAATGTAGCTTCGCGCCAATCCGCCTGCATTGCTCCCGGCCTGTCGGGAACAGCTACGAACGGGTGCAGCTGTGAGATTGGATCATCGCCGCTTGACAATTAGTAAGACCACGCCAATTGCCAACAGCGCGCACGTCGCGGGTTCCGGAATGATCGTGAGGTCGAAATAGTCGATTTCGGTCTCGCCGGCCTCGATCCCTCCAAACATCATGAATGACAGACCAACCTCAAGTGTTTCGCCCGCCTGGTTCAGTTGAACGTTTGTGCGGTTGCCGCGCTCCGTCCAGTTCGATCCGTCGTTGGAACTGTAGGCAGTAAACAACGATCCCCGCTTGGTCATTCGAATCCACAGTGGCAAAACCGATTGAAACGACGGATTCAGTTCAGTTTCATTTCGGTTCACAACATTCTGAATCAAGAGGCTGACGGCTTCCGGAACTACTGCGCTGGCTCGAAAGTTTCCCATGGTGATAAAGCTTTCGTTGGCGTCCAGCGTGTCGCCGAGGCCGAGACCAACGGGAGTGCCAGCGGCACGAGCGATGACGGAACTGTACGACCATTGGCCGGCCGTCTGCGAAGAGATCTTCATGACGGCATCAAAATTCTGTTGCGAGGGAACGTGTCGATACAAAAACGGTGCGTTGTTCCGATTCGCCTCCCAGCCGATCCCCAACGAACCATTGGTATTCGGATGAAGATTCAAGTCCTCGATAAACAGCACGCCCGATTTCGGATTGCCAAGAGAATCTGCTCCGTCGGCCACGAAGAAGCCTTTGAAATCTGGGCCGAGATTAGGATCGCCTCCGTTGGTCGGATTATGGATCCCGTCCCAGATACCGCCCGCGGGAACAGCGCCACTCGTGTAGTCGTGAAATACGTCGAAGTCATCGTGAAACACTTGAGCGATCGCCGACCCGTACGGTTGCATCGAAAGTATGCAGAGGATCGCCACAGCTGCCCGCCACAAATAACAAAACCGTCGTTGGGTATTCATCAGCTAACTCCGAGAACGAAGTTTCCGCGACTGCGCCCGAGAACCGAGTCGTATCCTAGCCGTTTTTTTGCTAGACGTCAAAAAAGGCGTTCAGCGCTTGTGGACCGATTGCTGCGGTGCCCGCCGGCGGGGCGGGCAGAACTAACGTTTGCAGCCAAACACCACGTTCGCGCTTCGTTCTCTTGAAAGTGCGCACATCCGTGCACGTTCGTGGACTCAAGGCGTCCCCAATGTTGTAAGATGTGGCCGGGGAGACAGCGTATCATTGAGGTGGCCATGCACACGAGTACATCACGCCGAAATTTTCTGCAAACCGTGGGAGCCGGCGCCGCCCTAGCGAGCTTGGAGTCGATCGCCCGCGGCGATGACACACCGATTCAGGGTTTCGAAAAAACTGCCGCCACGGATGATTCTTCCGCTGGGTGGAAGCCGATCTCCGATCGCAAGATTCGCGTCGGCCTCGTGGGGCATGGTGTGTGCCAGTTTGCGGCCGCGTTTGGATTTCAGGACCATCCGAACGTTGAGATCGTGGCCGTGAGCGATTTGATTCCGGAGCGCTGCGCTGGATTGGCGAAAGCAGCCCGCTGTGAGAAGACGTACCCGTCGCTTGAAGATTTGGTGAAGGACGATCGCGTTGAAGCGGTGTTCGTCGCCACGGACGCGCCCAGCCACGCACGGCACGTGATCGAAGTTCTCAAGCACGGCAAGCACGTCGTGTCGGCCGTGCCGGCCTGCTTCGGCTCGCTCGAAGAAGGCGAGCAGTTGTTCGAGGCCGTGAAAACGGCCGGCGAGTTGAAGTACATGATGTTCGAAACATCGAGCTACCACGAAGATCTGTACGCGATGCGGCAGATTTATCGAGCCGGTGGCTTTGGCAAGATCGTGTACGCCGAGGGCGAGTACTACCACTACATGCCGGAGCCAATAGATTCTTACAATGGCTGGCGTGTCGGCCTTCCGCCGCAGCTGTATCCGACGCATTCGAACGCCTACTACTTGGGGGTGACCGATGGCAGCTTCACGGAAGTTTCGTGCCAGGGCATCCCCAGCGCGATTCCTCAATTTGTGGACGGCAAGAATCCGTACCGGAACAGGTTCGGCACCGAGATCGCACTATTTCGCACGAGCGAAGGCGGCACGGCGCGGATGGCTGTTTGTTGGGCGACACCCGGCAGCGGCGGCGAGATGGGACGAGTTCGCGGGCAGAAAGGATCGTTCTACGACAAATACGAGGGTCTGACGCCTGCTCAGGCGTTGCCGGCGACCAAGCGCCTGCCCTTGCCACCGGGACTCGACCCGGGCGGCCATGGTGGTTCGCACGGACATCTCACCAACGAGTTTGTCACTGCGATCCTCGAAGATCGCAAGCCGCTGGTGGATATCGCCGCGGCGCTCAACATGACCGTGGCCGGCATCGTGGCGCACCAATCCGCGCTCAAGGACGGCGAGCTGCTGAAGATTCCGCAGTACGTTAGTTGATGCCGTTGCAATCTCCGCCGGATCCGCCCTAGCAATTTGCGCGGCCAAAACCAAGCAAAAAACTCTTCGAGGTCACAATAACACTCACTCGGGGCGTACATCATCCTTCTTACTTCTTACTTCTCACTTCTTACTTTCCCGGGGGTGGCCAAATATAGTTGCTGAAGTCGCTTCGCGTTTCTGCTAAGGTCGATGCTGCACACGATTGCGCTCGATCTTTGACAACTGAAAAGAAGCAACCGGACGCTAGCGCGTTGCGGCTGATCTGATCAGCCGCTGGGCGCTAGCCCACGGTTTCGAAACTCGTACTGTCCGCGATCGGCTCGCGGCCAGTCAGGATCGTCCTGCGCGCATTAATTCATCAGGTTTTCACGCGGCTGCACGACGACGCAACGAATAATGCCGCGCCGCGGGGGGCTTTTGTCCACCCCCCGAGGCGAAACCTAGTGAGTTTCGCCCCACCGCGACTTTCAAACCTCGGGCCGGCAAACGACTTGCAGCCACGAGGTGAGGCGAAATCGACCGAATATCGCCCCACCGAAAAATAAAAAAATTAAGTGGGGCGAAATTCACCGTCTGCACTGCGCTAACGCGGCAGTGCCGGGGCGAAGCACGGCAAACTATCGCACCCGTACCCGGAACCGCAGCACGCCGCCTTCGCCTGCTTTGAGCGGCGGTTTGATTTCCCAGCGGAGGATCGACGACTCGTTGTCGTTCGGCTCGGTGATGAAGTTGGCGTCGATGCTGCTCTTGGCCGAGTTCGGGATGTACTCGAAGCGCGTGGAGAGGTTGTCGACGATCGTGACGTTGCCGATCGTCTGGTCGCCGATGTTGTCGAAGCGGAGCGTGAATTCGATCACGTCGCCCAGTTGGGCGTTGCCGCAGGAAGCGAGTTTGATCAGGCGGAGGCGTGGGTTATCAGGGCCGTCGGTCTGATAGATAACGCCCGCCTGGCGGACGCCGACTTGGGCGGCGGCGGCCTTGCCGTTGATCAGCACCTGGGCCGCCTGGACTCCAGTGAGCGCGATCGCCGATTCGGTCGATAGGGCGAGCCACGGCTTCTCGGCGTTGTCGACGACGCCGGTGCGGATGATCTGCAGGTTGGCGTACGGGGAGATGGAATTGAACACGTCCATTGTGGCCTGAAGATTTTCCAGGCAGCCGGCCTGCTGGCGTTGGCGGTACAGGCTGGGCGGTTGCTGGCCCAGATCGATGGCTACCTTGTGCCGCTGCAGCGACGACACGACGGGCTGCGACTCGGCGGCCTTGGCGGGCGCCAATTCGTCGATGGCCTGGTTCACGAACTCCGGCTGCTCGTGGGCCATGATGTTGACGACACGGCGGACGGCGGCGAACCGGGGCGCGTAAATGCAGACGCGGTTGCTGGGCGTGACGACGACGCGGCCGTCGAGCGTATCGTAATGGGCGACGGCGTCCTCTTGTTCGAGGCCGTCGATGGTCCAGTCGGCGTGGACGCCGGCCGGCGAGTGGAAGTCGCCGCCGTCGCACAAGTACTCATCGCCCGGCCCGACGAATGAACCAGGATCGCAGACGGCACACGTGCCATCGGCACCACCCGCGCAGACGCCGTCAACATACTCGCCGCCGATGTATTCGTTGATCGGCGCTTCGCCAGCCTCGTTCAATTCGCCGACGACAGGAATATCGGAAACGATTGTACCCTCATCGGTGGCTGGCCCGACCGACGTCGGCCCGGTGGTCGAGGATGCGTCGGACTGCGAAGGCGCTGATAAGGTCAATTGCGTTTGGACGACGGCGGCAGCCGGACGGACGCCGCGCGGCAATACCGACGTGGGGAATGTAAGGCTTGCCGGGGATACTTGTTGCTTCTCATCGTCGTCCAGCGGCGGGCACGGATTGGGGCAGATGTCGTTGGGGTCGTACATGCGGAATGGGGGCACGGTGGCGCCGCAAGCGGCTTCGGTGCCGGGTGCGTCGGGCACGCGGCCGCCGATACGCAAGATTGCCACGGGTCGGCCAAGGCTGTCGGCGACCACCAGCGGGTCCTCGCCGCGGCGGGCTTCCATCCACGGCTGCTCGCCGTCCTTGGTTTGCCGGACGGGCAGGGCGAGGTTTGGATCTTCGACGTAGACCACGCGCGTGACGAACATGCCGCGGGCGGCCATCTCCAGCTCGTCCTGCGTCAGCTCGACGGGAATCGGAAACCGCAGCGCCAGACCGGGCGGCGGATAGAGGCGATCGATCACCTCGATGGTGGGAAACAATTCGAGGCCGGGATTGTTGGGGATGTCGGTGACCTGCAGTCGGTAGACCGGGCCGATCAACATTCCTACCAGCGCGACGTCAAATTGCGGCGCGCTATACGTGTCTTCCATGGCCAGTGCGATCCGGGCGCCTTGCGGAGCCCGGATCTGCACTGGCTGGAAGTATCCTGACAACGGTCCGCCCCGGTGCAGTCGCAGGCTGCCAATCGCTCCCGGAGGCATGGCACCGGCGTGAAGCCAGTGTACTGGCGGGTCCGCGGCTGAGGCGTGGAGCCCCGAGACGAGTACCGTCAGCACTGCCCATCGCAGTATGCCTTCGACTCGCGCCCGGCTTGTGACCAGACGCGCGAGCACCAGCACCGTTGTCATGGAAGGGTTCAGGATTCAGAGTTGAGGGTTCAGGGTTTAGGGTTTAGGGTTCAGAACTCAGGGTTGACAATTACTGGCATTCGGCTGGGCCGTAGGCGCCGCCGCCACCGTAGCCGGGTCCGGCGTCGCCGACGTGGTGGAAGAAGCCAGGGAACCAGCTCGGAATAATTCGGAACGGTTCGCGCTGTGTCTCGTCGACGTAAACGTGATTGACCGGCTTCGGATAGTTCAGGCCCGGACGATGCTTGACCGACACCTTCATCTGGGTCACCGGCGGTGGCAGGTGGATCCGCGTGCGGTTCTTCATCACGTGTTTCTGCAAGCCGGCCGGCGCGCCGAGCGGCACGTGCGGCGGACCGGGCAGCCCGATCGGCGTGCCGGTGATCGGCATACCCCATTGAGGTGCGCCGGCGAGGTAGTTGGGCGGCATGGCCGGCGGCGCGAAGCCGCTGGTGGGCATGCCCATCGGCATGTTGCCGTCGTAACCGGCGCCACAGTAGCCGCCGTCAGCTCCGCCGTCGTAGCAATCGCCACCGCCAGAGTAATGGCCTTCGTCATAGCACTGGGCCGGGACGACGCCGCTGGCCGTCGGGATGCCGGACGCGTTGGTTTGCTGTTGGTAAATGGCCTGGCTGGCATAGGCCCGGCCTTCGTTGGACTCGGCATCGGGCGGCGCGGCTTCGTTGTACGAGGCCTGCGTCGCGTAGCCGGCCGGCACGACCTGTTCGTTCTCGTAGCTCATCCCCGAGCCGGCTTCCAAGTCCTTGTTCCCCATGCGGAGGATGGCGAGGATCGAGCCGCGGCGGTCGGCCTCGGCGATCGGATCGACGCCCGGATCGAGCCGCGTGCTCACCAGCGTTTCGACGCCGGCCAAGGCCAGCTCCTGGAACTCGGGATCGGGCAGGTAAATCACCTTGGTGACAAAGTTACCGCTGAGCACCTGGTCGAAATCCTCTTCGGTGAACTGCACCGGGATCGGTGCGTGGGCCAGGTAGGCATCGGTCCGTGGCGTGACCGGCGCAATTTCGAGCGTCGGATACAGTTCGACGCCCGGCCGGCCCGGCAGGTTGGTCAGCTTCAAGCGATAGATCGCGCCTTGGTAGAAATTCTGTCGGCCGGGAATCACCAGCGGCGTGCTGTCGAAGAAGCCGGAGCCGCTGACGTCCCAACTAATCTGCACGCCCTCCTCGCCCAGGAACGCGACCTGGGACGTGGCCGGGCCCATCATCGCGCCGTCGGCGTAGGCTTCGCAGTCGCCGGGGCGATAGGCGCGGCCGTGGCCGTGCAGCAAGCCAGCCAGTCCGCCGCCGCACAGGCTGCAGCCCGCACCACCACAGGCACACGGTCCGCCGCCATAGCAGGGACCATTGCAACAGGCGCCGTCGCTGCAACCGCCGATGGCGCAGCTACCGCCGAAGCACGCATCGCCGCAACCGACCGGCGAGGCGCAGCCGTCATAGTAGCCGGCTTGAACGACGCCGCTGTTGTTGACGTTTGGTTGGCGATTGTTGGCCATGACCGGGCCGCTCGTACGCATGGGACCGGCTTGATTGGCCGCGCAGTCGCCGTAGCCGCCGCCGACGTAGGCACCGGGGCCGTCGCCGAAGCGGCCGATCGCGCCGCCGTACATGCCGTAGGGGCTGCCGGCAGGTGGAATCACGCCGGGGCCTGGGCCGCCGACGCCGGGGCCGGGTTCCATCAATCGGCTGGAAGGCGGCAGGTTGTAGGCCAATTGGCCACCGCAGCCGACCATCGCCATTGCAGTTATGCAGAATAGACCCACGAGCGCACGCTCAACTCGCATGATATCCCCCTTTGCATGGCTCGCCGTCCACGGGCCGGTGGTTGCCGGCTCGAGGTCGCCACGAGCGCTCACACTCGAACGTTCATTTGCACATAGCCTGGCCGTGTTGGCCGGATATGCGCCGATCAACCCAAAACAGGTCGCTTTCAAACCACCGACCCAAAATGGGTCGGCTATGTACTGCGTCTCGCCAATCGCCAGACGCTAGCAAGGCTTGTTCAACTGCGGTGGACGTTGTGCGCAGACGGCAACTACAATCCGACCGCCGTGGACCACATGTTTCACGCACTCGGGTGCCACTGGCTTTGCCAGTGCCCGCGCGGCACGGGAACGACACTGGCAGAGCCAGTGGCACCCGCGGCGCACGTCGAGACGAGTCGGTGGTCTCCGGTGAATAATGGTCGGCCCCGCAGAACCCGTTTCTTTGGCAAAACCGTCAAAACCGGCACATGAAGAAAAGTTTGCCCTGCTTATCGGCGCTGGTGGTACTCATCACCAGCAGCGGTGCGACAGCACAGACCGGCGCGGCGGGCGCCGCGATGGACGCTCCCAGCGCGGCGGGGCCGGCGACTGCAGCGACCGCAGCAGCAGCGACGACCGCGGCCGGCGATCGGCTCCTGGTGCAAGCAATCAACCAGTTTGAGCGGCACAGCAGCGTGACCGCTCGCATGCGGCACCAGGCTTCGATTGGCGGCGCACAACTCTATGGCGTCGGCAGCTACTGGCAGCAGGGTAGCGGCGAGAGCGTGCGCGTGCGGATGGAACTGCAGATCGCCGGGCAGGATGCGAGCCTGCTGCAAGTGGCGAACCGAGGCTTTCTGTGGATCGACCGGCGGTTGCCCAGCGGGAGGAGCGTGACGCGGATCAATCTGCGCCAGCTGCGCGCCGATCCGGTGCTGTCGGCCGGCGATCTCGAATCGATCCGGCCGGGCGAGGCGAGTTGGTCGCCGATCCAGCCGGACCTGACGGCCCATTGTGGCGGGCTATCGAGCTTGCTGGCGGCGCTGGGCGACAATTTTTCGTTCCTGCCGCCACAGGCCATGCGGCTCGCGCTGGCGCCGCCGCTTACGGAGCAGGCGACGAACATTCCCGTGTTCGCCGTGGTGGGTCATTGGAAGCCGGCGAAGCTGGCGGCGCTGACGGAGAATGGTTCAGGGTTGAGTGTCGAGGATCGAGGGCCGGAGTCAGAACGAAAGTTGCCTGAACGGCTGCCGCAGGAGGTGCTGCTGCTGGTAGGGCAGGCTGATTTGTTTCCGTACCGGATTGAGTACCGGCGGCTGGAAACGCCGCGCGCGGCCGACGAGCAAGGGGCGGCGATCCCGTATCAGCTCAGCGCCGATCCGCTCGTGGTGCTCGAGCTTTCCGACGTTTCGTTCGACGTGCCGATCGACGGCGGGCAGTTCGATTACAATTCACGGGAAGTCGATTGGGTCGATCAGACGGCGAAAGTCCTGGAACGGCTGCGCAAACAGCGGCAAGCGGAAGTGGCGCGGCGCGATGGGGCAGGGCAGTCGCGGTAGCGGAGTTGCCTAAAATTGGGTCAACTGTCCGGCGGTGAGCACTGCCGCGATCAGGCCTTCGTGGTTGGCGGTGCCTTGCCAGGCGCGATCGAAGGCCGTGCCGTGGGCGACGCTGGTGCGGACGATCGGCAGGCCGAGCGTAATATTCACCGCGGCGTGCATGCCCAAGAGCTTGAGCGCAATGTGGCCCTGGTCGTGATACATGGCGACGACGGCATCGAACTGGCCGTCGCGCGCCGACACCATCAGCGTGTCGGTGGGCAGCGGGCCGGTCGCGTTGAGACCGGCGCGACGGGCCTCGGCGACTGCCGGGGCGATGATCGTGCGCTCTTCGTCGCCAAACAAACCATCCTCGCCGGCGTGCGGATTCAGCGCGCACACAGCCAGGCGCGGCTCGGCGACGCCCAGGCGACGCATCACGCCGTCGGCCAGGCGGCATTTGGCGACAATCGCCGTGGGTGTGAGGTCGGCAAAGACGCTGCGCAATGATTGGTGAAGCGTGACGTGGACGACTCCGAGTCCGGG
>JBIOWO010000393.1:0-17181 GCA_044868555.1 Lacipirellulaceae bacterium | reverse complement strand
GAAGACGGCCGAAAATGCAAAATGCAAAACTCTCAATGCAAAATGAAAAATGAATTCCGCCCATACGCATTTTTCATTTTGCGTTTAGCTTTTTACATTTTTCATTCTTCTCCGTGCCCTCCGTGCCTCCGTGGTCACTTCAGTCCTCCCGTACCGACACGGAGTCGGGAATAGCGACACGTGACGCGGGCAAAGGGTTCACGCCGCCGCCACATGGCCGTCGACGAGCGTGACGATGCGGTCGGCCTGGTCGGCGATACGGCGGTCGTGCGTCACCATGACTATAGTGAGGTTTTGCTCGCGGTTCAACTGACTCAGAATGGCCATGATTTCGTCGCCCGACGATTTATCGAGATTGCCGGTCGGCTCGTCGGCCAACAGCACGCGCGGCCGGGCCACCAGCGCCCGGGCGATCGCCGTCCGCTGCATCTCGCCGCCCGATAGCTCGCGCGGTTTGTGCCGCAGCCGATGCCCCAGGCCGACCAGCTCCAGCATCTCGCGGGCCCGATCGTGGTACTGCCGCCGCCGCCGCCAATAACCCAACACGCCCTCGCCGATCATCGCCGGAGTGAGCACGTTTTCGAGCATCGTCAACTCGGGCAGCAGGTGATAGAACTGGAACACCATGCCGAAGTATTTGTTGCGCAGGATCTCGCGCCCGGCCGACGGCAGGTTGTCGATGCGATGGCCTTCGAAACAAATCTCGCCGACGTCGGGCGCATCGAGCGTCGCCAACAGGTGCAGCAGCGTGCTCTTGCCGCAACCGCTCGGGCCGACGATCGCCACAAACTCTCCCTCGCCGATCGACAGGTCGACGCCCTGCAACACGGGGATTTCGAGCTGCGCTTTGCGATAACTCTTGCGCACAAAGTGAGCGGCCAGGATTTCGGGCGCGGCGGCAATCCGCGGCAAGTGTGCCACTGGTTTTGCCAGTGCTTCGTCGCGTCGTCCGGCCGACACTGGCCGAGCCAGTGGCACCGGCGCGAGGCCCGTCGGCAGCGGCGGCAGCACGATGTCGGACAGATTGAGCCCGCCCGGTACGAACGGTTGCGCGAGCGGTCGGATGTCACTCATAGCGTAATGCCTCCACCGGATGGAGCCGAGCCGCCCGCCGCGCGGGCAGGATGCTGGCCAGGATCGCGATCAACAGTGCGCCTACGATGATCGCTGACACTGTCGGCCATTCAATAATTGTTGGAATTTTTGGCAGACCGTAGATCGACGGATCGAAGAATTCCATATCGAGCAGCTGGCCCAGCAGGTCGGCGATCTCCGTGATGTATTTAACGAACAACAAACCGATGCACAGGCCCATGCCAGCGCCGACGAGGCCGAGTCCCAATCCATAGCCGAGAAAGATCCCCATCACGCCGCGGCTGCTCGCGCCGAGCGCCTTGAGGATGCCAATATCGCGGGTCTTCTCGACGACGATCATGAAGAAGATCGCCAGGATGCCGAAGCCGGCCACGGCGATGATCAGGAATAAGAGTACGTTGAGCATCAATATTTCCATGCTGATCATCGCGAATAATGGCCCCTCGCGATCTTTCCAGGATTCGATCCGAAATTCGTGCGGTGGGAAGTTCGCGCGCAACAAGTCGCGGACTATTTCTATGTTGGCACCCGGTTTGAGCCGGATCTGGATCGCGGTGGCGTTAGCGATCTCGGACGTCGGATCGATCATGCCGCGCAGCTCCTGCACCTTGCGCAGCGGCACAAACACAAACTGCGAATCGTAATCGGGCCATTTGCTTTCGTAAAAATCGACGACCGTGAATTTGGCGCTTAACACCTTCGGCGGCCTGGACACCGTCGGATAGCTAATCTCGACGTCGTCGCCCGGCACTGCCAGAAAGCCCTCGCGCCCATTCGGCATATGGTATCGGCACAAGCCGATGCCGACGACGCAGCCGGTATGCTGCTCCTTGGCCTTGTCGAAGTCGGCTCCTTCTTCCGGCGCATGGCTGAATAGCGAATCGCCAGCCGCCCCCTGCTTCCGCTGGGCGAACGGGTTGCCATCCAGCGAGCCCTCCGGCGCAATGTACCGCTGCGCGAATCTCGCCGCCCGCCGGCGCTGTTTCCAACCTGCGTCCTGCATTCCCTCGCGCGGCAACGCCTTTTCCAGGTTCTGTTGCTGGTGATCAATGACGTCGTAGCCGTGCTCCTTGAGGAGAAAATCCAGGTGCTTGCGATTGCTCGGATGCTGCAGGAATTGGCCAAAGTCGCCGACCGATTGATAGGTGGCCTCGTCGACGCCGATGAGCATAACCTGCTTGTTGATATACCCAGCGCCATTGTTATAAGAGTAACCAAGCATCGCGGGAACAGTCACGGTGGGCGACATGCCTGCGATATAAGGCCCCGCTACCTTGCGAATTTCTGCCATCTGCTTTTCGGCATCGGAGAATCCGTCAAGCGACACGCTCTGAAAGAGGATGTCCGATATAGCACCGTGTATCTTTTCACGCGTTTGATAAGTGAAGCCTTCCATCACGGCGTTTACGACGATTAACGTCGCCACACCGAGCATCACGCTGATGATCGAGGCCAGCGCGATGTAACGAGTGCGCAGGTAGCGCCAACAGAGCAGAAGCTTGTACATGAATCCCGTCCTTGGGAAATGGTCCGTTCACAACGGTCGGCCGATCGCTTGCGGTTTAGCTCCGCAATACGATCAAACCTCGTGCCGCAACAGCGGGAACAATATCACATCCCTGATCGATTGCGAGTTTGTCAGCAGCATCACGAGCCGGTCAATGCCGAGGCCCAATCCGCCGGCGGGCGGCATGCCGTGCCGCAGGGCGCGAATAAAATCCTGATCCATCTTGGCCATCGAGTCTTCCTCGGCCAGGCCGGCGAGCTGCGTCTTGAACAACTTTTCCTGCAAGTCGGGGTCGTTGAGCTCGGTGTAGGCGTTGGCGATCTCCATGCCGGCGACGATCAATTCGAACCGCTCGGCGACGGCCGGGTTGTCGGCCTTGCGCTTCGTGAGCGGGCAGATGCTGGCCGGATAGTCGATGACGAAGATCGGGCCGGTGAGCGATTTCTCGACCTTGGTTTCGAATACGTCGCTCTTGATGACGTCCGGATGCCGGCCGGCCGTTTCGATGTCGAGCGACTTGGCCAGCTCCTCGATCGCGGCCGCGTTCGTCGGATCGACGCCCGCATGCTTGGCAACCAGCTCATCGTACGTCGCCCGCTCGAACGGCGGCGTGAAGTCGATCGTCGTATCGCCCCATGGCAGTGTGAGCGGTTGGCCCGTCGCGCGGATCGCGTCGACAATGCAGGCCTCCGTCACGTCGATCATCGAGCGATAGTCGCCGTACGCCTGGTACGCTTCGAGCATCGTGAATTCGGGATTGTGCTTTTGGCTGATTCCCTCGTTGCGGTACACGCGGCCCAGCTCGTACACGCGCTCGATCCCGCCAACCAGCAGCCGCTTGAGGTGCAGCTCGAGCGCAATCCGCAGGTACAGGTCCATGTCCAATGTGTTGTGGTGCGTCTTGAACGGCCGGGCCGCGGCGCCGCCGGCGATCGAGTGCAACGTCGGGCCTTCCACCTCGACGAAGCCCCGCGCGTTGAGCGTGTCGCGGATCGAGCGGACGATCTTCGTGCGATTCAAAAACCGATCGGTCACGCCCTCGCCGTACGCCAGGTCGAGGTACCGCATCCGCTGCCGCAGCTCGGGATCGGTCAGCCCGTGATGCTTCTCCGGCGGCGCGGCCAGACTCTTCGTCAAGAGCGTGAGCCGCGCGACAAAGATCGACAGCTCGCCCGTTTTCGTGCGCCGCAGTTCGCCGTCGACGCCGATGATGTCGCCCAAGTCCAGGCACTGGGCGATCTGCCAGTCGTCGCCCACCTGCTGCTGGCCGACAAAGAGCTGCACCTGGCCGGTCATGTCGCGGATATCGATGAACTGCAGCTTGCCCTTGTCGCGGTGCAGCACGATCCGCCCGGCCGCCCGCACCTTCGGGCCGTGCATTTCGCCCGGCCCCTGTTCGCCGAGCCATTTGCGAAAGTCGAAGTCGGCACCGGCCGTTTCGAGATTGGGAAGCGCGACCTCGCGGCCGTCCTGCAGCCGATAGATGATCTCGCCGGCCCGCGCGCGGATCGCGCCGATCGGCGTGTGATCATCGAACCGCGCGCCCCACGGATCGTGACCCAGCTCGGCCACGCGCCGCAGCTTGTCGCGGCGGGCCGATTCCCAGTCGGTGCGGTTCGTTTCGTTGGCCGGTTGGTCGGTCACGCTGAAACTCATCGGTGGCGCGAGGGGGTCGGGCTTCGGCCGTGAGCTCAGCCGAACGGACTCTTTTGCGACTTAGGACTCTAACGTACTGGCAACGCCACCAGTCGCAAAAGAGACCCGACCCCTTCCGCTGTGCGTAACTCAAAAGGGTGCAACATTTTAGTGGCTCCCCGCAGACGGTCAATGCCGGCTCAATCGGCTGAAAACCGCCGGTCCGGGCGCCGCTGCTGGCACACAACTCGTCGCGTTGACTCGGCGTGGCCAGACTCCTACGATTCCGCGCACGAACTCCTCCTGCCGATACCGCTCGCGGGGCTCGAACGGTTGGCGTCTCGCAAGAAGCGCTCCATGGCACGCAAGCTTCGCATCGCGGCTCTGTGCTCGCTCGTCGCCGCGGGCGGGCTCATCGCCGCATTGAGCTGGGCCTACTTTGCCGCGCGACAGGTGCGGCCGTTCTACCAGCAAGCGCTGCAAGTGGAGCCGGCCGCGCTCGTCGAAGGCAGCCGCGAGTTGGAAAGCCGGGCCACCGCGCTGTACAGCGACGCCCGTCAGGCCGGCCAATGGAACGCGGTCTTCACCGTCGACCAGATCAACGGCTGGCTGGCAACGCAGCTCACCGAGAGTCACGTGGGCGAATTGCCCGACAACATCCGCGACCCGCGCGTCGCGATCGCACCCAACCTGCTCACGCTTGGCTTCCGCACGTCGCCCGGCGGCATCGAGACGGTCGCCTCGGTCGATGCCGCGGTGTTCCTGACCGACGACGGCGCGGTAGCGATTCGACTGGTGTCGGTGCGGGCCGGCGCGCTGCCGCTGCCTGTGATGCAAGTGGCCGATGAGCTGGCCGCCGCGTGCCGCGAGTTGTCGCTGCCGGTTCGTTGGACGCAGGAGGCCGGCCAACCGGTCGCGGTGGTCGAATTGCACAGCGATCCGTCCACCGACAAGCGTCAATTTCACATCGACGCCATCGAGCTGGGCGAAGGCCAGGTGTACGTGGCCGGCCACACGGAAATGCGCGGCGCGAACAAAGTCGAGCTCAGCGACTATGAGCTGCGACTCACGCCGAGCGATGCGCGATCGCCGCTGGAAATCGCGCGACGGCCGGAGATCGACGTGCGCGAGCCATCCGACGATTCATCGTCGCCCAACCGTTAGTCGGTCGATTCAACCGTCAGCATCCAGCGATTGTTTGCCGTGCGGCGCAGCGCGAGCCTTCCCCGTAGAACGCTGCCATTCAGACGAATTTCCCAGCAATCGTTCGCCTCGACAAGCGTCTCATAGGTGCCCGCATCCACGCGGCTCACCGTACCCCGCTCGCCGCTGACCGGCCCCTCGTAGTCGAGGTACGCCAGCCGATGGTCGGCCAACTTTTCGGCGTCCACCGAGTCGTTCGATGCGCGCGGCAGCTTGGCGAGGGCCCACGTGCGGAGTACGCCGTCCGATTCGAGCATCAGGTCCCAGTGCGACGGCCGCTCGTAGTCCGGCGGGCAATCGTGGCGGAGTAACACAAATCGCGGCATGGATATAGCCGATCCATCTTGGGTCGATTGAAACGCGATGAGCATAAGTCTCACCGCACGACGACCACACTCGGCCAAGATGGCCGGGCTATATTCTACAACGACGCCGACAGAATCGAAATTGGCGACTCCGCACCAAGCGGCGCCGCCAGGCCCTCGGCCGCCACCTGCGCCCGGATCGCGACGTTGCCCGCCCGAGTTGGGCTGACCGGGATCGTGAACGTCAGCTTCTGATTCGGCCGCAGTTCCGGCGCGGCCTGAAATCGCAGTTCCTGGCCGGTGCGGATGAACGCGCCGGCCGGCTGAATCTGCGCTTCCAACGGCGCGAGCTCAGCCGGCAGCAGCACCGCGAGCGCCACCTGCCGCTCGACCTGCTGGCCGGTGTTCGTGACGGTGACAAGAATTTGTGCCGCCTCTCCCACGCGGGCCGGATTGGGCGTCGGTGCAAACGTGACTTGCAATTTGGGCGCGGCGGCGGCCGGCGCGTTGCCGAGCCCCGCTCCGCCTGGTAACTGCGGCCGGATTTCGAGGCAAGCGTCCGCCCCGCGAATCTCCCGCCCGCCCGATTTCACCGTGACATGATTGCAGACGTTGTTGCCGGGCGCGGTGCACTGCGCCACGAGACGGAACGTCCGCTTCTCACCGATTTCAAGTCGATCGATCCGATACAGGATGCCGCCGCCCCCGAGCGGCTCATGACCTTCCTCCGTAGCGGTCGGCGTCAAACCGGCGTCGCACACCGACACGACTTCGAGATTAGTCGCGGCCACGTCGCCCGTGTTTCGCACCACGATATTGAACGACGCGTTTTCGCCGATCACGTGCAACCGCTCGCCCGTGACTGAGACCTCGATCGTCGGCTGCTGCGTGCTGATGCACGCGCTCCGCGTGACCGGCGTCACTCCCTCGGCCGAGACGGTTACATCGTGGCACTGCTGCCCGGCAGCCACGACTTGAAACGTCAGCGGCGAGGGCAGCTTCGCCGACTCGCCCGGCGCGAGGTCGCGCATGCCGAGATATTCCACCGAGAATTCGCCCGGCTTGGCGCTCGGATGCGCCAGGCCGCGATCGAACCGGTCGCGAACCTCAATCTTGCGGGCCGTGCCGTCGCCTTTGTTGGTCACGGTGACCTCGAAACTCACGTAGTCGCCCACGGCGATCGCTTCGGTGCCGAGCCGGCGGAGCGTGACGTCGAGCAGTGGCCGGCCGGCCGTTTCGCTGGGCGGCGGGGAGTAGCTGTCGCCGGGCGCCGTGGGGCGCGGCGTCGGTTCCAGCGGCGGCACGGACGTGGCCGGGGTTGGCGTCGCACCGCTCGGCGCGAATGGATAATTGGGAACGCCCGGCGCGGCTGGCAAGCTCGGTGCGGGCATAGCGCCAAGTGCCGGCGCGGCCGACGGCATCGGTGCCGCCGAGCCCCACGTGATCACCGCCGAGCCGCGGCCGATCTCCAGACGCGGCGTCGATTCGGGCGCCGCCTGCGGCGGACGATTGATCGTAATGTTGACCGTCGTGGAACCGCCGCTCCCGCCGCTCGCCCCGTTCGGACTGACTTCTACGCTCGCCCTGCCGTTCGCGTCGGTGGGCACCTCGACGAAGTTGCCGCCGTCGTAACCCAGCGACGCCCCGCCGCCGACGTCGTAGCGAACGATCCAACCGGCCAGCGGCGAGCTATCGGTGCGGCGGACGACGGTCGTTGTGAGCACGTGCGGCCGGCCCGGCTCAACCACGGCCGACGGCGGAAAGATCCACTGCGCGTCGACCCAAAAGATGGTTGCCGACGCCTGCCGGAATTGCCAGTTGCCGACGGACGGCGCGTAGGCCGTGATGCGGCTGGTGCCCTCGCTCGCCGATGTGACGCTGATCCACGCCTCGCCTTCGGCCACGGGAATGTCGTCGTTCGGGTCCGGCGTGCCGCGATTCAAAACGACCGGCAAACCGGAAGTGGCGCCGATCACGTACCAGTTGTCGCGCTTGCGCGGCGTGTCCCATACCCAGCGAAAAATGTCGACCTCGTTGCGCTCGGCGACGTCGACAAAAGTGCCCGGACCGTTGCTATCCAGCAGCCACTCGATGCGGCGGTCCTTGAGCAGGTATCCCTCGGCCGAACAAATGCCGGCCTTCAATACGACCTCGCTGCCGACCGGCGCGAGCACGCGATCGGGCGTGATCCGCAAGTGATCCTGCCCGACCGGCACGGCGCCGGGCGGCGGCACGGCGATCGACTGGGCGACGACCGGCACCGGCCCGCCGGCGGGCGAAAATGGCGCGGCGGGAACTGTTACGATCGGCGGGCCGACGACGGTCGGCGCCGGGGCCAGCGGCGCGGCGGGCACGTCGGAGTACACCGGCGCGGCCTGCACATTGCCCGCGGGCAGTTGAATGGGTGGCGGAGCGGCCGGCACGACGACGGGCGGAGCGATGCCGGGTGACGCGATGACGGTCGCGCCGGGCGGCGGCGCAACGACGGCGACCGGCTGTTGATTCGGCCAGATGAGGAGGCTCTCGCCGCTGGGATCGATGCGCGGCACTTGCCAACTGGCGCAGCCGCCGCACAGCAGGGCGGCGACAAGCATGGCGCAAGACATAAGCCGGCGTAAGCCGAACTCATTTCGCCATGTAGACTGCGGGCACATCGGCTCGGGCCATCCATGCCAGGGGACGATGGGGTCGGGAGTCTTTTGCGACTGTTGACTTTGATTTGCTGACAACGTCGCCAGTCGCAAAAGAGTGCCGACCCCTTTGTGGCTGAAAAATATGCGCGGCCGAGCCGAGCTCGGCGCGCGCATTTGACCAGCCTGTTAAAGCCTACCGCCTGGACAAGCTGTTGTTGCCATTCGGCATCACGTTTGGTGACTTTTTCCAACGCCTCGCTGCGGGTTGTACAACATGTGACGACGATGCGGCCGCGGAATAGACATAGCCCGGCCATTTTGGCCGGGTTCGGCCCAGATACCGCCAGGCAGGAACTTGCCCGATCAAACCCGACCCAAGATGGGTCGGCTATGTTATCGCCAACCCCAAGAACCCGCCGATTCGAGGCCGGAAAATCACCTCGGACCGGCGAATTTGTTGCTTTACCGACTGTGCCGGATTAGCATGAATTGAAGCGGGACACTCTCGAAATTACGCTCGCCTCGGCGAGTCGGAGTTCGTCTTTGCGCGGGCGGTCCCGGACGAGAACGAGGTGAGGAATTTGCCATGGCATTGATTCGCGTGCTTCGGAACATCGTAGCGACCCGGCCGGTTTTACTGGCCGCCGTGCTGATTGCTGGTCTGGTTTGCCTGTCGTTCACGTCGACGTCGGCGCTGGCGCAGTTTGGCGGCGGCGGTGGCGGTGGCGGCGATACGATCGGTGGCGGCGCCACGTCCGGCGTCGCGGTCGATGCAGACGGCGTCTTGAAGCGCGTCAGCGTGCAAGATCCCACGGGTGAGCTATCCCGGCAGCGCGTGCAGGAAGCGCTCACGCGGCTCGACCAGAATGTGGCCCAGCGCAGCAAATTGCGAAAAGTTTCGCTGACGCGGCTCGAGCGGGCGATCCAACAACGGCTCACCGAAGGGCGGCCGATTGATGACGTCATGCAACACCTGGCCGGGCTTACGCGGCTGCAGTACGTGTTCTGCTATCCGGAGTCGGGCGACGTGGTGATCGCCGGCCCGGCCGAGGCCTGGGCCGAAGCGCCGTCCGGCCGTACGCTCGGCATCGAATCGGGCCGGCCCGTGCTGGAGCTGGCCGACATGATCGTCGCCCTGCGGGCGTTTGCGCCGGGAGTCAAGAAGGCGCCGTTCATCTTCTGCTCGATCGATCCCACGTCCGACGGACTGGCCAAGATGCAGCAGTTCCTCCGCGACTTCGGCAGCCGCATCGGCAACCCGGCCACCAATCCGGGCCAAGAGCAATTCATCGTCAACCAGCTGCGCAACAGCCTGGGCATGCAGGTAATCACCGTGGGCGGCGTGTCGGCCAAGACCCATTTCGCGCAGGTGATGGTCGAAGCCGACTATCGGATGAAGCTGATCGGCATCGGCCTGGAGCAGCCGCCGGTGCGCCTCAAGAGCTACGTCGACCGGGCGAATCCATCGCAGGTCGGCCGCAACGCGCTGCAGCGCTGGTACTTCATGCCCGATTATCAGTGTGTTCGCGTGAGCGACGATGCGCTGGCGATGGAGCTCGTGGGCGAGGGCGTGAAGCTCGTGGGCGAGGACGAAGTCGTCGCCAAAGACGGCAGCCGCGGACGAGCTGCCGGCAGCGGCAACCGGGCCAGCGAGGCGTTTGTGGATGCCTTTACCAAGGTCTATCCGAAGCTCGCCGAGCGCACGCCGGTCTATGCCCAGCTTCGCAACTGTATCGACATGGCCGTGGCCGCGGCTTTCATTCAGAACCAGGATTACTACAGCCTGGCGAAGTGGACGCCGGACGCGTTCCTCAGCGAATCGTCTTATCCGGTCGAGACGCTCAACCCGCCGCAGCAAGTTGAGTCGGCGGTGAACGCGATCTGGAAGGGCATGACGCTCGTCACGCCGATCGGCGGTGGCGTGCAGATGCGCCCGACCGAAGCGGTCAGCCCGACGAATCTCATGGAAGACGAAAAGGGCGCGGTAAAAGAAGCCCGCATCGCCGGCGAGCTGAAGAAGCTGGCGCCGGATCAATGGTGGTGGGATTAGAGCACCGACGGGGTCGGGGGTCTTTTTCGACTGCAAAGCTAAGCCAAACTAACTCGCTCACCAGTCGAAAAAGACTCCCGACCCCGGTCTGAGATGACCACCCGCAAATCGCAGACATTGGTGTGCGTTGGACCGGTAATGAACAGGCCGCCGCATTGTTTGAAAAAGTGATAGGCGTCGTTGCGCGACAGGTAGTATTGCGCTTCTAATCCTTGCTCGCGCGCCGTGCGGACGACATCTTCCGCCACATACGCGCCGGCCGCATTCGTGGGGCCGTCTTCGCCGTCGGTGCCGCCGGAAAGGAGCGCGATGCCCTCGCAATCGCCGAGCCATTCGATGGCCGCGAGCGCGAGCTGCTGATTGCGGCCGCCTTGGCCGCGGCGCGTTTCGTCAATTAGCGTGACCGTCGGCTCACCGCCGGAAATCAGGCAATCCGGGCCCGATTCGCGGCGCATCCGCACGGCCATTTCCGCCAGGTGTTGGCCGACTTCCTCGGCCGAGCCTTCCGGGGACATGGCCGAGATCATGGCGTGCGAGTAGCCAAGGCGTTCGGCTTCGATCCCCGCAGCGTCGACGGCCATGGCATTGTTGCCGATGATCTGGTTGACGCACAGGGGTCGGGAGTCTTTTGCGACTGGAGACTCCGATTTGCCGGCAACGTCATCAGTCGCAAAAGAGTCCCGCCCCCCTTGGCGCAAATACTCGACCACCACCGCTATCGTGGGCTCGGTGATGAGTTTCAAACCGGCAAGCACATCCAATGCATCGCTCGCCGTCGTGCTGCTGGAAACCGTCGGCCCCGACGCAATCGCGTCGAGCGGGTCGCCCAGCACGTCGGAGATGATGAGCGACTTCAGCCGGCCGGCGCGGCACGCGCGGGCCATCCCACCCCCCTTGACCAAACTCAATTGACGGCGGACCGTGTTGAGCTGTTCGATGTTCGCGCCCGCGGCGCTGAGCAAACGCGTGACACGAATCTTGTCGTCGAGCGAAATTTCCGGGACTGGCGCGGGCAGCAGCGCTGACCCACCGCCGGAAAGGACGCAAATGCAAACGTCGGCCGAGTCGAGCGAACCAACCAATTCGAGCATCCGCCGCGTGCCTTCGACGCCCTCTGGGCGCGGTTCATTGATACCGGCCGGGCGGCCGGCGTGCAGATGTACCCGCGCCGTCGGCACCACGCAGTCGTCCGGCACGTTGACCCAGCCAGTCACGTTTTTGTCGGCGAGCAAACGGGCACCTAATACGTCCTCGAGCGCGACGGCCATCGCGCCCGCCGCTTTGCCGGCGCCAACGATTGCAATGCGACCGACTTGCCGCAGGTGGATCATTTCGTCGCCGAGATGCAGCACATCGCCGTCGACGCGGACGTGTTGGCGAATGAGCCGGGCCGGCTGCACGGCCGCGACGCCCGCCCGCCAGATTCGTTCGGCGTCGGCGCGCAACTGGGATGCGGTTCTGGGCATGGCTATATGGCCGACCCATCTTGGGTCGTGTACGGCAAGTCAACGCAACGATTGCATTCCACAGCATACCGCGGCCAGGATGGCCGGGCTATTTGTTCGCTGCCGTTTCCACGGGCGGCAAGCGGCGGGCGATCGGCTGCTGGAGCGTGCGAATCATCACGCCGTCGATGCGGGCCCTGCCGAGTCCGGTGAGGGCCAATGTGAGCCGCAGGTCGGTCGATTCGGGAACCGCGCGGACGATCTGAAACGGTTGCCAGCCGGACGTCTGGCCGACCGTGAGCGTCAACTCCGCGCCGCCGAGCGAGTCGACGATTTGCAAGCCGTCGACGCTTGCCGCGATCGGCTCATCGACGCGGACCGAGCCGGTGATCTCGACAACCTGGCCCTTTTCGACCGGTACGGGCGGCGACGTGATCCAAATCGGCGGGCTTGCAATCAGTCCGGCGGTTGGATTCGGCGAGGAACTGCTCGCCCGCAATTCGAGGCAGTAGCGACCGTGGTGTGGATTGTCAGTGGACAGCTCGGCGCTGGCTTCGACGCCGGAGAGCGGGTGACTGACGTGCTGCCAACCGGCCGTCGTCAACTGCCCGATGTCCTCGAAGTCGCCGCCGAACAACAAATTGTCGCCGCCCCGCAGTGCGTCGAGCCCGCGTGTGAATCGAGCGTGCTCGACGAGCCGGTCGTAGCTTACCGCCAGCGGATAGACGCCGAGTTCCGTCGGCATGCCGACCGCGCGGTGCTGCGCGTCGGCGGCACGCGAAAGTGCTGGCCGCAGCGAACGGGTTCGCCGATACGCTTCCGGCACGCGGCCGGCTGCAACGAGTGCATCGACTTGTCGCAGTTGGGTGTTGACCGTGGCGACGATACGCGCGGCCTCGCCACCGGCGACACCCGACGGCGCCAATTGGCGAGCCGTGTCGGCGACAGCGGCAGCCTGCGCGGCGATCATGTCGCGCTCCAACCGGGCGATTCGCGCTGCGTTCTGGGCAGTCCGCTGCCGAAAACTGGAGATCACTTGCGGATCCTCGGTCAACAGCAGCAGTCCATCATCATCGGCTTCCCACATGGTGCGCATGCCGCCTGTCACGCGGCTGGCCGGCACGGACCGCAATTCCACCAGCGAGAGCTGGAAGACCTGGCTCGATTCGGGAACGCCCGGCACGACAAACGCCTTGCCGGCGAGCGAGCCGGCGGGCGTGCGATCGGGCGCGGTGGGGATTGGCATCAACAGTCGCGCGTAGTCGACGTGCAGCAGCGCGGCCGACCAGGCCGCGTCCGACGATTGAATGCGGCCGACGACTTTGCCCCCGGCCAACCACGGCTCGATGAGCCGAAGTCGATGATTGACGAGCTCCAGGAGCGCGGCCCGGCGGCGCGCTGCCGGGTCATTCTCGGCCAGCGAGCCATGCGACGAAAACACGAGTCCGCAACTGCATTGAGTGGCAGCGATGCGGACGAGCATCTCGAGCTGACCGTCGTCAACATTCGGCGGAGGTGCGGGGCGGCCGCTGAGTGCCGCACACTGCTGGCCGACGGCCTCGTCGAATTGCGTTGGCAGACTGACCCACAGTGGTGTGCCAGGCTCAACGAATTGCCGGCGACTGGCGAGCCACATTCGGAAGTCTGCTTCCGACATGCGGCTGGCGAGCAAATGGCGGGCGACGACGATGTCGGCCGCCTGGCTTGCGTTTTCCCAGTCCGATTCCGGGACAACGACCACTGGCCGGCCGGACACTGGATCCTTTTGCCGCACCAAATCGGCCCAGCGGCGCAGATAATTCGGATCGGCTCCGCCAGTGTCGTCGGCCAAGCGCCAGGCCACGACACGGTCGTTCGTTGGGCCGAAGCCGGCGCTGGCCAACTCGTCGGGTCGCGGCGGCGGGCAGAGGAACCACAGCGCGACGCGGCGCGCTTCGTCGGCTTGTTCCGCGGTAGGCTGTGTCGCCAGCTCGATAGTATTGAATCCGCGATCGGCGAGGAACTGCAGCGGCTCACCTCGCCACTCGATCACGCGCGGCAGAAATGCGCGGCCATCGACCTGCAGCGTGCCGCCCTGCAGGCAAATCGTCGACGACTTCGGCGCTGCCGCCGCCGCGGTAAACGCCGCTGGCTGCACGCCGCTGCGCTCATCAAGCACGACGCCGTCGACATCGAGCTCGTCCGTCCAGACCTCGGTCGCATCCGCCCCGCCGGGAACCATCAGCACCATCGCATCAACATATGCCTCGCGAGGATCGACCGACGCACTTGGCTCGGTACGCAGCACGCGAACTTGCTCGGCCAGCCGCTTGGGCACGTCGGCCAACACCAGTTGTTGCCAGCGGCCGACGCGATTGTACTGCTCGCCGCGGACGATGACTGTCACCGCGGACTGATTCCGCACACCGACGCTGCGCGGCAAAGTGATTCGGGCCGCCAATTGCACGCCCGGCCGAGTGGCCTTGACCCACATCCGCGCTGTCAGCTCGTCGAGGACGGCGATGCGCGCCGTGGCGCAGGCCAATTGTGCCGATTGGCCGGCCGGGGCTACGAGCGCGATGTGTTCGCAACCGGCCGTATCGCGAGCGCCGCCGGCAACGCACTCGTGCGCCAACATGCGCAGCGGCACTTCATTATCCAGCGGCTGCCAGGCCTTGTCCGGGCCGTTGAAGTCGCGGCCGGCCGCGGTGCCGGCCACGGCGGCAGTTGTCGACGTCAACATCCAGAGGGCCACTATACTAGCCAGTGCCAACATCCGGGTGGCACGATCCTGAGCCTCCGGCGAAGGACGTGGTTGGCTATGTGCGCGATCGCCACGCCCATCGCTTGACGCTCTGGGCGTGCCACCCGACCGCGAGAGGAGAGCGGCCGCGTCGGACTTTCGCGGAGGGGACATGTTCGAGCGAAGTGCGTTCGTACCGAAACCCAGATGGCACGCAGCGGCGCATGATGCCGAAAGGCAACACGCCGACGTGATGGCGGAATCGTCCTAAGGTGGGCTTCTATCAGCATTTCCGGCGCTGGGCCAGGGCACTTGTGGCGGCCGGTCAACATCGAGGGCCTTGTGGGCGAAAGCGGGCTCGCAACCGTTGAATGATTGCAAGTCGTTTCCTTATAATCAGTTATAGCTGCAACCGGATGCTCGCATTCGGGCGAGTGGCGCAGTGTGTGCATTGAGCACTGGCATCACTCACCTGGGAGAAGCATCCATGGCTCACACGCACCGAGTTTCCGCCACCCAAGCCGAAGAATTGCCCGCCGACCTGTTACGCCTGGCCGAAGTCATTCGGGCGCTGCCGGTCGATCAGTCCCGCGAGTTGATTCCGGCCCTGGAACGCGTCGTGGAAAGCACCAAGCGACGGCGGCGGATTCTGACGCTCGTGCAGGACGCTTTGAGCCAGTTGCGGCTGGACATGAAGTACCTGATGTTCGATTTGGAAGCGACTCGGCGTGAACGGGACGAGTACCACGCCCGGCTGCAGGAATTCGAGAGCTGAGCCCACCGCTCACGACGCTGAGTTACCCGCACAATAGCGTGCCATGGCCGAAATCAAAACCGCGGAACAATTGGCCCAGCGCGCACTGGACGTGAGCGTCGTCGATCAGTCTCAGCTTCAAGCGGTGTGGAGCGAGCTGGGTTCGACCAACGCGCCTTTGCCGGCATTCCAGCAGGCCCTCTTGCGTCGCGAGCTGCTGACGCAATATCAGCTCGAACGGCTGATGAAGGGCGAATCGCGCACCGGCTTCTTCTACGGCAATTACAAGGTGTTGTATTGCGTCGGCGCCGGGACGTTTGCCCGCGTGTTTCGCGCGGTGCATAAAGACACCGGGAAGATGTACGCGGTCAAGGTGCTGCGGAGCAGCCTGAGCAACCCGAAGGGCCTGCACCCCAAGTCGGGCAAGAGCCTCAAGCCGTACATCGAGTTGTTCCGCCGCGAAGGCGAGTTCGGGATGAAGCTCAAGCATCCGAACATCGTTGAAATCCAGGAGGTGTATTCCCACGGTGCGACCCACTACATCGTGATGGATTTCATTGAGGGACGGAACCTGCGCGAGTATTACCGGGCGCGGCGGCGATTCGACCCGCAGGAGGCCGCCCAGATCATGACCGGCGTGATGGCCGGATTGAATTACGCCGTGCAGCAGGGAGTAACGCACCGCGATTTGAAGATGTCGAACGTGCTGGTATCGAGCGACGGTGAGGCGAAGCTGGTGGACTTCGGCCTGGCCGGCCTGCAAGGCGCCGAGGAGGAGGCGGTCGAGGGGATCAGCCGGCGAACCGTGCTGTACGCGGGCTTGGAACGAGCGACCGGCTGCCGGATGGACGATCCGCGGAGCGATATCTTTTTCGCGGGCACGATTTTTTACGAGATGCTGACGGGCGTGCCGGCACTGGCGGAAGCGCGCGATCGCTCGCAACAGGCGGGCAAGGCACTCTATCGCGGTATCAAGCCGATACTGGAATTAGCGCCGAAGCTGCCGCTGCCGCTGACGATGATCGTCAACAAGGCGCTCGAGTTTGATCCCGAGCGCCGCTATCAGACCGCGTCCGACATGCTGGTGGACTTGAAGCTGGCGATCAAGCGATTGAAGTCGTCCGAGGACGGCGGCCGCGCGGGCGGGCAGGAGCTCACCAGCAGCGAGGGACTCGATCGCCAGGGCCAGCCGCGCAAGCTGATGATCGTCGAGTCGGACGTCAAGATGCAGGACAAGCTGCGGGAACTGTTCAAGCGACACGGCTACCGCGTGCTGGTGTCGAGCGATCCCGAGCGCACCATGGACCGCTTCTTCAGCGACAGCCGGGCCGCGGACCTCGTGCTGTTCACTACGAGCAACAACGGGCGCGCGGCGCTCGACATCTTCAATCGCTTCGGTCAGGAATCCACCACGCGCGATCTGCCAGCCGTGCTGCTGTTGGACCAGGATCATCACAGTTGGGCGGAATCGGCGCAGGTGGCCGAACACCGGCAGGTGGCCAAGATGCCGATCAAGATGCGCGAGCTGCGCGAGCTGCTGCGCGAAGTGGTGCGGCAGAAGGCGTCGTAGAATTAACCCCTCTCCCGGCCCCGGTGAGGGACCGGGAGAGCGATTTTGAACCGCGATCCAGTTCAAGCGCCTTTTTTTTGTGCCAATTTTCGTGACCCCTTCGAAGGTGACAGCGAAAATTGGGGTGTCGCGCGGTGGGTTTGGCCCAAAATTGGGCTTGCCAATTGCCCAAGTTCACGGGCCGCGCGATGGCCAGCGTGCCGCCGGCACTGGCCCGACCTGTGGACGCCAGCAGCTGAACGGTTGTGCAAATTGTCAAGGA
>JBIOWO010000392.1:0-7729 GCA_044868555.1 Lacipirellulaceae bacterium | reverse complement strand
CCAATACGCCTCATCCGGCATTCCGCTGTCGCGAATTTTCATTTTCGGCCGTCGACTTTTCAGCTTCCGCTTTGATCGCCCCTTTTTTGAAGCCCGCCTTGATCAAGTCGTCGTATCCGGGCTTCAGGGCACGCACGGTATAACCTTGTTGCTCCAACTTCTTGGCGGCCGTCCTGGCCCGCATCCCGACCACGCAGAACGTATACAGGATTTTCTTCTTCGGAAGCTTCGTGGCCAGCATCTTGGGGTCAACGTTTTTGCGCAGCGAATCGACCGGCACGAATATGGAGCCTTCGATGTGTCCCTTGTTCCATTCCGACTGGCTGCGGACGTCGACCAACACTGCCTTGTTCTCTGCGACGTTCCTCTTGACGATTGCGAGCGAATCCTTGGTGAATTCGACCGGGGCGCGTTCTGCCTCCGTGGCGAGAAGGGCGATCAAAACCAGGCATCCGCTAACTTGGAACAGCGACATTGGATGTTTCCTTAATGTGGACCGTGCCCACCCGTATGTATTCTACGGCAATCGGCGAAAGAGTTGAACGCTGACTGGATCCGCTCGATTGCAGCAGCGTTTTTTCACGCAATCGTTTCCAAATGAGCGCCAACGAATATGAAAATGCAGCAGCTGGTGCCGCGACACTCCGTCAATGGATTCATGATTGCAAGCCAATCGTTGACGTCGATGTGCGTAACGAACGTGACCGGGCAGGTCCTAGCAGATCTCAGCTTGCACAACAAACAAGGTTTTCTTGGAAAATAACCAAAAAAGTGGTTTACCGGCCGCTTTCACCGAGCTATCATCCGGGTCTCGTCTGAATTCTCCGTGCTCTCAAATTGCTATTCACCGAGGCAACGCTCATGAAGCGAATCATCGCAATTCTCACCGCGACGTTTTCGCTCGCAGCACCAGGCACTCTTTTGGCGGAGCGGCTCTATTTTACGGATCCGGGACTTGGCGATCAGGTCAGCCGGATCAATCTCGATGGCTCCGGTTTTGATAACGTCATTATGTTTCCATCCATAGTTGATCCTCGCGCATTGGCAATCGACGCGCAGGGTGGCAGGGCCTATTACTCATCAGGTAGCGCGCTCCAACGCGTGAACTTTGATGGCTCGGGCCAGGACCCGCTCGGCCCCTCCGGTGGTTCGGTGCCAACCGATATCGCGCTCGATGTTCCAGGCGACAAAATGTATTGGTCGAGCAATGCATCGGCCAGCATCCAGCGGTCCGCGCTCGACGGCTCAGGAGCAACGTCGCTCGTCTCTCAAGCACTTTTGAACTCACTCGTCGGCGTCGATCCGCTGGTACGGGCTGACGATGTCTCGGGAATTGCACTTGATCTTGCGGGCGGGCGCCTCTATTGGGCAAATGGCCGGCACCTCAACTCAATGCCGCTTTCTGGAGTTGCGACCGCTGCAGATGCCGTGCATCAGTTCGAACTGTCCGGAACGGGAGTCATCACAAAGATCAAGCTCGATCTGGACAACAGCCTCGTCTATTGGACCAATAACACCGGCAGCGTGGTGCAGCGAGCCGGTCTCACGGGCGCGGGACAAACAACACTGGTTAGCCGGGGCTTCGGGCGGCCGGCCGGCCTGGCGGTTGACCTCAGCGGTGGCAAGCTTTACTTCGGCGACACCTTGGGAACGGGCGGCCGCGGCGAAATCCTGCGCGCCGATCTGGACGGCACCGATCTGGAGATCATCTACGATCCGTTTTCCACGTTGTTTTCCCCGCTCGACCTGGAATTGGGTCCCGACGTGGCAATTCCCGAACCCACCAGCCAGTTACTGGCATTTTTTGCCGTCGCCACGTCGATCGCCGTGCGCCAGGTTCGTCGCAGAACGCGCTGATTCTGGGTCGTGATGCGAATTCGCACCCGGTACGCGGAATCCTCCCGCCGTGAGAAAGCGCCGCCAATACTTCAACGGTGGGCGAACCCGGCCCACGTGAGATAGCCGCCCATCGCGAGCACCACGCCCAACCAGAGCCAAACGAGCGGGCCGTTGCGGAATCGGTCGGCCACGTTCTTGGGCAGATCGGGGAAGCCGATGCGGGTAATTCCCTTGACGATCGAGAGATAGCCGATGAGCGTGATCAGGCCGCGCCAATTCGGCTCCCAAACCGAATGGCCGATCGCCATCGCGATGCCGATGACCAGGGCGATCACGCCGCTCAAGAACATAGCCGGCCGATCGGCGAGAAACTCCTCGATAGCGCCGAACATTGCGTCGCGGCGGACAATGCACACCGCGCCCACGACCAGCATGTAGATTCCAATCAACTTGGCGAGGAAGAGCGAGAGTTCCATCGAATCTCCTAGTGCCAGGCACAGCCTGACCTATTCAGGCGCCGCCTCGTTTCGCAGCGTGAAGCCGATGCCATGATAGCCGCTGTCCGTATCGTAGATGATGGCGCCGCCGGGACCGTAGTATTGCATCAGCGTCTCGAACGGCGGGAGTTGATGGTTCTTGAGCGCTTCGTTCAGCTTGGCCATGAGCGGCTGCTCCTCGGCATGCTCCTCGATGAATTGGCGCGTCTTCTCCGACGTCAACAGCTCGTACAGGTGACGGATCGATTCTTCCGACCGCTGGACAATGAACACGATTGGCGTAGTGCCTGCCGTTTCTCGGCCCAACGTGGCCGTGATCCGGGCGTAATCTTCCGAGTCGGCCAGGCGATCGATCGTCCCGTCGCGGGCCGCGATCATCTCCTCGAACAACTGGCACGACCCGCCCAGGAACAGATTCCCGTCCATGATGCCGACGAACGCGTTGAACGGCCGCTGCTCTTCCTCCATATTTCGCCACCACTCCGGCGTGATGGCATGATACGTCACGCTGCCGAAACGGCGTTCCTCGAAATCATCGGGATATTTCTTGAGGAATTTCTGCAGCGTTTCGGCGGCCTTCGTTTCGTCGACCAGCTCGACGACGATCGTATGCTTCTGGCTGCGGAAATGGGCCGGCTTCTCGTAGCCGGTCAGCCAGGTCACGCGCCCGGCCAGGTTGTCGACGATCTCGGTGCGAACGTCGAGCTCGATCTCCTTGGCGGCCTTTTCGGCAAACTGCTTCTCAAATGTGCCGGCGCCGAGCAGCTTGTCGACCAATGCCTGCAGCCGATCGTAAAACACTCCCGCATTCCAACGGCCCGTGTAATAATTCTCGGTCGCGAAGGGCACGAACGGCTGCGGTGTCGTGTCGCCCGACTCGAATGTGAGCAACTGCAGCACGCCCGACCGCGGATTGTCCAGCAGGATGTGATAATGCGCAAGGTCGTCGAAGGGGCCGGTCGCAAACGTCAGCGTGCCGCCCACGCCCAGCACGCCGTCCAGGCCCAGCATCGGCAGGAATCCCAGCGCGATCTGATTGCCGGGAACGCCCACGCTGAACTCCCGGAACAGCCCGATCGGGTCGATAAAGAGCAGCGCGTGCGGCGGCGGATCCTGCTCGCGGCGACAATGCCGAACTAGCGTCGAAAACCTGCCGTTATCGGCCAACGTGCGGGTGGGAACGAATTCCTCCGCGCTGTCCGTGGTCTCCTTTCCTTGCTTTCCGTCCGCCGCATTGTCGGATGCCGAAGCGGCGGCGTCAGTTGGCTCCTTGTTTTCCCGCGCAGTCGTCGCGGCCGCTGAAGCGGCCTCGCCGGTCTCGTCGCCCGCCACGTTGTCCCAATGCCAGAGGACGTTGCGCAGGACGTTCGGGTCGGTGGCGACGACGATCGTGTTCTCGCGCTCGAAGAGGCCGAACATCCGATCCGCGTTCTCCGGGTCGCGGACTACTGTCACCTCCACGTCACCAATTTTTTCGCTGGAGAAGTCGCCCCCCTTTTCGGCCACAACCTCCAAACCGCGTTCCAACAGTTTCTTCGCTGCAGTCCCTTCGCCCTGGTCCACCAGCAGCAGAAACGCGGGCTTGGCTCCGGGGCGAGCGACAATCGCAAACGCCACTTCGCCCTGCGGCAGCTTTTGCAGGTCCTCCCACGAGACGCCCATGAACGCCTCCGCCTTCTCGGCGTACAGATCGCCCGCCTTGCCGTACAAGTCCTCGATCAGCGGCTGCACTTGCGGGTCGCGGACCATCCGGCCGGTCGACGAATCGCGGATCCGCTCGCCAAACTCCTTGGCGTTGCGTACCCGCACAAACAGCAGCGTGTCCTCGGGGAACAGCTTCATAGCCGAAGGCCGCTCCGCCCACGTCGGCGACGCGGGGGCCAGCAGCAGCCCCGCCACACCGGCGACAATCCACAAAATGCGGAAAAAACGCGGCCGATGGCGGGCAAATTGAGCGAGCATGGAAAGGCTCCAGAAAAATTGTCTGAGGGGCCGGCCGGCAAATTCAACGCCACCGGCAGTTTTTTCGTGGTCGGGTTGCGTCCACATGGGGTTAAATTCGTCAGCGGACCATAAAACTTGGTGGCCATTATACGATATAATGAGGGCGGCCGCCTCAGGTCAGGCTGTAGCTTAAAACAGACACGATTCGTCCTTCGTGGGGCAAAAAAGGCCTGGCCAACTTCGCGGGAGTACGACCCATGTTGCAACGCATCTGCACCGCCAGCCTGACGTTCGCCATTCTGGTCGGGATCAGCACCTTCGCCTGGGCCCAGCGCGGCGGCGGTGGCATGGGCGGCACGGGCATGAGTGGCATGGGAATGGGTGGCATGGGCAGTTCAGCCTTTGGCAGCTCCGGCATGGGCATGAGCTCGATGATGGGCCGCTCCGGTATGAGCGGAATGGGTATGAGTGGCATGGGAATGAGCGGAATGGGCATGAGCGGTATGGGCATGGGCGGCTCCGCATTCGGCAGTTCCGCATTCGGCCAATCAGGGAGAGGCGGGGGAGCGTACGGCGGACAAGGCGGCGGCCAGGCGTTCATCGGCCGCGATGGCGGCGACATGGCGGCCGCGTTCAACCAGATGGGACGCGCCGGCGCCCAGTTCTTCAATCAGATGAATCGCAACGCGCGGAACAGCAACCGCAATAATCGCAATCAGCAGAACGCCAACAATGCGGAGACTGCCACGTCGAACGTTCGCGTGCGACTCGAGCTGGCGTTCAATCCCGCGCGACCGACGCCCACTGTGGTCGCGAACACGGTTCGCACGCGGCTGTCAAGCATCCTGCCCGATCAGGGCGTCGCGCAACCGGACGTATCGCTCGACGGCAACGTCGTGGTGCTCCGCGGCGTGGCGGCCAGCGACACGCAGCGACAGGTGCTCGAACGGCTCATCGCCATGGAACCGGGCGTGATGAGCGTGCGCAACGAGATGACCGTCGCCGAATCGAACGACCAGAATTAGCCGTTATCGGTAGGTCACCGTCGCCGCTCCGCTGGTCGGAATCTGCATCATCTGCGGCGCGATCTGTTGCGACACAACCGTCTGCCCATCATTCGTCGGCGCCACTGTCTGTGGCGGCACTTGCGTTTGCTGCGGCGCTGATGGCGTCGCTACCGTCGGTGGAGCGATGGTGCGGAGCGGCGGTATCTGCAAGGGCTGATTGATCCCTGGAGCGTTCATTGCCGACGCATACGTGGGATTGTAGGCAACGGGCGAAATGGGCCGACCTTGAGGTTGATACGCAGTAGTGGACGGGCTTCGCTGCAGGTTCTCGCTGGCATTCTGGCCTGACATCGCGGCTGGAACCGCGATATTGGCAGCCGGAACTGTTGGTTGAGCGTTTGGTGTTGCCGCCGCGTTGATGGGGGCGGGCGCGACACCGTGCGGAATTTGGAAGTCCCGCGGCAGCGCGATCGAGGTGGTGGTCATCTGTGGCAGCGGCGTTGCAGCAACTGTCGTCGCCGCTGGCAGCGTGTTCGGCGCCGCGCTCGCCGCAACCTCGTAGCTGGCCTGCTGAGCACCACTCCCGCCGGGCGGGCTCGTCAAATAGCTCGACAATTTCGGGAAGGCCGGCCGCGACGGCACGCCTTCCGGCAGCTTGGGAGTCGTGGGACCGGCAACGGCCCCGGCTGGCCGCAACGAGCCGGGCAGCAGATGCCTGGTCTGTTCGCTGATCACGAGGGCGCCACCTTTGGGCTGGAACCGGCAGATGATGCTGACTTCCGTTTGTGGTCCGCCCGCCTCGTCCCAAGGCAAAAAGAAACTGTACGACGGGCCCACCGCCGATTCGCTTTGGCGGAGCGCCATTTGGTCGGCGGGAAACACATAGCGGCGCGTCGGCTTGTTGTCGGTCACTTCGCGCCCCGTCTCGTCGAACGCGTACACAACCAGTTCGCCGTCCACGATCACCGGCTTTTCTGCATCCGCGCCGTAGAACATCAGCCGCCCGCCGAAACCGCGCTGCGGTTTCTCGCCTGCCTTGTGCAGCACAGTGTCGGTCCATATGCCGGCCACGCGGTTCGGCAGTTGCGGCTTCGCCTCGTCATCGCCCCACGGCCAGGCGTTGTCCAGGCTGAAGGCCTTGGGCATGCTGCAGCCGGTCGCGCCCGCCAGTACGAGCACCACCAGCAACACGGCGAATCGAATCCGTTCGATAGCGTTCATTGTCCGTGGTCCGTGGTCCGTGGTCCGTGGTCAGTCGTCCGTTGTCAGTTTCATTCGAGGTTTGCCAACCACTTAACATTGGCTACCTGCCACGGACAACGGACAACGGACCACGGACTATTCATCCGCGTCCGGCAACCGCCTGGGGGCGTCGTTGAACGCGGCATGGATGTCGAGCTTCGAGCCGGCCTGTTGAACGTTGGCCGGCGCGACCATGGCTTGATTATCCTCCTCCAACGACATCGGCAGACTGTCTGTCGGCGGAGTGGGTTGCGGTGGAATGAGCGGCACCGAGGGCGTCGTACCCGTCGGCGGCGGCGGAGTCGGCAGCGTGTCCGCTGGCACGGGAGTCGGGCCGGCGGCCGGCGTCGACTGCACCGTCGGCATCTGCAGCGTCGGCCCCATCATCGCGGGCATCTGATCGCTCGGCATCGGCAGCATCTCGCCGTCCTGCGGGATGTAGTCCGGATACACGGCTTCGGTTTCGCCGTCGAACCATTCGTCGCAGCGGCTCCGCAGCCCGGCTTCGCCGTGGATGTTCACCACGTCCGACAGGCACCAGCTCATGCGCGACGATTCGATCTGCTTCACGAGGTCCGAATCGAGTTTGTTGTAGATGATCTGCGGCGTCATGACGATCAACAGCTCGCGACGCTCTTCCGAAACGCTGTCGTAGCGGAAAAACTCGCCGATCAGCGGAATATCGGCGATGATCGGCACGCGGCGGTGCAGGTCCCGTTTCGACGTTTGGATCAGGCCGCCCAGCACGACGGTCTGGCCGCTCAGCGCGCTGATCGTGGTCCGCGCCTGCACGACTTCGATTCGCGGCGCCCGCAGTGTCTGCCCGGCCGGAGAGATAAAGATCGGGATGCCTTCGTTTTCGGGCCCGACTTCCGACTTGTTGGCGGTGATTTGCATGACCACCAGGCCGTCCGGGCTGATCCGCGGAATCACTTCCAGAATCAGGCCCACCTGCCGGTAGGTGATCGAGTTGCTCGTGCCGGCGATGGGATCGACGTTAGTGGCCACGATCGTGGGCACATCCTGGCCGACCTGCACGTAGCCGGGCTGTCCGTCCAGCGCCATCAATTGCGGCCGGCTAAGAACTTCCACCCGGCGATTTTCCTGCAGCGCCCGCAGCAAAATGCTCACCGCGTCGCTCGAGGCCGAGAACACAAATCCGCTGAAGCCCAGCGTCGGATCGAGCCGGTTGACCGCGAA
>JBIOWO010000391.1:0-35830 GCA_044868555.1 Lacipirellulaceae bacterium | reverse complement strand
ATTTGGCGCGATACCGGCGCTCCTGGTCATCTTCACCGGCCGGTGGCTGCGCGAGCCGGAGCCGTGGCTGCGGCAAAAGGAAGCTGGCCTGCTGCCAAAGGGCGGACTGCTTGCGCCGTACGTGGGGCTGGTGGAGGATACTCGCTGGCGCAGAAACCTCATTATCGGCGCGATATTGGCGTCGACGGGCGTGATCGGCTTGTGGGCAATTGGCGAGTACGCGCCCGATTTGCAGAAAAGCGTCTTCAGGACGCATTTTCAGGCCGAGGGCATGACCGATGTCAAACAGATCGAAGCCAATGTAAATGGCGCGATCGCCAAGGCCTTCCTGCTGCAAATGCTCGGCGCCGCGGCCGGCATGTGGCTCTTCACGCGCCTGGCAATGGCGTTGGGCCGCCGAGCGGCGTTCGCCATCGGCTACACGTCGGCGTTTCTGATCACGTTCCTCGTCTATTGGAAAATGAGCTCGCCGAGCGACGCGTACTGGATGATGCCGCTGATGGGCGCCGCGCAGCTCTCGGTATTTGCCGGCTTTGCGATCTACTTGCCCGAGTTATTTCCCGCTCGCCTGCGTAGCACCGGCACGTCGTTCTGCTACAACCTGGGCCGGTTCGCGGCCGCCGGCGGCAGCTTCTTTTCCGCGGCGCTGGCGACCATGGCCTTCGGAGAATTCGGCTCGCCGCTCAAGGAGCGGTACGCCGCGATGGCCATGTGCTCGATCTTCCTGGTCGGCCTGCTGACTCTCCCCTTCGCGCCGGAAACCAAGGACAAGCCGCTGCCGGAGTGAGGTGTATTGCGTAGCTGAATCGCAAGAATTCAGACTGCCGCGCTGTTCTGAATTCTTGCGAATTCAGCTACGGTATAGCCATGCCCGAAGAGCGCTACCGCTGGTATCGAGATCTGAACCGTTACCAGTGGTTCGTGCTGGTGGTGGCGGTGCTAGGGTGGCTGTTCGATTGCCTCGACCAGCAGTTGTTTGTGTTGGCCCGCCAGCCGGCGATGAAGGAACTGCTGGGCGGCACGCCCGAGCAATCAACGATCGACGCCTACGGTGGTTACGCGACCGCCATCTTCCTGATGGGCTGGGCAATTGGCGGGCTGATATTCGGCGTCGTGGGCGACCGTTTCGGCCGCGCAAAGACGATGATGATCACGATTTTGATGTACTCGATTTTTACGGGTCTGAGTGCGGCCAGCGTTGGCTTCTGGGACTTCGTGGCGTACCGATTTTTGACTGGGCTGGGCGTAGGCGGGGAGTTCGCGGTGGGCGTGGCGCTGGTGGCCGAAGTCATGCCCGATCGGGCGCGGCCGTATTGTTTGAGTGTGTTGCAGGCCCTGACCGTGATCGGGAACATCGGGGCGGCCCTGATTGCCATGACCATGGGCACCCTCGTCGAACGGGGAGTCGTCGGGAACGTGTGGCGGCCGATGTTCCTGGTCGGCGCGATTCCCGCGCTTCTGGCGCTTGTGATTCGCGCGCGGCTGCGGGAGCCGGAGCGGTGGCAACTGGTGTCGCACCAGGGATCGGTCGGGGAAAAGCTCGGCTCGTATCGCGAGCTGTTTGGCAATCCAATTTGGCGCAAACATGCGCTCGTTGGCTTGGGCTTGGCGTTTGCCGGAGTCGTGGGCTTGTGGGGAGTCGGATTTTACTCTCCCGATTTGGTAGGGAATGTGCTGCGTGAACGGTTTCAAGCCGAAGGAGTGACGGAGTCGCAAGTCGCCGGACAAGTGGCCCGCTGGAAAGGTATCGCTTCGATCATGATGAATATCGGCTCGGCCTTCGGCATGTACGCCTTTGCAATTCTTGCTCAGCGAATCGGCCGCAAGCCGACCTTTGCCGTGTGCTTTGTCGCGGCGTTCGTGAGCGCAACGTCGGTGTATTACTTCCTGAACGACTTTCACCAGATCTTCTGGATGTTGCCGATCATGGGATTCTGCATCTTGTCGCTATTTGCAGGCTACGCGATCTACTTTCCTGAGCTGTTTCCCACGCATCTGCGCAGCACCGGCACGAGCTTCTGCTATAACGTGGGGCGGTTCGTGGCAGCCATCGGTCCGTTACTGCTCGGCTACCTCACGAAAAACGTTTACGCACATACGGCCGAACCGCTCCGCTACGCCGGCCTGACGATGTGCGGCATCTTCCTGATTGGCCTGTGTGTGTTACCGTTCGCGCCGGAAACGAAAGACAAGCCGCTGCCGGAATAGGGTCTGGGGTCTGGGGACTGGCGTAGCGTACTGCGTACTGCGTGATCGAAATGAACAGTCCACCCAGCGACACCAATTTGGCATTGGACCGCCCCCAGTCCCCAGCCCCTAGTCCCCAGCCCCATCGCGTCGTCATCATCGGCGGCGGATTTGGCGGACTGAATGCGGTGCGGGCCCTTCGCCGCGCGCCGGTGCAGGTGACGCTCATCGATCGCCGCAATTTCCACTTGTTTCAACCGCTGCTCTATCAGGTCGCCACCGGCGGTCTGTCGCCGGCCAACATCGCCGCCCCGCTGCGCTCCATTCTCGAACGGCAACGCAATTGCCAGGTGTTGCTGGGCGAAGTGCAGGCCATCGACGTGGCCGCCCGCCGCGTGCGGTTCGACGGCGCAGAAATTCCCTACGACACGCTCATCGTGGCCGCCGGCGCGAGTCATAGCTATTTCGCTCATCCAGAATGGGAGTCGCTCGCTCCCGGGCTGAAAACGGTCGAGGATGCGACCGAAATCCGTGGCCGCCTGCTCACGGCCTTCGAGCTGGCCGAACGCGAAGCCGACGCCGACCGCCGCCGCATGCTACTTACGTTTGTCATCGTCGGCGGCGGACCGACCGGCGTGGAAATGGCCGGGGCCGTGGCCGAGATTGCCCGTCACGACCTGCTGCACGAGTTTCGCCGGATCAATCCGACCGACGCCCAGATTCTGCTCGTCGAAGCGGGAGAGCGCGTACTCTCCGCCTATCCGCCGGACCTCTCCAAGAAAGCTGAGGAATCGCTGCAGCGACTTGGCGTCACCGTGAGAACGAAAACGCTGGTGTCGGCGATCCGGCCGGACTACGTCGAGATTCAATCGGGTGGAACGACAGAACGCTTGCCAACGCAGACCGTCGTCTGGGCGGCCGGCGTTCAAGCCTCGCCGTTGGCCAGGCTGCTCGCCGAGGCAACCGGCGCTCAGCTCGATCGAGCCGGTCGCATTGCCGTCGAACCCGATCTGTCGCTGCCCGGCCATCCTGAGATTTTTGTCGTCGGCGACATGGCCAATTTCTCGCACCAGACCGGCAAGCCACTTCCCGGGGTCGCTCCGGTGGCTATCCAACAAGGCCGATACGTTGCCAAGCTCATTGCCGCTCGACTTCGCGGCCGGCCGCTCGCCCCGTTCCACTATCGCGACCGTGGCAGTCTCGCCACGATTGGCCGTTCGGCCGCCGTGGCCGATTTCGGCAAGCTCCGTTTCAGCGGCCGGCTGGCGTGGCTCCTCTGGCTGATGATCCACCTGATGAATTTGGTCAGCTTCCGCAATCGTCTGCTGGTGCTGGTGCAGTGGGGTTGGAACTATTTCACCTACGACCGTGCGGCCCGTCTCATCACCGGCCCCATGGCGGACGACGACGCGGCTGCCCGCGGCACAAAGGAGGCGAACGGGCCCGCAAAGCCGTCCGCCTAACTGGCTGGCCGACAATGAGTTGAGGCGGATTCACGGTTCGCTATGCAGGGCCACCGCAAACCGGCCGCGGTCGCCCGCCGTACCGATCCCAGCCGTACAATCGGTCTCGATGTCCGAATCCGTGTGGAGAGTTGCCGCCGATTCATCAACGAGTGACGACGACTGTTACGCAATTTTTTTCAAAATTCGCAGAACTGTGCCGCTCCGCGTTACCGTATATTGTTGACGACAAATTCATGGCAGGCTGATAGCGTATTTGCCACCCGACGCTGGTAGAATGTGAGCCATGCTTGAGCTGCGCACGCGGCTCGCTCTCGGTTGGCCCCCGAGCTATCTGACACAATTCACATTGGAGGTTTGCGATGTCGAAACAAACACGTCGTACGTTCCTGATGCAGGCGGCGGGAGCCGCTGCTGCGGTTTCTGTCCTGCCGCGCATTGCCCGAGCCGATGTCAACAGTCAGATCCGCATTGCGACGATCGGTTTCAACGGCCGCGGCGGCAGCCACATCGGCGCATTCAAGGAACAGCTTGTTGCACTGTGCGACTGCGATAGCCAAGTGCTCGGCAAGGCCGCGAAGAAATTCGAGAAGGACAACGGCCGCAAGCTCGATCAGGTGACCGACTTCCGCCGGATCCTGGATCGCAACGACATCGACGCGATCTCAACCGCCACGCCGAATCACCTGCACGCGCTGATCACCGTCCTCGCGGCCCAGTCCGGCAAGGACGTATACTGCGAAAAGCCGATCAGCCACGGCGTGTGGGAAGGCCGGCAGGTCGCCAAAGCCCAGAAGACCTACAACCGCATTATCCAGTGCGGCACGCAGGCCCGGTCGAGCCAGGCCATCAAGGACGCCGTGGCTTACGTGCAGAGCGGCAAGCTTGGCAAAGTGCTATGCGTCACCGGCACGTGCTACAAACCCCGGAAGAGCATCGGCAAGCTCGATAGGCCGCTGCAGATTCCGGAGTTCATCGACTACGACCTGTGGTGCGGCCCGGCGGCCAAGGTCGATCTATATCGCCCGAAGCTGCACTACGACTGGCATTGGGATTACAACACCGGCAACGGCGACATGGGGAACCAGGGCATCCACCAGATGGACGTGGCCCGATGGTTCCACGGTGCGCAGACACTGTCGCCGAGGGTGCTGAGCTACGGCGGCCGGCTTGGTTACGACGACGCCGGTAACTCGGCCAACACGCAAGTCGTGCTCCACGACTATCCCGGCTGCCCGCTCATCTTTGAAACGCGAGGCCTGCCCAAATCGAAGGAGGCACAGGCCGGAAACTGGTCGATGGACAACTTCAAGGGTTCGCGGATCGGCGTGGTGGTTCAGTGCGAGAACGGTTACGTCGTTTCGACCGACTCCTACGGTCAGTGCCGCGCCTACGACAGCGACGGCCAACAGATCGAGTCGTTCCGCGGCGGCGGCAACCATTTCAACAACTTCCTGGACGCAGTCAAGTCGCGGAAGCAGTCCGACCAGAATGCCGACGCGCTCACTGGCTTCCTGTCCAGTGCTCTCTGCCACACGGGCGGCATTTCCCATCAACTGGGCGAACCGCGCACGGCGAAGGAGATCATGGAATCGGTCGGTAGCAAGAATGAGTACCTGCGCGACGCGGTCGATCGCATGCTTCAGCACTTGAAGGCCAACGAAGTCGACGTCGACCACCCCGTCGTTACAGCCGGTGCGGCGCTGGAGATGGACACGGCAACCGAGCGGTTCACCAACAACCAGGCGGCCGACGAAATGCTCCGCCGCGCCGACCGCGCTCCGTTCATCGTGCCGGAGATTTCTTAGAACGTGTTTTAAAACTTGGGTGCCACTGGCTCCGCCAGTGTTCTACTTTCCCGACCCTTGTGGTCCATCAGGGTGTGCAAGGATTCCAACTCGTAAAGGTCCAGTGCAAGCCGCAGCCAAATCGGTCCGATACGCAACAAACCGTGAGGCCAACACCGGCACTGGCAAAGCCAGTGGCACCCAGTGGCAACCAGCAAAACAAATTCAAAACACGTTCTTAATTCGCAACGAATTCCGATTAGCCTCACGCAAAGGCGCAAAAAAGCGTTAATTCCGGATTCCCTAGAGCCTTAGCGCCTATGCGTGAGACATTCTTGTTTTCAACCAACTTTGTGTGGACACCATGAATCGGTTGACGATTGCTACTGCGACCTGTCTGGGTTGTTTGCTGTTGATTCCTGCGAAGGTTCGTGCCGAAGTCACGGTTGAGCCGAGCGACCGTGGGCAGGTCGTCAAGATCGACGGCAAGATGTTCACTGAATACCTGACCAAGGCCGGACATTCGCCCGCGCTGTGGCCCGTCATCGGCCCAACGGGGAAGCCGATGACGCGGGCCTATCCGCAGGGCGAGAGTGTCGAAGGCGGCACCAACGATCATCCGCACCATCAGTCGATCTGGTTCACCCACGACGAAGTGAGTACCCCCGACGTGCGGCGCGCCGATTTCTGGACCGCCAACCGCAACGACAAGAAAGGCGACAGCGGCCCCCACGTCGCCCATCGCGAATTCGTCAAAGCCGAGAGCGACGACAAGGTCGCCACGATCGTTACGCGCAACGATTGGATGAACGGTGACAAGCGCATGTTCGAGGACGAGCGGACGCTCCGTTTCGGCCAGCGCGCCAACGGCGACCGCTGGATCGACTTCGTGATCACGATCAAGGCGACCGACAGTGATGTCACTTTTGGCGATACCAAAGAAGGCACGTTCGCCGTTCGCGTTCCGGACACGATGCGCGTGGAAGCCAAGCTGGGTGGCCGCATCGCCAACGATCAGCGGCTGGAGAACGAGGCCGCGTGGGGCATCCCGGCCCCGTGGGTCGATTACACCGGGCCGGTCGAGGGCGAACCACTCGGCATCGCCATTTTCAGCCATCCCAAGAGCTTCCGCCCCAACACCCGCTGGCACGTCCGCACGTACGGCCTGTTCGCCGCCAATCCATTCGGTCAGAAGGATTTCCCCAAGAAAGAACTGTCGGAGCAGGGTGCCTACACGATCAAGAAGGGCGACGAGCTGACGCTTTGCTATCGCGTGCTCTTGCACCGTGGCACCACGGAGGAAGCCGGCATTGCGGAAGCCTATCAGGAATTCGCGGCGATGCCTTAGGCCATACTTCAGGCGGACGTACACCTTCGCCAGCATCGCCAGCAGATCGCTGCCCCCTCAAGCACACGAGCCTCCCCCGCCGATAGAACAAAACAGCGCGTTCCCGCGTTCTTTTCTACGCGCGCTAATCAGCTACTCCGAGGGGGCTCGTCGTGGCAGCCAAGCTCACTGCGCTCATTCCGTGCAAGGATGAGCGCCGCAACATCCGACCCTGCATCGAATCGGTCCGGGACGTCGCCGATGAGATTCTCATCGCCGATTCCGGTTCCAGCGACGGCACGCTGGACATCGTTCACTCGATCGGCGGCTGCCGCATCATCGAGCGCGAATACGTCAACTCGGCCAACTTCAAGAATTGGGCGATCCCGCAAGCGCGCCACGAGTGGGTGCTCGTGGTCGACGCCGACGAGCGCGTCACGCCCCCTCTGGCCGACGACATCCGCCGCACGCTCGCGTCGCCACCTGCGGATAAGGACGGCTACTGGATCGGCCGCCTCAACCACTTCCTGGGCTATCCGATCAAGCACTGCGGCTGGAATACCGACGATGTAATCCGCCTCTTCCGCCGCGACCAGGGCGTTTACCAGAAACGGTGGGTACATGCCGAGGTCGAGCTGCCGCCGCACCGGGTGGGTCGCCTCGCACATCCGCTCCTGCATTACACGACGTGGGACTCCGACCAATTTCTCTACAAGCTGAACCGCTACGCCGGCTGGGGCGCCCTCAACATGCGCGATCAAAGCCGCGGACCCAGCATGCTGGCGATGATCACCCGCGCGCCGCTGCGATTCCTGCAACTATATTTTCTCCGCCTCGGCTTTCTCGACGGCATCCCCGGCTTCCAGGTGTGCACGTACACGGCGTTCTATTCGTACCTGAAGCAGGCCAAGTTGTGGGAAATGCGTCATGGGCTCGCCCAGCCCGATCCGGAGGCCGCGCTCGCCGGCAAAACGGCCGACGATCAGATCCTGAGATTTCCACACGAAGTGGCCCGCGATCAAAAACGCCGGGCTGCGTAGTCTCAATCGACTCCTCTCGTTCTGTGAGAGGGCAATCATCTCGCGGAGCGAGATAAGTACACTAATTCTGCATCGCCCTTCTGCGCAGTTCGCCGAATTCATTGCGCTCTTGATCGCCTCGAACGCTTGCCTCGCCTGTGTGGACCGAGGACAATAGCGTTGGAGCAGCCACAAGTGGTCCACAAGGGCGCAACGACATGGAAAACACAACGACAAATCCAACGCGTCGTGACTTTCTGAAAACGTCGACCGGCCTGGCAGTCGGCGCGACTTTGGCCGGCACGCTGGCGGTCCCACGGACCGTGCACGCCGGCGTCAGCGAAGGCTTGCGCATCGGCCTGATCGGCTGCGGCGGGCGCGGCACGCACGCTGCACAGAACGCTCTGCACGCAAATCCGGAAAACGTGCTTGTGTCGGTTGGCGACGCCTTCGCCGACTTCGCCCAGGGCAGCGTCGACAAACTTCGGCGCGATGACGGCGTCAAAAACCAGGTGAAAGTCGACCCCGACCGTATATTCGCCGGTTTCGATGCCTACAAGCACGTGATCGACAGCGGCGTCGACGTGGTGCTATTGACGGAGCCGCCCCATTTCCGCCCGGAGCACCTCGCCTATGCCGTCGAAAAGGGCAAGCACTCGTTTGTCGAAAAGCCGATTGCCGTCGATGCGCCCGGCGTCCGCAGCGTCATCGACACGTGTGCCAAGGCCGAGGCCAAAGGCCTGGCCGTCGTCTCTGGCCTGTGCTGGCGCTATCACCCGGCAGTCCAGGAAACGGTCCGCCGCATCACCGAGGACAGGGCCATTGGCGACATTATTGCCATCGAATCGTGCTACAACGCCGGCTCGCTCTGGCACCGCGGCGACAAGCCCGAGTGGAGCCGCATGGAATACCAAATCCGCAACTGGCTCTATTTCAATTGGCTGTCCGGCGACCACATCAACGAGCAGGCCATCCACAGCCTCGACAAGACGGCCTGGGTCCAAGGCGACGTCCACCCGGTGAAAGCCTTTGGCACCGGCGGCCGCCAACAGCGCACCGGGCGCGAATTCGGCGACATCTACGACCACCACACCGTGTTCTACGAATACCCGAGCGGCATCCGGGTCAACTTCATGTGCCGCCAGCAACAGGACTGCAGCAGTCGCGTGGAAGAAGTGATTCGCGGGACGAAAGGGCAGGCATTCATGCCGAATGACTGCCGCATTGAGGGCGAAAATCCCTGGCAGTTCGATAAGAAGGCGGCCGAGAAAATCGATATGTACGACCTGGAGCACGTCGCGCTCTTCAACAGCATTCGCGACGGCCGGCCCATCAACAACGGCCAGTACATGGCCAACAGCACCATGCTCGCCATCATGGGCCGCATGTGTACCTACACGGGCCAGGAGCTGACATGGGACGAGTGCTTCAATAACAAGCAGAAACTCGGCCCGGAAGCGTACGCCTGGAACGACAACGTCCCGCCGGTGAAAGTCGCAATTCCCGGCAAAACCAAACTTGTCTAGCCACTTGCGGCTTAGCGCGCGGCATGCATGCTTGCGGACGCCTGCACTACCAGCAACTGATTGAGCACTGCTGCCAGTCACGCTGTCGCGTGACAGCGACATTCTTGAGTAGTTGCGGCAACTTCTCGTCAGATTTTTCGATCGGCCCAAAGGCGGACCGTGCTCCCGTCCGATTGGGTAAAAGAAGCGGCGCAATTTCGCTCGGCGATGCTATCGCTCGCTGGCCACTCGTCTACTACGTAATCCATCGGAAGGAGAACTTTTCAATGAACCATCGTGTTGATTGCTGGCGTGCCCCGTTGCGGGCGGCCGCGTTTATTGTCGCTGCGTTGACCATCCACTCGGCCTGCGCCGTGGAACAGGTGTCCAAGTCGCAAATCTCCGACCATTTTAACGTCGCCGACGCCGCTCCGATCGGCCAGAATGCCTACCTGGATGACACCAACGGCGTGGCCGCGAACGACGGCGCCGTCGAAGTCGTCCGCGAACGCTACGCCAATGGCAACGTCCGCATCGAGCGCTGCGTCGTCCTCGACGCCGACAAGAACTACGTCAATCACGGTTCGTGGAAGATGTTCGCCACTGGCGGCGAAGTGGTTGCCGAAGGTCAATACGACATGGGCAAACGCATCGGGTTGTGGACGCGGTTCGTCAACCGCAACGAGTCGCCCGTGCTCAACGAACATCCGTACAATCGCTTCAAGGCTCCCTTCACCTCGCAGGCGAGTTTCGACAACGGCGTGATCGACGGTGAGTGGCTGATCGAGGACGCCGACAAGCGCAAGGTCGTGCAGATCACGTTCAAGGACGGCGAACGGCACGGCCCGTCGATCGCCTGGCTACCCACCGGCAAGATGTACCGCCAGGCCACCTACGATGAAGGCGTGCCGGTCGGCGACGTGCTGGAAGTGAACAACAAGAGCGGCGAGTTCGAACGGACCGCCAGCTACGTCGATGGCCGCAAGGTGGTCAACAAAACCACGTACTACACGGGCACTCGTAACAAGAAGACCGAAGCCCTGTACCTGGCCGCGACCACGGTCAAGAAATCGCCGGACGATTTCTGGAACCTGCACTTTGCCGCGTACACGACACAAGGCAAGGACCTGCGCCACGGCTCGTGGAAGGAATGGTACTCCAACGGCAAGCCGCTGCAGGAAGGCTTCTATCAGAACGACAAGAAGTCGGGCACGTTTATCTTCTGGCACGAGAACGGTCAGATCGCCGTGACGGGCGAGTACAAGGACGATGTGCCGCAGGGCCTGTGGGTGTGGTATCACCCGAACGGGCTGAAGTCGGCCATCGGCAAATACCAGGAAGGTACGTACATCGGCGAATGGCGGTGGTGGAGCGAAGACGGCCGCCTCACCAAGCGCAAGAGCTACACTGGCACGGAAGGGATCAGCTCCCAGCCGCAAGAGCAAGAGGTGTTCGACCTGGGCCGCGTGCCTTCGGAAGCCGGCAGCACGGTGCGCTAGCCGGTCCGCCAGTTACGTCATAAAGCAAACGATTTGAGCCTGTCATGCGCCCTGCATGGCAGGCTCGATTTATTGGTCCAACTCGCGAATCGGACTCATGTCTTACGCGACCCGACGCCGCGTTGGTCGCAGCAGATAGAGGAGCGTCAGACTGCACAGCCAGACGGCGGATGCCTCCGGAATTGTCCGGATATGCGTTATGGTATTGAGAAACCCGTCGGACGCAGCACCTGAACCGGCGTATTGATTCTTGAAGGCCAGCGCAACGATTGCATTGGCGTTGACGTTTGTGCCAGTCATGGTCTGTGAGACATTGTTTTCTAAGCGAGTGATCTTCAGACTGTATGTGTCAGAGCCTGTGAGCGTGTACTGGAGAAGCAGGCCCTGGCGCGTAAAGCCGATCGTCGATGTCTGGTTCGGGGTTCCAACCGTCGTGTAAAAGGTGTCGCCGCCGACGAATCGAGCCTCAAACACTCGCGAATTGATATTTGTCGCGTCGCTAAGAAACCGCAGTCCGACAACCTGTCCGGAGGCGATGTTTCCGTTATCCATGTACCAAGAGACCGTGTCGCCCACGAGCAAGTTGCTGCCCAGCGGGCGTATGGCATAGACCTGGTCCAAGGTAGTCCCATTCGAATAGAGGCCCCAAGCGCGCCCCGATCCTGACGATGGAGTGTTGATGTCGGAATCTCCAGGGAGTGGAAGGTCCGTCTCACCACTATTGTTGCCGAGCGAGCTGCCCGAAAACCAACCGCGCTGGCCGTTTGTCGTCGTCAGAACGGTATTACTCTGATTTCGAAACGTCCATCCGCCGCCCCAACCGGTACCGCCGTTGTCACCCGGATCCCATGACGCGTACACAGAATCGGCGGCGCTATCGGTCGCAATGATGGTGGCGTGCGCCTGTGCCGCCAGCAGGCTAGCACCCACGACACTTACACAAAACGCGAATTCACACAATCGCCGATGCATATCAATTCCTCGCCTCAACCAAAGAATCGCGCCGCCATTTCGTATTCGATGCTTTTCCGAGCGAGTCTTCGTCGCAATTCCGAATCGCGATGCTTGCTCGTCACAACCATTTCGCGCCGGCGACGCCCATCGCCTGCGCAGTGCCGGGCATATCTCCACATCCAGGTTAGTCGCTGAGCGATTTCGATTGGTACGGATTTTTGGCTCCGGCGCAGCATTTTTTGCCAATTCGCCCAAAAGTTGTTGGTTGTGAACGCTTTAACCTGGTGGTAGAAAAGCATTTGCGGCAATGTCTGTCGCCTCTTTCGGGCCACGTACCTACCTCCGAGCCATCAGCTCGATGGACGCCGGCTCGAGGCCAGAAACCGTCGCTTTCTCGTCGAAATCATGTACCAAACCGGCTACCCAAGCGCCTAACCTAGTACGTAGCCTGCCCCATTGATGACGGAATAAGGGCCCAACTACGGCGGAGACGGTCGTGACCAGCAAACGTCGCAATAGGGAATTGAGCGATGCCCAGCGCCGCGACGCCTTTGCGCGGCTCTTTGCCCAGCACGACCGTTGGCTGTTCGCCTACCTCGTGTCGCTGTTGAGCAGTTCGGCCGACGCGGAGGAAGTGTTTCAAGAGGTGTGCGTTGTGTTGTGGCGGGAATACGAGACGTTCGAGTTGGGCACCAACTTTGTGAAATGGGTGAGCGTCATCGCTCATCACCAGGTGTATCGCTTCCGCCGGCAGCAGCGCCGCGTCGGGCCGCAGCTCAGCGACGCGACCGTCGATCTGCTGGCACAAGACGCGGTCGATCGGGCCGATCTGCTCGAATCGCGGCGGGACGCCTTGCGGCAGTGCCTCGGCAAGCTGCCGGAGAAGGACCGGCAATTGGTGCAACATTGTTACAGCGACAGCCGGGCCAGCTTCAAAAAAGTCGCGCAGGAATTAGGCCGGCCGGCAAACACCGTGTACAAGGCCCTCAATCGAATTCGTAAAGCGCTGATGGAGTGCATCCAGCGCACGTTGTCCGTGGAAGGGATAAGTTGATGGCGACGGACATTCAAGAAAATCTCGACCGCCTGCTGGGCGCTCTGTGCGATGGCACGCTCACAGCCGACGATTACGCGCGGCTCGACGCGCTCTTGGCCAACGACGACAACGCCCGCCGGTTCTACAACGACTACATTTTCCTCCATGCCGAGTTGTATTCTCAACATGCGGCTGTGGGGGAGATTGCTGATATCGGATTGCAGATTGCGGATTCACGGAGCGACGATCTTGATCCGAAATCCGAAATCCGAAATCCGAAATCGCGAATCTGGTGGGCCGCCGCGGCCGCAGCGCTGGTCGGCGTGGCGGTCGGCAGCAGTTGGCTCACGTATCTGTTCGCCAATCACTCGCCCGCCCGGCAGGTGGCTCAGTCCAGCGACAAAAACGACAAGAGTGTCGACGTTGTCGCGGCCGACGCGAGCCTGTCGGTGGCCAAGATCACTGCCACGCGCAATTGCCTGTGGCAACTGGCGACCAAGGGCGTCGGCTTTGGCTCGCGGCTCCAGCCGGGCCAGCGGCTCGAGTTGGCGGCCGGCCTGGTGGAGATCACATTCGACGACGGCGCAACCGTCGTGCTCGAAGGCCCGGCGACGTTTGACGTCCGCGCCCGCGGACAGGCCCGACTCGGAGAAGGTCGGCTCGCCGCCATTGTGCCGGAACAGGCGCGCGGCTTCGAAGTGGCCACCGCCGGATTGAACGTCGTCGATCTCGGCACCGAGTTCGGCATGATGGCAGACCGCGAGGGGGCCACCGAAATCCACGTGTTCAACGGCCTTGTGAAGGCGCAGCTCCTCGACGGAAGCGGGAAGCAGGTCCGCACCGTCGAGTTGAACACGGCCGAGGCGGCGCGGATTCAGCCGGCCGTTTCTCTGGTGGCCCGCATCCCGGCCCGTGGCGACGAGTTTGTCCGCTCGCTGTCGGTCGCGTCCGGCCCGCACGACGGCCTGTACGCCTACGATGGCTTCAATTATCCGGCCGGACCGCTGGCCGAGCAGAACGGCGGCTTCGGCTGGGCCGGGCCGTGGTTCAACGTCGAGGCTGATGCTCAGGAGGATGCGAATTCCAACGGCGTGAAACCGGGCAGTCTGCAGTACAAGGGCCTCGTGCCGATGGGCAACCGGGCCGTGCAAACCGCCCACCAGAACCGCATCCGCCGCTCGCTAAGTACGTCCGTGGGTGGCGTTTTTGACGCAGCCGGGCTGGTCGAAAACCAGGACGGCATGCGGCTGGTGGGCCGCGACGGAACGACGGTGTACCTGAGCTTTATGCAGCGCGTCGACAAGCTAAACGACGTATTTTACGGCCTGGAGCTGCACCGCAGCGACGGCAACGCCTACCGCGTCCTGTGCGTCGGAAATGGCGCCGAAAACACCGGCTATGGTGTAACATCCAATTACAATGTGTATGGTGCGCGGAACTTCCCGGCCCTCGGCCAGGAAGCGACCGACGTCAACTTTTTCGTGGTCCGGATTACGTTCGGCCCCGGGAATCGCGACCGCGTCGAGGTATTCCGCAATCCGGCGTCGCTGGTCGACGAGCAGGCGTGCGTGGTGGACGCGGAGCTATTCGGGAATTTCGCCTTCGACCGGATTGGCATTGGCAATTTCCACGGTTCCAAGATTCACGAGGTGGACGAGATTCGGATGGGGACGACGTTTCGCGCGGTCACAGGCCGGCGCAGCCGCGGGCCCGACCGCCTGATGCCGCGCGTGACTGCGATGAACGGCCGCGGCCCGGACGCGACTTCGCTGCTGGAACGAGAGTTTTTGACCCTGGTTTCGGAAGGCCCGGCCTACGCAGGCCGGTCGGTTGCTCTTCAATGACGCGGTTTTGGCGGATACAAGGCGGACGGAAAGTAGCAGGCACACACCGCGTGCCGTCCGCAGACGCTGCGCAAAATTCTCGTCGTTCGCACACTTCGGTTACGGCACACGGAGTGTGTCTGCTACGTGGTTTTACGCTTGTCGAACTCTTGGTCGTGATCGCGATCATCGGCATCCTGGTCGCCCTGCTGCTGCCGGCGATCCAGGCCGCCCGCGAAGCGGCCCGCCGTATTTCCTGCTCGAACAATCTCCATAACATCGGCCTGGCGTGCCTGAATTTTAATGACACGAAAAAGCATCTTCCCACGAGCGTTCACCAGTGGCTCGAAAGCTGGGAATGGAAACAGCAGGGCGGGACGTGGACACAAGTCAACGTAGCGCCTCCGGCCAGACCTGCCGGATTGAACGGCAAGGGCTGGACAGTGGACATTCTGCCGGCGATGGAAGAACAGCCGATGTTTGATCTGATCAAGGCTGGCTATGTCGGCGACTTTCAATGCGAGGCGAGCAGCGGTCGAGGCCTGGGCGCCGTGCCGATTCGGAATGCGATCGCGACGCAGTTGCCGTGGCTCACTTGCCCGTCGGATCCGTCGGCGCGGCCTTCCGTTCGGCAGTGGTGGTGGGGATCGAATACCGAAGTGCTCACGGGCACGACATCCTACAAGGGGGTCGCCGGCGACCACGTCATCTGCAAATTGACGAGCAGCCCGGGCGACCCACTGTGCACCGCAACTCCCTGGCCCGATCTTGGCTCGCATCCCGACTGCCAGAATAACATCAGTTGCAATGGACTGTTGTTCCGAAACTCTTGGATTCGGCCCATCAGTTTGAAGAAGATCACCGATGGCCAAAGCCACACGCTAATGGTCGGCGAAGGCGTCGTGTCGCAAGACTTCCACTCAGCGGCGTTTTTCTCCGATGGCACTTGGGCGTCGTGCGGGATTCCGCTGAATTTCCTGCTACTAAGCGCGCCGGAAGATGAACTTCGCTCGACGCGCTGGAACGAGGTCCGCGGATTCAAAAGCCTGCACCCTGGCGGAGTGCAGTTTGCCATGTCTGATGGCTCGGTGCACTTCATCCCGGAGAGCATCGACCACAATGTTTATCGGGGACTTGGCACGCGCAATGGCGGCGAATCGGTGAGTGTTCCTTGATTGCTCGCCGCGGAATGTGGGTCGAATTGAAAAAGCACGTTGTTAAGGTTGGCGGAAGCGTTGTGATGAAATGCGTTTGGATCGCAATTGCGACGATGTCCCTGGTTGGCTGCGGCGGACCCTATGATGCCAGTGTATCGGGCATCGTGACCCTCGATGCCAACAAGGTTACACGCGGAATGGTTTCGTTCAACCCGGTGCAAAGCGGACCCGCGGCCTACGCGCGGATCGATGAAGATGGAACCTACTCGGTGCAGACCGGAAGTGAGGAGGGGCTGCCCGCGGGTGAATATCAGGTGACCGTGTCGGCACACGAGCCACCCCCAACGAAACAGTCTGCCAGCGGCGGTCCTCCTCCGGATGGCAAGCCGATTACACCGTTGTGGTACAAGTCAAAGGAAAGTTCCGGTCTCCGCTACACCGTGAGCCCCGGCAGCAACGAAATCAACTTGGAGCTGAAGTCGCAGCCGCCGGCCGGTTGGAAATCGCGCGGCCAGCAATAGAAACCTTCTGAACGGAACGGATCGAAGAGCGCATGACAAAGAAACGGAAATCCTGGCGACGCCGCGCCGCGCGATGCGGGCTCGCCGTCGCGGCGGCGATCGGCGTCCTGGTCTCGACCAGCGCCTTGGCTGTCGACCGCTCCGAGCCGGCCATGCTGCAGTTGTTCGAGGCCAAGTGGTCGACGATCGAGAACCGCATGCCCGACATCTTCCAGACCGGCTACGGCCAAATGTGGCTGCCGCCGCCCCAACGGGCCGATGGCGGCAACCTATCCGTCGGCTACGACCTGTTCGACCGCTTTGACCTCGGCAAACCGCGGAATGAAACGCTGTACGGCACCGAAACGTCGCTGAAGACGGCCGTCTCGGCCGCGCACAACGCCAGCGTCCGCATGTACACCGATTTCGTGCCCAACCACGACGGCTTCCGCAATAAGAACACGCCGAATTTCGTCACCCAGGGCGGCTATCCTGGTTTTGTGCTCTCGACGTCCGGTGATACCTTCGGCGATTTTCACGATCCGTCGGTCAGTTACCAGTCGGACCCTGTCAACGGCAGCCTGTTCGGCCTGCTCGATATCGCACAAGAGAAGAACCACCAGCTCATTCGCCATCCAGTCGCCGCGAATGCGGACAACATCCCGGCCGGCACGATTTGGAACAAGGTCGACGCCAACAACGCCCGCTTCTATCCGGACGATAGCCTGCCGTACCCGGCAATGAACGACCCGAACTTGGGTGGCGCGTTCACACGCAAACACTTCAATTTGAATAACCCGCTGGCCGGCGACGCCAAGAAAGAGAACGCGACCGGCCTGTTAATGCGGAACTTGCACTGGATGATCGAGGTGATCGGCGTCGACGGCTTCCGCGTTGACGCGGCCCGGCACATGCCAACTTGGGTGTTCAACTACTTCGATCACGCCGTGTACGCGACCAGCCCGCGGATGAATTTCGACGGCACGGTGCAGCCGACCTACATGTTCTCCGAAGTGGCCGACGGCAACTCGGGAAACGTCCAGCCGTACATTCGCCGCGACCTGGCCAATCGGTACGCCATTGCCGCCAACGAAACGACCGTGAAAGGCAACCGCGACGCGCTCGATTTCCCGCTGTTTTGGCGGATGGTCGATAACCTGTCCGATAACGGACTGCAGAACAACTGGCACGGCATCCGCAGTGCAAGTCTGGACGTGAACGACGACGGCCTGCACAACGGCAGCCAGGGCGTGATGTTCGTCGACGGCCATGACGACCACAGCGGGCAGCGCCCCGATTTGTACAAGGTCGCGTACGCCTACACGCTCATGATGCCGGGAAACACGCTCGTCTACATGAACGCCAAGGAGTTCGGCGAAGGGCGAAATTTCCCGGTCGATATTGGCGGCTCCGGCTATTCCATGAGCAACGACGCACTCGGCGGCTTCCATGGCAATCATGTGGCGAAACTCGTCGAGATTCGAAACTCGCACGGTCGCGGCAATTTCAAGGAACGTTGGATCGACGAGGCCTTTGGAGACACGAACGGCGACGGTCAAAAGTCCAATATCTATATTTACGAACGTGAGAATTCGGCGATCATCGGTCTCAACAGTCGGTCCGATTCCGGTTACGACGAGCGGACGCCCGTCTCCACCGGCTTCGCTGCGAACTCGGTCCTCGTCGAGCTGACGGGCAACGCCAACAGCGCCACGGTCGATCCGGCGAACAACATTCCCGACGCGATTCGCGTCAACGCCAGCGGCCAGGTGACGATGCGCGTCCCGCGCAATTCGACGCACGGCCGAGGCTATGTGATCTACGGCTTGGCTACGCCGCAGGGCACGCTTTCGTTCACCAATGTATCGCAGGTGCTCGAAGGCGCAACGCCAACGCAGGCCAATAACGGCACCGCCCGGTTGGCCGACATCGAAGTCGTCACCGCCAATTCGTTCAGCGTGCGGCTCGATACGACTCCCGTCACGCTCCCCGCCCCAATGGGCGAAGCGAACCCAGTCCGCGACTTCGAAGCCGACGGCGACCAGGCTGTTCTTCGCATCGACGGCGGCATGAATCTTAATAACGTGTCGGGCATCGACGTCCCGAACCCGGCCGACATCTCTTACGCGTTTGAAGGCTTCACCGATACCCGCGTCCCCGGCTACATCGACAACGGCTCCGGGGGCAACAGCGGCACCGGCACCGGCCTCTACATTCAGAACATCGACGCGACGCAACTCTCCGAGGGCCGTCACTATGTGACGGTCCGCGCGTTCCGCCGCCGAGCCGTGGCCGGCACGCCCGTGTTCACCGATTTCAAGCGTACCGTCTACATCGACCGCTTGAAGCCCGAGTCGGCGGTCGTCAGCTTCGATCCGTACGCCTCGGATCCCAACAATCCGAACAATCGCGACCTGATTGTCCGCTCGACCGACCAGACGGCCGACACTGTGCACGTGCTACTCGACCTGCCGGCCAACTTGACCGAGCCCCAAATCCTGGCCCAGGTGAATGGCACGAACCAGGCCGGCTATTATGACCGCGATCAATTCGTCCGCGGCATCGGCGGCGTGGTGACCGGCAACCACGTGGCCACGATCGTCACCTACGAAGTGACTGGGAATTTCAACATTCAACGCATTCCCGGTTTGTTCACCGACACGAATCTTGGCGCCGGCTTCGGCGACATGAACTCCAGCGGCATCTACGGGACGACCGACATCCGCGGCACGAGCAACGGCTCCGTCGAGGATATTCTCTACAGCCAGAACAGCAAATTCCGCGCTCAATTCGACGTCAACGGGGACGGCCTGGGCGACAACCGTGACTTGTTCCTGTTGGGGAGCGAGCTGGTTGCCGCCGGGGCTGGCCAGGCCGTCCTCGATTCTTACTCCGACTTGTTACTCCACCGCGCCGACCTGGATGCCTCGGGCGCCACCAACGCGGCCGACATGGCCGCGCTCTATAGCAACTTTGGCCCGGGCGCCTGGCTCTATGACTTGAACGTCGACGGCGTCGTGAACTTGTCCGATGTTGCGACCATGATCACGCAACTCGTACGCACTGTTACGGGCGACTTCAACCTGGACGGGTCGGTCGACGCCTCGGACTACGTCGTGTGGCGCAATTCGCAAGGCGCCACCGGCGCGCTGTATACTCAGGGCGATTCCGACTTGGACGGAGACGTCGATGATCTCGATCTCCTTGCCTGGCGGAACCAGTTCGGCTTTGTCCGCGCGCCGCTGACGCCAGGCAGCGGCAGCCTTGCTGCCCTGCACGCCGTGCCGGAACCGCCCGGCTTGGGACTGGCCGCATTAGCGCTCACCCTATTTTGCACAACCACCAAGACACGAAGGACACGCAGGAAAGTCGGTCTGGCGCCAGTGCCCAAGTGCGCCCGGCCGGCTTCGTGTCCTTCGTGCCTTAGTGGTTGAAACTGTGTTTGGAAAGACTTTGGGGCTGACTTCGTTGAAGGGAGGTTCTCAGATGAACCGACGTGTGTTTTTGGCGGTCATGGGAATAATTGGTTGGCTGACCTGCGCGACCTCGGCATCCGCCGTGATCGTGATCGACGGCGTGAGGGACGCCGAATATGGCGCCCGTTCGGCGATGCAAGACACTCCAACCCGCTTTGGCGACAATCAAAATGAGCTGGCCGCGGCGTACGCCCGGCAGGATGCCAGCGGAAACGTGTATCTAATGTTGGCCGGAAATATGCAAAACCAGGCGCCCGGCGGCGGTTCCAACAAATTGGTCGTTTTCGTCGACTCCCGCGCCGGCGGCGCCGTCGAGACGGTAAGAGAGGACATGCACGGCATCTTGGGATCGTTCGGCGGAGCGCAAACGGACGACTGGGGCACCGACACCGACGGCAGTGAAATTGTAAACTCCACTCCCGGCGGCGGCAGCATTCTCGACCCGACATTCAATCCGGACGTCGCGATCGTCGTCAACATCTTTGACGGAACCTACTACACCAGCATCATCGACATGACGCTCCCCAATCATCCGGATTCGAACCCGGAAAGAGACATTTATCTGGGTAGCAATGATCCTCTGTTGCCAGCGGAAACGGGACCAGCAACCGCGGTAACACAAATGTACGACCGCGCCGCAAACATGGGTGACGGCGATGTTACCAAGGGCCATGGCGGCACCATTCAGCACGCCTTTGACAACACGAATGTGAATGGCGTTTACGGTTGGAACAACGATACGCCGCCCGGAGAGCTGGGATTCCCACTCAGCGCCAAGACGGGTTACGAAGCCTTGATTTCCGCGGCGTTTCTTGCCAATGACGGCCAGCCAAATCGTCTCATGGCGTTCATCACGAATGACAGTGGCAACTTTCTCTCCAACCAATTCCTTGGGGAAGCCGGAGGTGTCGGTGGTCTGACAAATCTTGCGGGCCCTGGCGGCGACGGCGGTGTGCCGCTATTCGATGCCTCCCTGTTTGCAGGAAACCAATTCTTTACGGTGCCGACGGCCACCGGCGTGCCTGGCGACTTCAACGGCGACGCCAAAGTAGACGCGGCCGACTATGTCGTATGGCGCAAGTATGATGGCACGCAAGCCGGGTACGACGAACTGCGATCGAATTTCGGCACCGGCGCGGGCGCCGGCGGTGGAATCGGCAGCGCCGCCGCTGTTCCTGAGCCAGCGTCGGCCCTGCTAGTAGTGCTCGGACTTGTCGCGGCGGTCGGCATGGCTCGTCGCAAATAAGCGGATGGCAGCAAATAAGTAGGGCAGAATGTTTCCGCAATCGTGTGACACACTGGCCGGCGTCGAGCGCCGCGCAAGTTCGCGGCGCGCCGACTCGTTGAGCCGCGTCCTGTGGACCACGCTGCTGCTCGTCGGTGGCGCTGGCTGCGAGCAACACCCGTCGTCAACCACTGCGTCAAACGACACGACGATTGCCCGGCCCAAGGCAATGACCACCCGCAGTGACGATGTCGACGAGTCATCGCCGATCCGTCTCGCCGTACACAATTCAACCGCCGCCAACGATCCGGACGCGCTCTCCTCATCGACCGTGCCCGCCTGGGCGGCCGACGCCGTCTTCTACCAGTTGTTCCCCGAACGCTTCGCGAACGGCGACAGATCCAACGATCCAACCCGCGAGTCGCTCGAGTCGCCCGACAGCGTGCCGGCGTCCTGGGCCATTACACCGTGGACCAGCGACTGGTATGCACGCTCCAAATGGGAGCGACAGCTCGGCGACGGCTTTTACGCGAAGGGTGTGTTTGATCGCCGCTACGGCGGCGACTTGCTAGGAATTATCGACAAGCTCGATTATCTGAAGTCGCTGGGCATCAACACTCTCTACCTGAATCCGGTGTTCTACGCCCGGTCGCTGCACAAATACGACGGCAATTCGTTCCACCACGTCGATCCGTATTTCGGCCCGAATCCGACCGGCGACCTGGCGCTCATGGCCCAGGAGACGAGCGATCCGGCCACGTGGCATTGGACGGAAGCCGACAAGCTGTTCCTCGAATTGGTCCGCCAGGCCCACGCCCGCGAGCTGCGCGTGATCATCGACGGCGTGTTCAATCACACGGGCCGCGATTTCTTCGCCTTTGCCGATTTGCGCAGCCGGCAGGCCGAGTCGCCCTACCGCGACTGGTACATCGTGCAGACCTACGACGACCCGGCCACGCCGCAGCAGGAGTTCCGCTACAAAGGCTGGTGGGGAGTCGGAACGCTGCCCGAGTTCGCCGACAACGGTGCCGGCGACGACCTCCATCCAGGCCCCAAGCAGTACATTCTCGATAGCACCCGCCGCTGGATGGACCCCAACGCCGACGGCGACCCGGCCGACGGCATCGACGGTTGGCGGCTGGACGTGGCCAACGAGGTGCCGACCGGCTTCTGGCGCGATTGGCACCGCACGGCCCGGCAAGTCAACCCCGACGTCTATACCGTTGCGGAAATTTGGGACGACGCCGCAAAGTTCCTGGCCGAGGGCGGCTTCTCCGCCTCGATGAACTATCACGGTTTCGCGTTTCCTGTGAAGGGATTCCTGATCGACGAAGTGCTTTCGCCGACCGGCGCGGCCGGCGAGCTCGATCAGCGCCGCAACGGCTTCTCCCGGCCCGTGCAATACGCGCTCCAGAGCCTCGTCGACTCGCACGACACCGACCGCCTGGCCTCGATGATCGTCAACGCCGGCCGGCGGCCGTACACCCAGCCCGATCGGTTCGACTACGACGTGAACGTCTCGCCCCGCTACGTGCCCAGTTACGACGTCCGCAAGCCGAACGACCACGAGCGCCGCGTGCAGCGCCTGGTGGCGCTGATGCAAATGACCTACGTCGGCGCACCGATGATCTATTACGGCACGGAAGCCGGCATGTGGGGCGCCGACGATCCGTGCGACCGCATGCCGATGGTTTGGCAGGAGCTGTCCTACGAACCTCAATCGCACGATCCGCTCGGCCGCGAGCGGCAGCCGGACTCCGTAGCGTTCGACGAGTCGTTGTTCGGTTTCTATCGGGCAGCGATCCATCTGCGTCAAGACCATCCGGCGCTGCGTCGCGGCGACCTCGAGTTCGTCGCCACCAACGACGCCGCCCAGTTCCTGGCGTTCAGGCGGACCGTGCCTGAAGAAACTCTGCTGGTGGGATTCAACCGCGGCGACGCCCCCTTTCAGTGGGAAGTTCCGCTCGCCGCCGGCCAATCGGTCGTTCAGATCTTCACGGCCTCCGGCCGCGTGGACAAATTCACGATTGTCCGTGAGGCCGATCGAGCCGTCGTTACGGTTCCGGAGTGCGACGCCGCCGTGCTCCGCGTCGCGCCCCAGGAGTGATCGTTGAGCATGGCGCGCACGTCGGCTGCATCGATCCGCTGGCCACTCGTCGCTGCGGCGGCGCTTCTACTACCCGGTTGCACCCAGCCCGATACGCGGCGAGTGATCACCATCTGGCACCAGTCGCGGCCGGCCGAGGGCGACTTCCTGCAAGATGAAATCAAGCGATTCGAGGCCGCCCACCCCGACATTCACGTGCGGGCCCTCTATAAGGAAACCGAAGAACTCCGCAGTGGTTTCCAGGCGGCCGCCTTGGCTCGCGGCGGGCCGGAGCTCGTCTACGGGCCTTCCGACGTGCTCGACACGTACCACACGATGGGCATCCTGCGAGACATGGCCGCCTGGATTCCGATGGACGTGCGCGCCGCCTTCGAGCCCGGCGCGCTCACCTCATTGCCGTCTCGCACCGATCCGTCGAAACAAGAGCTGGTCCAAGTCGGCGACCGCTTTGGCAACCACCTGGCCCTGGTCTACAACCGCCGTTTCATCAAGGAACCGCCAAAAACCACCGACGAGCTGATAGCGCTCGCCGTGGCCAACACGTTCGACCAGGACAACGACGGACGCAAGGACCGCTACGGCCTGGTGTGGAACTTCACCGAGCCGTTCTTCGCGATTCCCTTCGTCACTGGCTACGGCGCGTGGGTGTTCGCCGAACCACGGGGTCGGGAGTCTTTGGCGACGAGTGATTCCGACGACGAGCAAAATCCTCCAGTCGCGAAGGAGTCCCGACCCGGTCCGCGCCCCATCCCGGCGCTGAATGACCCCAAGGCAGCCGACGCCTACCGTTTCATCAAATCGCTCCGTGAGGAATACGGCGTCGTTCCCGCCAACTGCGATTACGAGTTGGCCGACACGCTCTTCAAATCGGGCCGAGCCGCGATGATCATCAACGGCGATTGGAGCTGGTCCGACTACTTGAACAATCCAGAAATCGACGCCGCGGTCGCTGTGCTGCCTGTGGTCACGGCGACCGGTCAACCGATGCGGCCGATGGTGGCGCCGAAAGGATATTCGCTCAACGCCAATACGGCGCCGCAAGCGGCCGACGACGCCATGGAGTTCGTTCGGCACATGACCAGCGACGAGGTGCAGCAGCGGATCGTCGAGCGGCTCCGCATGTTGCCGGCCCGCCGCAGCGCCCAGAATCATCCACTGTTCGCGTCCGACCCGACCCTCCAGGCTTCGCGGGCCCAAGTGAAAAACGGCCTCTTGATGCCGGTCGAGGTCGAGTTGCGGGCTGTGTGGGACGCCATGCGACCCAGTTATCAAGCGCTGCTCGGCGGCGCGCTCTCGCCTGAGGAGGCCGCCGCACAAATGCAACGCGACGCGCTCCAAAAAATCGACAACATTCATCGCGATATCGAGCCCGGAAAGTCCGTCGCGGCGATCCAATTGGCCGGCCTGGCGCTACTGGCAGGCTGGATCGTCTGGCAACGCAAGAGCTTCGTGCAGTTCGTGCGCGATTGGCGCCGCAACCGCGTCGCCTATTTGTTTGCCCTGCCCGCGGTGATCGCAATCTTTGCGGTCGTCGTTTTCCCGTTCTTTTATAACATCGTGCTCTCGCTGTCGAACATGTCGCTCTCCCGCTTCCAGGACTGGCAGGTCGTCGGGCTGCAGAACTACGTCGAAGTGCTGACCGACTCTCAGATTGGCGCCGTGTTCGTCAAGACGATCATCTGGACCGTGGTCAATGTCGCATTCCACGTCGGCCTCGGTCTGCTGCTGGCCGTTGCGCTCAACGGTCCGGTGTTCGGCAAGTCGCTCTACCGCATCCTGTTGATCATCCCCTGGGCGGTGCCGGCGTATATCACCGCCCTTACGTGGCGCGGCATGTTCGACTACGAATACGGCGCGGTGAACCTGATGCTCACGAAAATCGCCCTGCTTCCGCCCGCCGCCTGGCTGCTTGGACTGCTGAATCTCACGCCGCCGGTGAACTGGCTCGGCGACGTGACGCACGCCTTCCAGGCCTGCATTGTGACGAACGTCTGGCTCGGTTTCCCCTTCATGATGGTGATCGCACTCGGCGGCATGCAGGGCATCCCCCACGAGCTTTACGAAGCGGCCCGCATCGATCGTGCCTCCCGGCTGCAACAGTTCCGGCACATTACGTTCCCGCTGCTGAAGCCCGTGCTGGTGCCCGCGGTGACGCTCGGCACGATCTGGACATTCAACAACCTGAACGTAATCTGGCTCGTCTCCAACGGCGGCGAGCCGCAGGATAAAACGCACATCCTTGTCTCCTACGTCTACAAGGCCGTGTTCAACCTGTACCGCTACGGCTACGGGGCCGCACTGTCGATGGTCATTTTCTTCCTGCTGCTGGCGTTTTCGCTCGTGTTCCTGAGCCGCAGCCGGGCCACCGAAAGCGTTTATGGTTAGAACTCTCAACTATCTGCAATTGGAGGTTGGCGGGTGCCTGGGGTCGAGGCTGAGCCGAGCCCCCAGAACGGCGCGCCTGGGGGCTCGCTGACGCTCGACCCCAGCCACCCGCCGGCTCGCTATTCAATCAAACATCATGCGCGAATCCCGTTGGATCACCGCTCTCCGCCACGCCGTGTTACTGGCATTCGTGGCGATCTCGGTCTACCCGGCGCTCAACGTGCTGTCGATATCTCTGCGACCCGGCAACCAGTTGCGGTCCACCGATCTGGCGATCATTCCCGCAAACTGGACGTTCCACAGTTACGTCGCGCTCTTCACCCAGCAGCCTTTCCTCCGCTGGTTGGGCAACTCGCTGTTGGTGGCGGCCCTCGTCACCGTGACCGGCGTCGCGCTGGCGTCGATCGGCGGCTATGCCTTCAGCCGCTTCCGCTTCGTCGGCCGCCAGGCCACGATGCTTGCCATCCTCACCACGCAGATGTTTCCCGCCACCATGCTGCTCTTGCCGCTCTACATCCTGATCGCCAAGCTCGGCCTCGTGAACACGTATTTGGGCCTGATGGTGTTCTACGTGTCGACCGCGCTCCCGTTCTGCGTGTGGCAGATGAAAGGCTTTTACGATACGATACCGGCATCGCTCGAGGAGGCGGCCCGCATCGACGGCTGCAGCCGCGGCGCCGCGTTCTGGCGGGTGATCCTGCCCCTGGCCGTGCCGGGCCTCGTCATCACGGCCCTGTTCAGCTTCATGGCCGCCTGGAGCGAATACATCGTCGCCGCCCAGGTGATGCAGGACGAAACCATGTTCACGCTCCCGTTGGGACTCAAAAGTTTCCAAGCCACGCTCTCCACCCAATGGGGCCTGTACGCCGCCGCATCGATCCTCGTCAGCCTGCCGGTGGTTATCGTGTTCCTGATGCTGAGCAAGTATTTGGTGTCCGGATTAACATTAGGGTCAGTGAAGGAGTGAATGGTAGCTGAATTCGCAAGAATTCAGAGAAATGCAAATCGCCGATCACGTTGAATTTTTGCAAATTCAGCTACGACAAGTGCAGTCATGGCCAACGTCCTCCTCAAACATCTCGACAAGACGTACCCCAACGGCTTCCACGCCGTCGAGGACGTCAATCTCGAAATCGCCGACGGCGAGTTCGTCGTGCTGGTGGGGCCGAGTGGCTGCGGCAAGTCGACGACGCTGCGGATGGTTGCCGGCCTCGAAGAAGTGACCGGCGGCGAAATCTACATCGGCGACCGGCTCGTGAATCGGGTCGCGCCCGGCGATCGCGACATCGCCATGGTCTTCCAGAACTACGCGCTCTATCCGCACATGTCGGTCCGCGAGAATATGGCGTTCGGGCTGAAAATGCGCCGTACGCCGCGAGCCGAGATCGATCGCCGCGTCAACGAGGCGGCCGCCATCCTCTCGATCGAAGCCCTCCTCGACCGCCGCCCGCGCGAGCTCTCCGGCGGCCAGCGGCAACGCGTCGCCCTCGGCCGGGCCATCGTCCGCGAGCCCAAGGTGTTCCTGTTCGACGAGCCACTCTCGAATCTCGACGCCAAGCTCCGCGTCCAAATGCGAGCCGAAATCGCCCGCCTCCACCTGCGGCTCAAGACCACGGTGATCTACGTCACCCACGACCAGGTCGAAGCAATGACGCTCGGCGACCGCATCGTGCTCATGGATCGCGGCGTGATCCAGCAAGTCGATTCGCCGATGAACATCTACCAGCGCCCGCTCAATCGCTTCGTCGCTTCGTTCATCGGCAGCCCGGCGATGAATTTCATCCCCGGCGAAGTGCAGGGCGGCATCTTCCGTTTTGCCGACAGCAGCACGAATGGCGCGCCCGTCAGCCCGAGCCTCGACGTCGGCCGCACGATTCCCGATGGCCCCGCCGAGCTTGGCGTCCGCCCCGAAGATTATTCGGTCCGCGGCAGCGGCACCTCTCTTGGCACCGCCACACTGGACGTGGTCGAGCACATGGGCCATGAAACAATGGCCCACTTCGCGCTCGGCGGCGCTCAACAGATCGCTCGCCTCCCCGCCGACACCAGCGTCCAGCCCGGCGATCGGTTACCGCTCTCGATCCCGCCCACGGCCTGGCACCTCTTTTCGGCGACAGACGGCCGGCGCTTGAATTAGAGCGTTTCCATTTTGAGTCTAGCAGTCGTTCAACCCTCTCCCGGTCCCGGCGAGGGACCGGGAGAGGGTTCATGCTCGCTACACCGGCTACACCGGCTACACCCTACACCGTTGCTGGAAATGCACCAGGCAGTGCGTTACGCAACGAGCCGGGCCATCCTTGGCCTCGGAATTGAATAAGCGACGCGGACGAAACTCGAACCCGCGACCGCCGGATCGACTGCCTTTCGGTGCACCAAAACCCTTGTGCTGCTTGTATTTGGCATCAGTCATCCGCCAAGGTTGGACCAGCGAAAGTTGGCAGATACTCGCTCTGCAAGCCGTTGTACCGACCGTCAGATATTCAACGGAACTTGCTTGATATGCTCGCGAGCCGAACTTAAAATCGGGACTCCGCACCGCCTGCACGGCGGACTCGACGGACTGACCAGTCCAATAACTGGCGTGTCACTTCGTCGGGAGTGTATGGAAGCTGCAGTCACGGGCCACCAAACGTTCTACGCAAGGCAAGCACAATGATTGACGCAGTCTTTCGTCCACGGCTCCTAATGTCGGTCATTCTCTTAGCCGGAGCCGCGTTGTGCTTCACGAGTAGTTCGGCCTATGCATTAGGAGATTATGAAGAAACGGAAGAGGCGCCGGATGGAGTTCCTGCGCATCAGGGCACCGTGGGCGCGGGCGACTTGCTCCGGATCACCGGCAGTCTCAATCCGGTCGCCGGGGACCGCATCGACACCTATTCACTCGTCGTCACCGACCCAAGCACGTTTTATGCAACGTTGAATCCGAATGTCGATTCGTCGGCATTCGCCGGATTCCACAGCCGTCTTTATCTTTGGACAGCGACCGGAGAGCCGTTGTTGGGCAACGAAGACTCCCCACTTGGACCGACGATCGCGGACCCCCTTTCCTTCAATGCGTTGACTTCCCGTGCCGTGAGCACCGAAGCCAGCGCCATTACGCTGGTGGCTGGTGAGACCTACTTGCTGTCGGTCGCTACTTCCTCCAGCGACCCGCAGGACGCATCGCTCAACGACCTGATCGATCTGCCGGGCGATAGCGGTGAACTCGTGGGGCCGAATCCGGCAGCCGGCGATTTCGATCATTGGGCGAATTCGTTTGTGGCGTCGCTCGACTTCAATGGCGGAGACATGCAGGGCGACGCGGACTTCTATACGATTGCCTTGCAGGGCGTCGTTTTCAGCCAGGCCATTCCCGAACCGAGTGCATTCTTCGCCTGGCTCCTGATCGCGACATCGTTAGCGTGCCGTCGACGCCGCTAACATGCGCGGCATGACTTTTCGTCGTCCGGGACGAATTGCCATGTTGCGGTGTGACGGAGGATGTATGCGACGCATTGCGCTGCCACGCGGGAGTCGCACGAGGTGTTCGCTCGTTCCGGCCGACGCAATTCCCCATGCCGTGTTGTGCATCGCTCTCTGCTTTTCGTTGCCAGGCTGTGAGGCTCGCCAACAGTCTGGTGCAGTGGCGCCTGCTGCGGCCGAGGACGTTGTCGGCGCGGCGTCTGGTCGCGCGGAAGACAGCTTGCCGACTTCCAATGCCGATGGGCCGAAGGCCGACGAAGATTTGGACATGCTACAGCCCGAGTTCGAACACCTTCGCGGCCAGAGCCCGGTCGTCGATCGAGCACTGGGTCTGAAGGCGACGGTCGACGCTGCGAACCGCGATGACTTGCATCTTTTGTGGACTCATGTGCAAGACCTGCTTCGCCCCCTCGACGCAGACGCTCGCCGACGCCTTGCCAGACAAGTGAAAGACAGGATTGCGGCCGATGCAGCGCTCCTGAAGGGGACGCAAGCGTACTTCCGCGAAGGCCCGGGAAAGTCGCGTTGGTGGGAGGCACTCGAACTTCGCAAGGCTGTCGACCAGTTGCTGGGCGCGCCGGGCGAGTTCGTCGGCATCTACGATGATGCGCGCGGCTTGTTGGCCCGCCCAGAATCCTCAAATCCGTTCAATCCGCAGCTTGCGGAACTGTACTTGGAGCCTCCTTTGACGGCGGGAATGAAGACCCTGCTGATCTACACCGCGGTGACCGCGGCCGGGCGAAACAATGCCGGCGACCTGCCGTTGATCCGCGATCTGCAACTGCTCTACGCCGTGGAGCTCCCCGAGAGCCTGCCCAGGGAACTCGTCGATGGCGTCACTTTGGTCGACCTATCCAGCGAGCGACCGCGGTTCCTCATCCCTAACGCCGGTTTCGTCATGGGGGGGACGTTTCAGGACCGTCTGAACCGCGGCATCGACTGCTCGGCGTTCGTATCGCACTGCACTCGCTCGTCCGACCGGCTCACCACGTGGGTCATGGAGTTCTGCTGGCGAGAATTGGCCCGCGGGATCGACGACTTCACGGACGAGGAACTTGAGGTCCGCAAGGAGTTTCTTGAGAAGTGGGGACTAAACGAGGCGCTGGTTGATTTCGAAGCGATCGAGTTCGACGCGCTCGACGACCTTCAACCTGGCGACTTGATCGTTCGACGCTGGCACAGCTCAAAGACCGGGAAGCGCGAGGGCAATAGCACTCTATTCCTCGCGCCGCGACCAAATGGGACCGTTTGGGGGATCGAGTGCAATCGTCTGGACAACCCGAATTCCGGCGAGCGCTTCGACGGTATCATCGAGCGCGTCTACGACTTGTTCCAGCCAAAAGTCCACGTGTACGTTCTGCGACGACGGGAATGACAACGGCGAGAGTGCCCGGTGGCGCGGCGCCGGCCCGCCGATCCGCCGCCACTGAAGACGCCGTTCTCACCGATCACTTGACTCGGCCTTGTTTTCGCATCTGTTGCTCGACCTTCCCCTTCAACGTTTCAAGGGTCTCGGCACTGAAGCGCTTGACGATGCCGCCGCTCGCATCGAAGGCAGTCAGCGTGAAGCCGCTGTCCAGCGGATCAAATTCGTTGGCGCGCCGGCGCCCGGCCACAATCGGCTGCACGGAAACGCTGGCCACGTGCGGCCACGCCTTGCCCGCAAAAACTTCGATTTCCTGTTCACTGGTCATCATCGTTCTAATCTCTCCTTGGGTCTTGTTCAGTAACCATTGTACGCGATCTGCCGCGACAAACAAAAACGCCCGGCAGGCACAACAGCTTGCCGGGCTTCACTTTCGAGCAAGCGACGCGGACGGGACTCGAACCCGCAACCACCGGATCGACAGTCCGGGACTCTAACCAATTGAGCTACCGCGCCAGCGCGGGGGGAATCCCTGATCGGCCGCCGCCAGGGCCCTCCGTAGAACTCAGATTTATACCAAACGGCCGTTAGAGCGACAAGGCGGGGCCGTTTGAGCGTACTCCTCTCGCTCCGCGAGAGGCTTCTTTCCCAGCGTCGACCTCTCGCAGAGCGAGTGGAGTCCACTTAGCCACCCGGCCGCGCCAGTCGGACTCACCCCTCCATCCCGCATTCTCCGCATCCCGCGCACTGTGTGCGCCGTCGACAGCCGCCTCGCTCCGTGGCCTAGATTTGTCATGGGGTAGGGCACCAAGGGGAGGTTTCCCGTGGGATCGTTTTTTGTCGACTTGTATTACCGCGCCTGTTCCGCGCCGGACGACACTTGGCGGTGGTTCAACAGCCTCAACCGCGAAGAGTGGCTGGTGGTGTTGATCATCACTTGCTCGTGCGGTTTCCTGGCCATGCTCGGTTTCCGCTCCAACCGCCTGTAAACGTCCGCGGCGACGGCGCCAACTTAACTGGGTCAATCTCATGATGGGCCAGCTCACGTTACCGTTCGTCGTGGGAGCTTTCGATTGGACGTCGCAGTGGACGATTGTCGGCCTGCCGATCACCGCCGCGCTGGCCGCGATCGCACTGATCGGATACCTGTTCGGCCACCGCACGCGGAGCAAGCTGGCCGAGCTGGATGAACGCCGGCTGCGCGAGCTCGATCGGGCCGCCCGCATCGCCTGGCAACTGGAAAATATCGCCGATACGCTCCGCCAGGACCTGGTCGCTCACCATTCACAGATCGCCTCCTTCAAGCGCCGCATCCGCCACGCCCACGAAACGGGCGACGAAAAGTTGTGGGAAACGCTCTGTGGCGAGGCCGAAGCGATCCTCGGGCCCACCATGCAATTGGCCCATCAGCTTTCTCACGCTTACGACCAGATCCGCCAGCAGTCCGACGCCCTGGAAACATTCACGCAAGGCCGCACCGATCCGCTCACCGGCGTCGGCAACGGCCGCGCGCTGGAGCAGCAACTGCAAGTGCTATTGGCCGGCGCTGCCCGCGGCAACACCGATTTCGCCGTGGCGCTGGTGAGTCTGAACCGAGATGCAAAATCCGGGCAAGTCTCGGGGCTGGCCTCGGTCATGCCGAAGCTGCCGAAACTGGCGGGCGTCATCCGCCAATGTCTGCGCGGCGACACCGACTTCGTGGCCCGCTTCGGCGACGAAGAGTTCGTCATCCTGTTGCCACAAACCACGCTCGCCGGCGCGAGCGTCTTTGGCGATCGGCTCCGCAAACGCGTGGTCGAGGACCTGGGGGCCACCGTGTGCTGCGGCATCACGATCGCGGAAGCGAACGACGATGCCAAGTCGCTCCTGGCCCGGGCCGATTCGGCCCTGTACAGTGCCAAGGCGGCCGGCCCGAACCGGATGTTCCTCCACACGGGCACCCACATCCGCGAGCATCACTCCGGCCTGTTCCAAACCCCGCCCAGCCCGCAATCTGGCCCTTCGGCCGCCAGCAGCCGCGACGATTCGGCCGACGAATCGGTCGATCTTGATGCCACCAGCGACGAACTCGTGCTGCACGAAGCCCGCTAAGCGGGTGGCTGGTGGCTGGGGTCGAGCGTCAGCGAGCCCCCAGCTCTTGGTTGACGCCACGCTCTGGGGGCTCGGCTCGGCCTCGACCCCAGCCACCCGGAGTTCCATTTTCAGGGCACGTTGACGGTCCGCAAGTCATCGGCGTACCATCATAGTCGTGACGGGTGGGCGGACCCAGTTCTCACAGCTGTCGTCACAGTCCCGCCGGAGAAAGGAGTGGCAGATGCCCCTGTTTGAAGTTGAAACCGAGAATCACATCGTCATTACGTGGGCCGACAACGGTGACGCGGCCTCGGCCGTCGTCACCGACGCCTACCCTCAGGAGCGCGTGCTGCGGCTCACGAAGCGGCCGCGCGACACGTGGGTCATTTCCAAGAGCGCGCTGGGCATCTCCGGCAAGATGGATCCGTGTCACACGGCCCGCGACTGCCTGTCCAAGGCCGAAGGCGACAAGGTTCGCGCCATCCGACTCTACATGCAGCACACCGGCGTCGATCTCGAACAAGCGCGCAAGGCGATCGAGTCGAACATGGTCATGGGTTGGTGAGCGATTGGCCGCGCTTAGTAGCGCGAGGCGCCGCCAACCGGCGCCGCAGGCACGGCTGGAACGGCCGGCCAATTGACTGGCACGGGAGCCGTCGTTGTGCTTGGCGTCGTCGGAGTGATCGACATGCTCGGCACGGTGGCCGCCGGCGCGGTCGGCCTGCTGGCAATCTCGATCGGCGCCGTGGCTGGGCTCGCCACATAAGTCGACGTTCCGCCCGGCCGATATTGGCCTGGCGCCGACGTCAATTGGATTGTGGCTGGCGGCGCTGATGCTGCCGGTGCTGCCGGACTTGTCGCCGCGGGTTGTGGGGCAGCGGCTGGTGCGGCGGACGCGGTTTGAGGCGTCGTGCTGGCCGCAGGCGCTGTCGCGTAGCGATCGACGCTCGGCAGCCCGTACCGATCGACGCCCGCCGGAGCGCTTGGGCTGGCGCTTGGAGAGCTCGCGGCCGCCGCGCTGCTAGCGGCGTTTCCGGTGGTCGCGGCCAATCCAGCGGCCGGCGCGGTTGCCGGGGCCGCCGTTGGCGTGGTGGATCCAGTCGACTGACCGGCCGAGTAGCTGTTCGCCAGAATCCCGTATCGATCGGCCGCGGGCGGCGGAGCGGCGGCGCCTGCCGGTGTTGTGGCCGGCGTCGCGCCGTAGCGATTGGGCGAAGCGCTCGCGTATCGATCGATGCTCGGATTGCCGCCGGCCGCGTTCGTGACCGGGGCGGTGGCCGACATGGACGCGGCCGGCCGATAGGCGTTCGGATTGTACGGTCCCGTTGCCGCGACGCCGGCGGCTGGTGCTGTGGCAGCGGCGGCCATCGATGTGGTGGTCGGCGCGGTTGCGGCTGGAGCGGCGGCGCTCAGCGGAGCGTTCGGATATTTCGCCAATGGTGCTGCGGCAAGCGTGGCGGCGGAAGCCGTTGGCGTTGCGGTCGCCGGCGTCGTCGTCAACACGGCGCCCGGATTAGCGGCGTTGGCCAGATTCATCGACGACAGCGAGGCGGCCCCCATGCCGGCTGCGGCCACGGCCTGCGGCGTCACCTGCGAGGCGGGCAGCGGCGGCTTGGTTTTCGGATCGGCGGCCGCAGTTGCCGATGCGGGCGGCGCGGCCGACCGGGCCACGAGCGAGGCGTCTTCCGGGGCCTTGTCGTGTTTCCACCAGGCCCAGCGCGGGCCCGATTGGCAGCCTGACATGCCGACCACAATCACGAGCATCCCAACCGTACGGATGGCGGAGCGTTTCATATTCGTGCTACCTCAGCCCGACCGGGCAGAGCAAAAATTGGTCCCGATGAACGGCCGGACAAGCGCACCGCGACGACGCGGCCGCCAAGTCGCGCGCAAACACCTTCGTTCGGCGGACCTTCCGGCCTGGGGACACCTTTAGGAATCTTCGGCATGCCCGGCCGGCGGCGTTGACCGATTCATCACGGCCTGCCCACTTTGGCCCTTCCTGGATAAGCAAAACTGCACGCTAGCACGCGCAGCGCGGACCCGCCGCGCGGCCGGATTATAGAAACGGGGCCGGCCTCGTCAATGCCAATGGGAAGCGGCGAGTGGCGAGTGGCGAGCAGCGAGATCGATACGGCGACCCCGTTTTAGGCGTGTGCCACTGCTGGCTTGCCCGGCAGTGCGCGCTGCATCGGTTTTCCATTGCCGGACAAGCCAGCAGTGGCACCAGCGCGCTGCGTTTTGTCGACACGGCTCGGATTGCCGCATGCACCGGTGTGGACGCCGTATCCCAAGGAGGAAGCGCGCACCGCGAGCGTGGCCGGTTGGCGACGGTCCTGAGCGGCGCCGACCGGTGGGTGTGAATTCTCAAGTTGCCAAGGAGCGGTGCGACGCGCCGAACATCGCGAGTGGTTCTTAGGGAGGCGGCGAAGGTTCAAAAAAGGTCTGGAAATTTCGAAGGGGTCACGTGAGTCGTTTCAAAAGTGGCTTGTTTTTTCGAAGGGGTCACGAAGCGTTGACGTAAGTCGTTAAAGTTTGGAAGGGGTCACGGCGCATTGTGGGGTCGCCCGGTTTGGATAGGTAATTTGGTGGAAGTGAGTTGAATCTGAATTTCGAGCGTGTGTTGATGTCATGCGCGCAAAGCGGGAGCGACGCCTGGCTTCCTCAGGAAGCGGCGAAAGCAAGTGAGTGAGATCTGCTGAGCGTTTGAGCGAGTCAGGATAGCGGATCGGCGACGGGATTTCACCAATTATTTTTGGCCACCGTGCGTGGAGAAAATGAGGCTGAAAGAATGAAGGATTTGGAACACTAATCGGCACTAATCGACACTATTGACGTCTGCGCCGCGAAAGAACCCCTTCGATGATAGCAGGGAGCATGGAGCAGGGAGCGAGGAGCAGGAATTCTGGCTCCCTGCTCCTAGCTCCCCGCTCCGTGTTTATTCGTAGGCGGCCCATTTCCCGCGCAGTTTTCAATAATAAGAAATTAGTGCAGGTTAGTGCCGATTCGTGTTCCTTTCCTTCTGTCCTCCGGCCCTTCGAGTCGGACGAATCGAAATGATTGACAAATCGATGCGAGGTATACAGAATGCCGGGCGGTTTATGCAGAGTTGAATCTGTCGAATGATTGTTACGCCAGGAAGTGGCCCGATGGATCTGTTAGATCGTTTATTGGGGCATGACACATGGACGACGCATCAACTCCTTATCTGCTGTACCGGCCTAACAGACGAGCAACTCGATCGTGAGTTTGACGTCGGCCACCGGTCGGTGCGAGCGACGCTGCTGCACGTCATCCGCAACATCGAAGTATGGTCGGACTTGATGTCGGCGCGGCCAGTGCGTGCGAACGCCGGCGATCAGCTCGAAGGCCGCACGGTTTCCGGAATGATGGCGCGGTTGAATCGCGCAGCGAACGACCTGGGCACGCTGGCCCGATCCATCGCCGAGCGCAGCGGATGGGAGGACCATTGGATCGAT
>JBIOWO010000390.1:0-15828 GCA_044868555.1 Lacipirellulaceae bacterium | reverse complement strand
TAATCGCTACCGCCGCATCCTTGTGCGGTGGGAAAAGAAAGCCGTCAATTATGAAGCTCTGTTGCATCTTGTGTTCGCCCACATCCTATGGCGCAATTCCTAAGGTTATGGGATAGGTTCTTAGTTTCTCTGGCGATCCCATTGCGATGGTTCCTAATCGTGAACGGATGTACGTAGTCGGCTCTGGCGATGACGACGGGCTCACAGCCATGTTAAAGTTTGCGCAGGAAGATGTCCAACATGAGCGGTACATCTCTGGTTTGGCGTTTCGACTGGAAAGGGACGATTGGAAGGTCTGGCTTCCGCCAGCGGAGCATGTCCTCCACAACCAATTTCGACTGTTGTACATTCAGACAATGGGGCAGATGTATGCTGACCAGGTCACTTTACTAAATAGGCGCCGCGAACAAACGGGGGAAGGCGTCTTCGCTGCGACGTTTTCCGGCATCGCCGATCAGGCGACCGGTTGTCCGCTGAGCTATTGCGTGTGGGGTGATGGAATCGACGCGCTTCTGCCGGAAACGGATCAAGTGTTTTTTATGCGTCGCAGCGGCGATGGAGCTACAACGGCAGCTCGCGGCAATTGGCAGACTGTTCGTCGGCTCGCAGGGAATCTCATGGAGGCCCAGGGCATCTATCCCGAGCGATGGCGCGTCCGCAGGTTTCCCGACGAGTCGGTGTTGGCGCAGATTGGTGGAACCATCTGAGTTGGTAAACCGAGCAATTCGTCAGTTGCGAACACCTTCGCCTTTTGCCGCGCATGCCTCATCCGCTGCAATGCGACAATTGCTCCGTCCGACTCGGGATTTCAGCAGCCAAGACAACTTGCTCACCGTTGAGTCGACGCCTGGAAAATCGCGTCCAAAACCGCTTCCGCCGCCGGAAACGACGAAACTACCGCCGCCCGCAGCGGCAGCGGCACGCCGTCGCAGCGAAACACCGTACCACCAGCGTGGATGCCGGGCGTCGCCACGGCAAACGCAACGGCCACGTCCTCCGGCGGCAACACGTCTGCAGTGTGAATCAGGACGCACGGGATTCGCGCCAGATACTCGCGCGGCGCCGCGGACACCGCACCATGCGAACCGGAGAACGGTTCGCACGCAAACACAAGCGCCGCGTCGGGCGTTGGAATTCCGTTGTGTGGTCGCGGGTAGCCTTCGGCAAAGTCGACGGGGCCGCCATGCCCAGTCTGCCAGGTGAGCACCTGCTTTGCGCCCGCGTCGTTGCCGGCCGCGCCCAGCGGCAAGCACACGAATCGCGTGTGGTGATTCATATCGCGCACGAGTGTCAGCAACGTCTCCGAAGCCGACTCCGCATCGAAAAAAATCACGCCATAACGGGCCGACTGCATGCGGCCTGCCAAGTCGCGCCACTCGTCGAGCGCAACGCCCGTTTGCTGTTCCATGATGGTGCGGTCAAAGTCGCCGCTGCCGCCAACGAGTGTCCGTAGGATTTCGACAGCAGTGCCGTCGGCATCCGGCAAGATTTGCAGGAACACGTCTGCCGCATCCGCAGTAGGTGTGCGGCGCGAATCAATCACCACACACATGCGATCGGCCCGCCCATTGGGCACGAACTCGCCGCGCGGCTGGAGGCTATATCGCTCGAAGTGCCGCGGATGCGTCGTCGCCGGATCGACGCCCCAGAAAATCACGACATCAGCCCGGTGCCGCACTTCGCCCAACGTGGCGGTAACCATTCCGACGGACTGCATGGCCGAGTCGAGCGGCGACTTGGCCGCAGCCGTTGTCCCCACGCATCCGCCCAGCCGATCGGCAAGCCCAACGACAAGCCGCTGGGCCTCACAAGTCAATCCACGCAGGCCGACGAACAGTGGAAACTTGGCCGCCGTCAGAATCTCAGCCGCCCGCGCATAGCCGGCCTCGGGAGAGGCCGGTTTGCCATCGATCCGACACGCGGGCCCATTGGCCGGCCGATCGGCGAGAAACCACCGCTCGCCGATCGGGCACGCTCGCTCTGCCTTCACAATCCGATCGCCCGCGACCGACAGCGTGATATCGTCGCACAAACAGCCGCAGGCCAGGCACGTTGCATCGGCGAACTGTTTGACTCCCTTCATCGCCGTGTGAACTTACGCTGTCTTCTCTTTGTACGCTTTCAGACCCAGCGACAACATGATCCAAGCCCATCCATTGAAGATCATTTCGATGCCGACGAATAGCCCAATGACCCACAACGCCGAATTCGGCCACTGGCGGTTGATCAGCAGGCCCAGGAGCAGCGTAACGCCGCCGTTCAAGAGCACCCAGCCCCAGCCGTGGAACCGCTGAATGAGCGCGGAAAGGATATCGAGCGCACCGACCACGATCAGGAAGATGGCCAGCAGCTTCGTCAGCAGCAACGTGTTTTCGACCGGCGAATCGATAATCATGAAACCGACAACGACGTACAGTACGCCGACCAAGAGGTGCATCAACATGCCGCTCCATTTGCCGGCCCAGAATGAGCTGACGATTTGCGAGATGCCGGCGGCCAACAGCAGGAAGCCCAAAAACACGACTGAGGCCAGGGAGGCAACAAACGGTTGGATGATGCACATCGATCCGATGAACACGAGTCCAATTCCAAGGGCCAGAAAGGCCCACCAATGGTCACGAATCTCGTGCAATTCGTGACGGACCATTTCGCCAGGGGTAGTGAGACCGGCAGACATTTTCGACTCCTCAGGTTGGAGGTGTGAACCGAGCGGAATCCCGTCATCCGCCTAAAGTCTAGTTTCCGGCCCGCGAATTGCCAGCAGTTATCCGCCGCATCGGGTGGATTTTTTCGGCCGAAACGCCGCCGTAAAACCGCTCCTGCCGGTCCGCGCGGCGGCAGCAGTGGGCGATCGCGACCTAGGGCCAAACGATGTCGTTGAGCTAATTCGGCCAGAGCGCCCGCACGGCGATCACCACCGCCGCCAAGGCCGAAATTCCCAGCACGGCCGGTCGCAGGTGGGCCCGGTCGAGCCACGGGGCCGTGTAGCGCGAGAGCGCGAAGCCGATCAGCACGCCCGGCAACAAGAGCACGCCCAGCAGCAACTCGTTCACGCCGAAGCGTCCGGCCCACCACAGGCCGGCCGCCGAGATCACCGTGCCGATCGTGAAGATGGCCGACAGTGTGCTGCGAATCCGCGGTCCGGCCTCGTTCTGATACACGAGCGCCATCGGCGGCCCGCCGATCGCCGAGATTGTGCTCACGAAGCCGGAACCGATTCCGCTCAGGAAGACGTTGCGCAGCGTGAGCGGAAAATGCCAGCCACTCACGCTTAGCAGAACGCCCACCAGAACGATCGCTGCGAACAACAGATCGTACGTGTGGCTCGTCACGGGGACGCGGCTCAATGCATAGGCGGCCGGCAGCATGCCCAGGACGCGGCCGCCTGTGCCGACCGCCACCTCATCCCAGGCCGTGTGGTTCCGCTCTCTGTGGGCCATCAGCAGCGTGAGCAGCATCGCGGCGATCAGCATTGGCCCGGGCACAAACTCGGGGCTGACCATCAAGAGGATCGGCGCGGCGATCACCGCCAGGCCAATGCCAATGGAGCCCTGGATGGTCGCGCCGATCGCCACCAGCACGAGCGCGACCGAAAGTTGTACGGCGTTGACGGGCAGGGGCGGCACGAGCGGAGGGCGGGCGGCGGAGGGCGGAAAGGCGAGGGTGGAGTACTAGGTACGGAGTACTGAGTACGAAGGTCGTAGTGTTATAACGCCCCATGCGCTTGTTGGCCAGCCGAGGCGTCGATCACGATGGGCCGAGTTTCCGTACCACATCGCCTACGGCGATCGTCCCGCCGGTGACGATGGTGCCGTAGCGGCCGCGCAGGTGGAGCTGCATGCCCCGCGCGTTGTTCATAAATGCGCGCGCCTCCGCGCCGTACCGCTTCTGAAACTTCCCACAGCCGGTATGCGGCTCGCCGTTGATTTCGACGACCACCCGCTCGCCAATAGCCAATCGGCTCCCGGGCGGCAGATTCGCTTCGCTGAGATCCAGATCGACGATGAGATTGTCGCCGGCCAGGCACATGGCGTCCTCCTCGACCGCAATTTGCCGCAGGAAGCGGGCATTCATCAGCGAAAGCTGGTTGCGCGGATCAGATTGGCCGTCCTGCAATTTGTAATAACTGTCGGTGACCCAGCGGTCGCCGTCGATACCTCGCTCCGGCGAGAGCGAAGCGGATTCCAATTGTCGCCGCTCGTCGCTCGCCGGCCGGACGACGATCGCCTCCAAGCGGCCCGCATCCCGCGGCGACGCGAGCACGTCGGAAAGTCCCTGTTCTAGTTCTACGGCCGACAAATGATTGGGGGCGGTGTGCATGGCGGGCGGAGGGTCGAGGGTGGAAGGTCGGAACGGATGATGGACGCGCCAATGTCGGCGATGGTTCGCTACATCGCGTTCCAAATTACCGAGGCAAAACTCAACAACACGTAAAACAGCAACAGTAGCCACCATCCGAGGGCGACGATCGGCGGTGGCTGGTATCCGGCAGCATGGGCAACCAAGCCGACTAAGGCGACAAGGCCCAGTAGCGTGGCCGCGTTTTGGGCTCCCAAGATGCTGACAAACCCGAGCACGAATGCCGCGCCCATCATAGTCAGCATCATTTGGGCCAGCGAGAACTGGAAGCGAAATTCCTGTCCCCTGATCGCTTCCTGCCAGGCCCGGTCCACTTCGTCCGCCAGCGGCGGACGGGGCGCCGGCTGACTGGGCACAGTCATCTCGTTTTCGATCGCCCCGGAATTGTGTTGTGCCGCCCGCCGCCGCGCGTACATTTCATGCCGCCGCGCGAAGACTTCGTCGTGGTGCTGCTTCTCCTTCCATTGCAGATACAGGTAGACGCCGATGATCGAAAACATCGCCAGCAGCACGAGCGCCGTCCACAGCAGCTCCAGCCGCCACAGCGTCAGCCCGATGGCGACCACCGCCGTGGCGATCAGGATGTGCTTCACTTGAAAGCGCAGTCCACGAAAGTTCTTGACCCAATCGTGCAGGATTTCGCTGCTGCGGCTGTGCTCCTCATCGCGGTAGATTTCGTTGATATCGATCGAGCGCCCGAGGGCGGCAATTGCCTCATCCTTGCGGCGTTGTTCGGCCGCCAGCACTTCGGGGTCCGGCCCTTCGAGCTCGTATTCGTCGCCATCGTCCCCGTCGGACGTATAGAATTTGTCGCGGTCAAGATCGTCGGGTGCGGGCATGGCGGCGAGATCGATCGAATGCACTTTGAATTGCTTCTGCAATCATTGTGTGCGGGCCGGCAGGCAATGACAAGCGACGTTCACCGGTACGCAACCCGCTTGCGTCTTCGCGCTCGATCACCCAGAATCGAGAATCCTCATGGTGCAATTCATCATCTCCGCGCTCGGAAGCTACGGCGACGTCCATCCGATGGTCGGCCTGGGGTCGGCGCTCGCGGCCCGCGGGCACGGCGTGAAAATCGTCACCAATCCATATTTTGAGGACGTCGTCACCGGCGCCGGCCTGACGCCGCTGCCGCTCGGAACGCGCGAAGATTACATCGAGCTAACCCAGCATCCCGATTTGTGGCACCCGATTCGCGGCCCCAAGCTTGTGCTCACCTATATGGGCGGCGCTGCCGTGCGACCGCTGTATGAACTCGCGATGCAGAACTACGTGCCCAGCGAAACGGTCTATTGTGCGCATACCCTCGATATGGGCAGCCGGGTTGCGGCCGAGCAGTTGGCCGCACCCGTGGCCAGCATCGTCCTTGCGCCGGCAACGATCTGGAGCATCTACGACTCGCCGCGGTTAATAGGCGCATTGCTGGGGCCACACGTGCCGAAGTGGCTGAAGCGGGCCCAATTCTGGATGTCGGACACCGTGTTTGTGCGGCCACTGATGGGCGAGCTAAACGCCCTGCGGCGGGAACTGGGGCTTCCGCCGGTGAAGCGAGTGTTCGGCAAGTGGCTCCACGCGACCAACATTACGGTCGGTTTGTTTCCCGACTGGTTCGGCCCGCTGCAACCCGATTGGCCGCTGAACACGCGAACGGCCGGGTTCCCGCTGTGGGATGCGCCGGGGTCTGTTCCCATTTTCCGATCTGTGGCGTCGCAATCCGAATCGGCCGATCGGAAAGTGGGGATGGACCCTCTCGAATCGGATTTAGACGCCGACATCTGCGAGTTCCTGGCCGCGGGCCCGCCGCCGATCGCATTTTCGCCCGGCTCGGCCAATCGCGAGGCGCATCAGTTCTTCGAAGCGGCGGTCGACGCCTGTCAACGGATTGGCAGCCGAGGAATATTGCTCACGAAATACGATCATCAATTACCTTCCCATTTGCCGGACTCGGTGCGGCATTTTGGTTTCGTGCCGCTGAGCCGCTTGCTCTCCCACACGGCCGCGCTGGTCCACCACGGCGGCATCGGCACGTGCGCTCAGGCGCTCGCGGCGGGGGTGCCGCACCTGGTTCGGCCAATGTCGTTCGATCAGTTCGACAACTCGCGGCGTCTGGTGCGGCTTGGCGTGGCCGAGGAAATCTCCGTGCGAGCGTTTCAAGGCCCCGCAGTGGCGGCAGCACTCAGTCGGTTGCTGGAATCCCCAGGTGTCGCGGCGAAGTGCCGCGAATACGCAAGACATTGCGACGGCCCCGCCGCCCGCGCCGCCGCCTGCGAAGCACTGGAGCAACTGGCCGAATCGCACGCTGCGCATCAAAAGCGATAGAAACCGTCCCCCGCTCCGGCATATACTTCTGGTAGACGAATCCGCAATCCGTAATCGAAAGGAGCCAGCCATGTCCAATGACCGACCTTTGGCCGATCTCCGTTTCTTGATGTTCGTCGGCGACGATTACGAGGACCTCGAATTGTGGTATCCGAAGTTCCGCCTGACGGAAGCCGGCGCGCACGTGACCGTCGCCGGGCTGGCCGCGGAAAAAGTCTACCGCGGCAAGCACGGCTATCCGGCCCGCTCCGATACCGCCATCGAGCTGATGGAGAGCGACGACTTCCACGGCGTGGTGATCCCGGGCGGCTTCATGCCCGACAAGCTCCGCCGCGAGGAGAAGGTGAAGCGGCTGGTCCGCGAATTTGCCGAGAGCGACAAGCTCGTGGCGGCCATTTGCCACGGCGGTTGGATTCCCATCTCGGCCGGCGTCTATCGCGGTGTGCGAGTGACCGGCTCGCTCGGCATCAAGGACGACCTCGTCAACGCGGGCGCGATCTGGCAGGACGCACCGGTGGTGGTCGATCGCAATTTCGTCAGTAGCCGCAAGCCAGATGACCTGCCCGACTTCTGCCGGGCGATTATTGAGGTGATGTCGGGAGCGGCGGTCGCATAGTGCCGTCCACGGTTAGCGCGGTCGCAATTGGCGGGCGCTTGGGCAATGTCACAACGGGCCCACCGGCGAGTTTTTCTTTCTTTCGCAGATCCTCGCAGATCGCGTGCAGATCAAAGTTGAATTTCCGCGCGTACTCCTCCCGAGCCTTCCGCACTTCGTCGACGATGGTATCACGTGGCGTCATATTCCCTCCCCAAGAGTTCTTGCGGTGTACAGATCACGGGCGGTTCGTACCCTGCCGCTCGGCAAGTCGCTTCGATTCGCGGTCGTAATGCTGCGTTGGCGATGTGCGCGCAGTTCCACGTCAACAAATAATTCATAGCATTCACGGCAGCAACGGCAATATGCAGCGCATCGGTTTGTGCTTTTGCCGGCAAGGGAACCTCAGCAATCAAATACTTGGCCAAGTCCTCCACTTCCCGGCTAATCGTCAGTCGCGGAATATGTTGCAGAACTTCCCAGCGGCGAGATGCTGCGTCGGGATCTCCCGCTTTGGACTCTTCGATTACAGGTTGGGAAACGTAGAAGTCGAACTCGTTTTTGCGGGATGTCCACCATTCGCGCGTCGTCTCTTGATTGGCCGCCATGACAAGGTCACGGCTCGTCCAGGCCGTCAAATAGCTGACGATGGTCGTTTCAAGATAAGCCGATGGTTTCATCGCTGCAGATTATACTGCGACGTGCCCCATAGCCAGCCCCGATAGCTTACGTGCATTAATACCGCACAGCCGGTTGCATGCCGTTGGCGGTGCGCGGCGCGTCGGCCGGCGGTCCCGTGGAGACTGGCGCACCGACGGCGCCTTGCAGCTGCGCGACGCGGGCCGCTACCTCGGGCTGGAACCGATTGAGAGACAGTGAGCGCTGGTAGTTGGCCAGCGCCTGCTGGTGGTCGCCCGATTGATCGCGCAGCCGGCCTAGCGCAGTGAGCGCCCGCGCGTTGTGCGGTTCGACCGTCAGGGCATCGACCAATTGCGCCTTGGCCTGCTCGGTTTGACCGCTCTCTTCCAGCAGTCGCGCGAGCTCGATCTTCGGATCAGCCGATTTCGGATCCGCCGCTGCCCAGTTGTTCAGCAGCCGAAACGCCTCCTGCTGCCGGCCCGTTTCATTGAGCAACACCGCCAGGCCGCGGTGTGCTTCGACGTGCTGCGGATCGCGCTCCAGGCACTGGTTGTAGAGAATCTCGGCCTGCTTCAAGTCGTCGGGCCGATTGTACAGCGTGCCGACTTTCTGCATCGACGCGGCCAGATTGTAATAGCCCTCCGGCGACTTCGGGTTCTCGGCGATCGCCTGCTGGAAGCGGTCGGACGCCTGCTGGTAGTTGCCTTGCTGATACAGCCGCACGCCTTCGACGTTGGAGGCCTGCGACTGGATGTTGCTGCAGCCGCTGGACGCAGCGCAAACGGCCAGCAGGCCGGCCGCCAGCGCGCCGGCCCACCGCGGGCCGCGCTGAGAATGGATCGTGTGTGTGGGCACGGGTGCCTTCCGCACAGAGTTGGGCGAGTTGAAAAGATGGCGCCGGCCAGCACAACGCTGGCCGAGCAAAAAGGTCGGCGGACGGTATCAGGGGGCCGATTTTGCCGCAAGCCGGGATCAGCGCGGTCGCGAATGCCCGGCGTTCTGCCGCAGAACCAAGGCATCCGGCCTACGCCGCACGAGCCACGGCAACGGGGTGCCGGGCGACGGTAAGCCTTGTTTAAGCCGGCAAAATCGCCCGATCCGATATCTCCGTTCAAACCCCGCATTTTTTCTAATCGATTTACTTTCGCCAGGGCGTTTTCCGATCCCTTTCTGCGTGGTTGATAGCATCTTTCCACAACGGCAAATTCCGTCCCTAGCCCCAAGGAGACGCCCCGGTGGCACAACGCAAAACAGTCCGCAAGACCAGCAGCAAACGCCGCACGTCCAGCCCCTCGAAGAAAAAGGCGGTGGCGTCGCGCAAGACGAAACCAGGCACGAGCAAAGCGACCGGCGCCTCGGCGGCTAAGAGCGTGGGCGACGAAGAGGTGACGATCGACCGCCGTCGGGCCCCGGGCCGTTGCGAGCCGAAAGGTCTGTCCGCCCTGAAGTCACCCGTTCCGCCGCAAAATCTTGAGCGCCGGAAGAAGGTCAATCGCCGCCGCCAAATCGATCCGACGACTTGTGAGCGCGACTATACGGGCGACGAAATCGAGTTCATGAACGCGCTGGACGACTACAAGCGGAAGAGCGGCCGGATGTTTCCCACGTGCAGCGAAGTATTGGAAGTCGTTCGGACGCTGGGCTACGTGAAGCTTTCGACGGCCGACTTGTCTGCCGGGCAATGCGGCAGCGCGTCGATGGCGGGCGGATCGGCGACCACGAAGTGGTTTGCCGAGAGTGCGGTTAGTTCCGAGGCGGAGGACGACGAGGCAATGCTCGAAGCAGCGCTCGCCGATTAAGAGCCGCGTTACCCCTCTCCCAGGCACTCACCCGTCGCGTGAGGGCCTGAGAGAGGGGTGACATTCTTCACGTCTGAACTTCGTTCAGCAAATCGCGCAATTCGTCGACGGAGACGTCGACCAATTGCAGGCCGCGCTCATCGAGCCGCTCGGTGACCTTGACAATCGTGTCGCGCATCAGGCCGTGCGTTTCCTCCGACCCGCCGGCGAGCAAGAAGTTTTTTCCGCGGGTGATCCGTTTGTGGCCGTCCTCGTGATCGAATGCCAGGCCCAATAGTCCGGCCACGCGGCGTTTAGGAAAGCGTCGATTGGTGCTCATGAGTTGTGTTGCCGACGGCGGGATGCCAGTTGCTCTGTTCGAAGTGGTGAAGGTGCGCCGGCGCAAACTGCACCGGACGAGACCCCGTGGAAAGCAATCCCACGGCCAAGTACATCGTACTTCGGGGCCATCCTATGGAAAAGAGAGATTCGCGTCGGCGTCTAGCGGCGTCGCGTCATCTCGCGGAGGATGTCGGCGGCCGCCTCGCGGCTGTCCTTGGACTGTTGGTCGGTACGGGGCGGCAACTTCCCGGGCTTCTTTTTGTCGGCACCTTTGCCGCGTTTCAAGAACCCCCAGCGACCCGACTTTTCCTCCGCTTTTTCGGCCACCGCGCCGTTCTGCTCGGCAACCGCCTCTTCTTCTGACTCCGAAGGCTCGACCGATTCAGGTTCGCTTGCGACCTCCGGATTTTCCAGCGGTTTGCCGACACGATTCAGCGACTTAGTCTCCTGCATGCTGATGGTTCGCGTTTCCTTTAGCGTATCGTCGGCGCTATTCTCGACAATGCCCAACAGCCAGTCGGAAATGTCTTCTTCCGAGGTGGCGCCATCCGACTTACCGATGGTCCGCTTCGCGGCGTCGGCAACGTCCTTAACCGGCGGCGCCTTGCGCTGCTTGACTTCCGCGGGCGGGGCCAGCGGCGGAATCGCCACAGGCGCTTTAGCCTCGGCGCTATCGATGCGAAACTTAAGTGGACCGACCCGCAGCTCGTCGCCCACCTTCAGCGGCACTTCCTGCTCGATGCGCACGTCGTTCACGTGCGTGCCGTTGCGGCTGCCCAGATCGCGCACCATCCACTTCCCGTCGCCGCGCGTGATCGCGCAGTGGCGGCGGCTGATCGCTTCGCTGCCGGCGCGCAGATTACATTCCTTCGCTCTCCCGATGAAGAATTTGTCCTTCTTCAGCGGGATCTCGGTCCCCTGCTTGGCGCCAGCCAATACTACCAGTTTCAACTCCATCTTCGCTTTGCCCTACTCCGCCGAAATGAGAAACGAGAGTACAAAACCAGCCATGCTTTGCGGCGGCAAAGTTGGGGAGGCGCCGTCGGAGGACGAGGCGACCATCGGCCGCCGGATAAAACGATTGATGTGACGGTTCCACCCGCGCGATGAGGCGTTGTCTAAATCATATACAGGGCCGACGCTCCTTTCTGCAAATTTCCGTCACATTGTAGTGTTTCCATTTGCCCAGCATACTGCCCCGTTCGGGTGGTTTCAATACGACGGCGATGGTTGGCCGGCCGCCAGGCTCGGGAACGGATGGCCAGCTCAATTGGTACGCCGATCGTTCGGCGTAGTGACTGCAAATAGCGGGGTTTCCCGCGTGGCGCGGGGATTTTCCCGCCAGATTCGACACCCGGCTACCTCTTAATTCGGTCTGGAGCGGACGGCCGCTTAACGGCGTTTCGTCCAGGCCGGTACGCCATATTTTCGCGATTCGAGCTCAGCCGCCACAACCCGCAGATCGTCCGGCAAGCGGGACTCTTGGAGTCTCATTTGCAGGGCAATGCTCACATGGACCTGGAGCTCGGCGGCCACGGCGGCGGCGGATAGGCGTGTGCCGGCCAGGTCGTTCAGGCCGGCCAGCTCGGGGGCCGCCGGCGATTCTCCCAACAATAGGCTGCCGTGCTGGAGGATCGCCCCGCGCCGGCGCCGTTGCGCGCTGCCGAGGATCTTATAACCGGGCGAGTTCGCTTCGCCTGGACTGAGCTTGCCGAAGTCAGCAGACGGGACGCTCGTCGGTCGAACGAGCAACAAATCGCCACGGGCCTGTCGCTGGAAGCAGAGGAACGGCTCGTCTGCGATTGGCAAAACGCAGTCGCCGCAACGCAACCGCAGCCCCCACCCCGATGCAGCCGCGGCAACATGCGGCGCAAGAACAGCAATCATGGCTTCGTGCACCGCGGTGTACAGCTCGTCGGCGTCGCGGGCGAGTGAGTGCGTCGCGGGCAATGCCAGGCTGTAGGTCAGCTCGCGGTCGTGCACAATGGCCCCGCCGCCACTTTGCCGTCGCACGATTGCCGCGTGACGACTGGCATCGTGTTGATCGCGATCCTCGTAGCGTTGAAAATACCCGAGCGACAACGTCGGCTCATCCCACTCGTACAGCCGCAGCGTGGCAACGCCGTTGTCCACGGCGTCGGCCAACAGCGCCTCGTCGACCGCCATGTTCCACGGGCCAGATGCCGGCGGATCGACGATGAGTCGGAGAGGCCGTTCGGGCAAAACAGTCTGCATAGGTTTCGCGTTCCACCGACCAGGTCGCCACGGCGACTCGCTGTGGCGAGATGGCCGGGCTATATAGCCGCGGCATCCTGCCGCGCGTCACGGTCGCCACACAAGCACCGGCTGCCGGGCGGCCTGCACTTCGTCCGGCCGGCTGATCGGCGTCGTGTGCGGTGCGTCGTGGAGCATCTCCGGGTCTTCCTCGATGATCCGGAACAGCGTCTCGGCAAAGGCGTCGAGCGTCTCTTTGCTCTCCGTCTCCGTCGGCTCGATCATGATCGACTCCTTCACCGTGAGCGGGAAGTAGACGGTCGGCGCGTGGAAGCCGAAGTCCAAGAGCCGCTTGGCCAGGTCCATCGCCGTAATGCCTTTGTCGTTCTTGATCCGGGCGGCCGAAGCAACGAACTCGTGCATGCAGCGGTCGCCTTGCGGCACGGGCAGGAAGTGCTTTACGCGGCTGAGCAGATAATTGGCATTCAGCACGGCGTTCTCGCTTACCCGCCGCAGGCCATCGGGCCCATGCGTGCGGATGTAGCAGTAGGCCCGCACCAGCACGCCCGTGTTGCCGAAGAAGGCCCGCACGCGGCCGATGGATTTGGGACGGTTGTAATCCAGGCGGTATGAGAAACCGCGAGCTTCCGCTTGCGGCTTAGCGCCTGCACTCTCAACCCTCAACCCTGAACCCTCAACCCTTATCACGACCGGCGTCGGCAAATACGGCGCGAGCTTTTCCGACACGCAGATCGGTCCCGCTCCCGGCCCGCCGCCGCCGTGCGGGCCGCTGAACGTCTTGTGCGGATTGTAATGCTGCATGTCGGCCCCGAAATCGCCCGGCCGGGCGATGCCCAGGATCGCGTTCATGTTCGCGCCGTCGAGATACACCAGCCCGCCCGCCTTGTGGACCGCGTCGGCAATCTCACGCATCTTCGGCTCGAAAATGCCGACCGTGTTCGGGTTGGTGATCATGAACACCGCGATCTTCTCGTCCAAGTGGCGGTGAAAATCGTCCATGTCGACCGTGCCGTCCGCCGTGGTCTTCACCGTGACCGTCTCGAAGCCGGCCATCGTGGCGCTGGCCGGGTTCGTGCCGTGAGCGCTGTCGGGCACCAGCACCTTGGTGCGCTTCTCGCCGCGGTCCCGAAAATACGCAGCCGCCACCCACAGCGCCGTGAGCTCGCCATGTGCCCCGGCGGCCGGTTGCAGCGAGCAGGCCGGCAGGCCCGAAATCTCCTGCAGATATTCCTGCAATTCGTACAAAAGTTGCAACATGCCTTGCAGCGTCTCTTCCGGCTGGTACGGATGCAGATCGGAGAGGCCCGGCATTCGGGCGACGCGCTCGTTCCGCTTCGGGTTGTATTTCATCGTGCAGGAGCCGAGCGGATAGAAATGCGTATCGACGCTCATGTTGAGCTGCGAGAGATTCGCGAAATGCCGCACAACCTGCGGCTCCGAAAGCTCGGGCAGGGCAGGGGGCGCTGTAGCGAGCGCACCGGCCGGTAGCAATTCACTAGCGGGCCGCTCCGGCACATCGCACGCCGGCAGCCGGTGCGCGCGGCGGCCAGCCTCGGAGAGTTCGAACAACAGTTTGGTGTCGCGGCTATTTCGCATGACGTATCACGGTTGGACTACTCCTCCCCCTCGTCCTCCTTCCATTTCTTAACGTACTCAGCGATTTGGTCCTCTCTCATCGCGATGAATCGCACGACGCTTTCGCAGGGGACACCGACCATCATGTCCTTGTACCATGAATCGGAATCGCCCTCCAGCTCATAGCCGAGACCAACAATGAAATCACGATTACCGAATTTGGCAAAGCGAACTTTCGCAATGCACAATGAGCCCGATTCCGTTTCAAACGCGGTGGCGGAACGGTTGACTTCCAGGAGCACGATCTTGTCGTTGAAGTCAGCGGCCAAGCTGATTTCTGATAGCGCAGGTGACTTCTGTTCGATCTGCGTAACTTGAGATTGCGAGATGCTGGAAAGACTGAACACGAGCGCGATGAATGCAGCGCCGCAATACAGAATTCGACGAACCATCGCTTTTCCTCCAGTTTCGTTATGGAAATCTGCCGCTAATCGCGACATCGGATTGTGGCAGCAAGCTCGTCAATTTCTTGCTTCGTGCGCTTCTCCGTCACGGCGACAAGAAAGCAATCGCGCAAATTCGGATACCATTGGCCCATGGGCACGCCGGCGAGGAAGCCGGCCTCCAGCGCGTCGGCTAGCAATTCGTCCACGCGGTTTCTGCGGTCGCGGATGACGAATTCTTTGAATGTCGGTGCGGCGAAGGCCAACTCGAAACGTCCGGCAATGGCGGAGCCAGTGGCACCCGTCTTGCACAGTTGTTCCGCCGCATATCGCGACTTCTGCAGGCACAGGTTCGCCGTCTCGCGCAGGCCCTGCGGACCGAGCAGGGCGAGGTAGATCGTCGCCCGCAGCGCGAATAGGCCTTGGTTGGTGCACACGTTGCTGGTGGCCTTTTCGCGGCGGATGTGTTGCTCGCGAGTTTGCAGTGTGAGCACGAAGCAGCGGCGGCCGCGGCGGTCGACTGTCTGCCCGGCGATGCGGCCCGGCATACGGCGGACGAGACTCTCGCGGCAGGCCATGATGCCCAGGTACGGCCCGCCGTATTGCATCGGCGTGCCCAGCGTGTGCCCCTCGGCCACCGCGATGTCGGCCCCCCAGTCGCCCGGCCGCTTGAGCAGCCCTAAGCTGATCGGGTCGAACACGGCGACGACGAGCGCGCCGGCATCGTGCGCGATCGTGGCCAGCGCGGCCGCATCTTCAACGCAGCCGAAGAAGTTAGGTTGCTGCACCACGATACAAGCCATCGACTCGTCGACGGCCGCCGCTAAATCGGCCGGCTTTACGACACCACTCGGCGAGCCGATCGTCACCAGCTCAACGCCCAGGTGTTCCAGGTACGTGGCGATCGTCTGCCGATATTCGGGATGCACGCTCGCGGCCGTTACCACCTTGCCATAGCGCTTCGTCGAGCTGACGGCCATGAGCACGGCCTCGGCCGCCGCGCTGCCGCCGTCGTACAGGCTGGCGTTCGACACATCGAGGCCGGTCAGCCGCGCGATCAGCGTTTGATATTCGAACACGACCTGCAAGTTGCCCTGGCTGACCTCGGCCTGGTACGGCGTGTACGACGTGTAGAATTCGCCGCGGCCGGCGATCTCATCGACGACGGCCGGGATGAAATGGTCGTAGCTGCCGCCGCCCAGGAAGCACACCTTCTCGCCGGCGTGCGTGTTCTTCGCCGCCAGCGCGGTCATGTGCTGAGTCAGCTCCATCTCCGACATGGCCGGCGGAATCGCCAGCGGCCGCTCGAGGCGCATGTCGGCCGGCACCATGGCGAACAAGTCGTCGATCGACTTCGCGCCGATCGCCGCCAACATGGCCTGTTGATCTTCGGGCGTGTTGTAGAGGTAGGGCATATCGGCAGATTCGAACTTGTTACTCAATCAGCAAAGACAAGGAGAGGAGGAGACAAGGAGACAAGGAGATTTGGTGGCGGAGCCGATCTCCTTGTCTCCCCCTCTCCTTGTCTCCTTGTCTTCCG
>JBIOWO010000389.1:0-7847 GCA_044868555.1 Lacipirellulaceae bacterium | reverse complement strand
GGGCAGGGCCGGCCCACGAAAAAATCGAACAGCGGCTTTCGGCCCGAATGAACCAATTTCTGTGCTTCACCACGAAAAAGAATTGGCGGCCGACGGATCGGCACAGTCGATGCCGGCAACGCACTTCGGACGTCTCCGCGCGATACGACCGACATTGCGTGCGCGGCGCTGACATAGGTGTGCGAGCCCTTTGTCGCATCGATGTAACCTTCGCTGGCGAGGCGTTGGTATGCCAAGAGCACCGTATTTCTGGAGACGCCGAGATGCTCGGCCAATTGCCGCGTGCTGGGAATGTAACACCCCGGCCGCAACTTGCCGCCGGTGATCAAACCTCGGATTTGCTCGCCGATTTGCTCGTGAAGCGGGCGGGCGCAAGTAACGTCAATCTGAATGGGGATTTGAACCGCGGATGGTCCGCGTGCCGCCGGCGACGAAGAGTGGCTCGAGCTTTCGGTTACCGCGAGGGGTGGATGCGTCGAATAGGCCCCCCTGATCTTGCGCCGCAGCATCGACTTTCCCTCCACTGGTACCGTCTTTTTTTCTTTTTCCGGCCCTTTTCGTGCGGGTGGAACTACTATTCCTTGTTACCCGGTGTGACAACTGGCCCCTACCGCCCGGCCTATTTGTACTTCAACTAGACGCAAGTCGAGACCGGCGTCGGATACGGTGGGGGAACGCTCGCAGGGAGGGCCCATGGCTAAAAAGCGATTGCGCGGGGTGTTCTCGTTTACCGCGACGCCGCTGCGAGACGATGGTGCCACGATCGATCTCGATCGATTACGTTCGCATTTGGACTGGCAGATCGAACATGGCGTGCACGGCATTGCCGTGCTGGGGAGCACGGGTGCCAACGGGTCGTTCTCGGAAAAGGAACGCGAAGAGCTCATTAGAGCCACGGTCAAGCACGTCAACGGTCGCGTTCCGGTCATGGCCGGCACCGGATCGATCACCACGGACGAGGCCGTCCGAATGTCGCGATTCGCCGAAGAGGTCGGCGCGGACGCGGCCATAGTGGTTCCGATCACATATTGGCCGCTGACCGACAACGAGGTCTATGAACATTACAGCCGCATTGCCAATGCGATCAAGATTCCTGTTATCATTTACAACAACCCGGGCACGACTGGTGTCGATATCAAGCCGCCCCTGCTCGCGCGCTTGGCCGAAATCGAGAACATCCAGGGGGTCAAGGAGAGTTCCGGCGATTTGTCGCGGATCACTCAGATCCGTCTGCTCACAAACGGAAAGATGACCGTATTTCACGGCTGGGAGCCGATCACGCTGCAAGGCTTCGCTGCTGGCGCGGACGGATGGTGCCCGGGATTGCCCAACGTCTTGCCCCGCGAATGCGTCCAGCTATTCGAGCTCTGCGTCGAAAAGAAGGATCTCGCCGCCGCGCAGGCGTTGTTCGACCGGATGTTCCCTATTTGCAAGCTGATGGGCGACACCGGCTATATCCGCGTCGTGCATACGGCTCTCGAGCTCATGGGTCGTTCGGTTGGACCCCCGCGGCGTCCGCTTCGCATGCTGGATGCGGAACATCGCACGCAGTTGATCTCAATCCTACAGTCATTGGGTGTTCTGGGAGTCCCGGCTCACGGACAGGCTGCCGAGTAAGAGGCCAAAATTGCGGTGCGGCCCCCACCGCAGTGACACAGCTCCAAGCTCGGTTGCAACGGCTGCGTGAAGGCAAACCGCAGTTGAAGGCACAAGAGGGAGGACGACATGTCAGCACACAGCCGTAGAGACTTCCTGAAATATTCCGGCGGGGCGGTTGCCCTGAGTTCGTTTGCAAGCGCGCCCTCACTCGCCCAGTCGCAACCGGTCAAAATCGGCGTTCTGGCTGCGAGGTCCGGCGTGCTTGCTAGCATCGGCGAGTGCGCGCTCACCACGGTGCAGTGGTGGGCCGACGGCGTGAACAAGGCCGGCGGCATTCTTGGCCGTAAGGTCGAACTTGTGGTCGAAGAAGAGGGTAATCCAAAGGAGACGGCAGAGCGATTCCGGAAACTTGCCTTGCGTGACAATGTGGAGATGGTGACGGGATTGATCTCCACGGGCAACGGTCTGTCGGTTGGTCCTATCGCCGAAGAGTTGAAGACGATCTGGATGTCCTGGGATGCGACAACCCAGAAGGACGTTGAGGAGACACTACCGAACCCGAAATATTCGTTCCGCAGCACGGATAACGAGGTGGAGGGCTTGATGGCCTCGCTTCTAACCGTGAAACACTTCAAGGGAAAAATCAAAACGGTAGCGAACCTTGGCACCGACTACTCATACGGCCGGAACATGTGGGAAACGTTCATGGCCATGATGAAGAAGTACGATATGGGCGTCACTCCGGTTGCGGACTTGTGGGTCAAGGTTGGAACTACGGATCTGACCACCTTCGTCGCATCGTTGCAGCAAGCCAAGCCGGACTTGATCATGTCCTCGCTGCTCTTCACCGATGCCTTCATCTTAATGAAGCAAGCGCACGCTGCCGGGTTGACGCGCGGCTCGAAGCTCGTCATGCCAGCTGCGGGCTTTCAACTGAACGAATTCAAAAAGCAGTTCACGCCCGAGGGTATGATCCTCGGACACAATTCCATGTATTTCGAAGCGCCAAAAGCATCGCCGCTGCTCAAGGACTTTGTCGCGTTCTACAAGGGCAAGACGGGTTTGTTTCCTCACTTCGAGGCGGAGCGGGCATATTCTGCCGTCGAGTCCTGGAGGGCTGGAGTCGAAAACGCCGCAAAGCAAACGCCAGGAAAATGGCCCTCCAAGGATGAGATCATCAAAGCCATCGAGGGCATCTCGGTCGAATCACTGGGAGGGACCTTCACCTATCGGCCGGACCACATTCCGGACTGCAATTTTTACATGGGGTTCACGACGCACAACAATCCGTATGACATCGTAACGATTTCTCCGGTAGAGACCTTGAACACGCGCGATTACCAGAAACCGGCAGGCGCTGACTTCTTCAAGTGGATCCAAGCTAAGCAGTTCCCCGATCTGTCTTGAGGATTTGGGGTTGCTGGCGAACGCCAACATTTTGGTCGGCGGCGTTTTTCACGCCGCCGTTCTTTTTCTTGTTGCGGCCGGGCTACAAATCGTGTTCGGCGTGCAAAAGATCGTCAATCTTGCCTGCGGTTCGTTTTATGCGTTGGGGGCGTATTTTGGGATTTCAGCGTTGGCTTGGGCCGCGGCCCTCGATCTCCCTGCAATCACATTCATTCCCATTTTGATCGGGAGTGGGCTCTTGCTTGCAATCGTGCTTGGGCCATCGGTCGAGCGACTGCTCAGGTTGATCTACAATCGTGATGAGCATTTCCAGATTCTTTTGACTTTTGCTCTTGTCTTGATCTTTGAGGACGTTATTCGGCTTATTTGGGGAGCGGTACCGCTTCAGACTATCAATCTTTATTTCGCTTTCGGCGAACTGCAAATCGCCAGGGATTTGGCGATCCCGAACTACAATCTCATTGTAATCGCAGCAGCCGGGGTCATCAGCGCCGCTTTCGGATGGATGCTGAGGCGAACGCGTTTCGGACGAATCGTACGCGCGACGGCTGAAAACAGGCAGATGAGCGAAGCGCTCTGCGTCGACGTGTCGAGGGTTTATATGGCCGTATTCACGCTCGGCGTTGCACTGGGAACGGTCGGCGGAGCACTTGTCGTTCCGGCTAGCGCGGCGTCGATCGATATGGGGGTGGAGTTGATCGTCGATGCGTTCGCGGTCGTAATCATAGGCGGGCTCGGAAGCATGCCCGGCGCCTTGATTGGCGCGCTCATCGTCGGCTTCGTCCGATCTGCGGCCATATGGCTTTATCCTGAGTTCGAGTTGCTGGCCATTTACGTGATCGTCATAACGGTGCTCATCGTGCGCCCGCAGGGTCTTCTCGCGAGGACCACATGACAGTCTCGACGGTGCCGCTTGCCGCCAGGACGTCTGTCGCAGGAACCTCGAAATGGGCTCTGGCGCTCCCCGCTTTGCTGTTTTCGATCATTTTCGTTTTTCCGTTCGTTGCTGGACCTCACTACGTCATCCTGATGTTCTCCGCGATGGGATATGCAATCGCGTTGCTCGGTCTCAATCTGCTGTTCGGCTATACCGGTCTTTTGTCGCTCGGGCATGCCATGTTTCTGGCCATCGGCGCGTACACGGCCGGCTACATGACGTCTATGCGGATCACAAATCTCGAACTGATTCTCCTAGTCGCGATGGCAATCGGGGCGACTGTAGCCGTTCCGGTCGGTCTGCTGTGCATACGCTACGTGAAAATCTACTTTGCGATGCTCACCCTCGCTTTCAGCATGCTGCTTTATTCGTTTCTGTTCAAATTTTACCATCTGACCGGCGGCGATGAAGGAATCCGGATCAAAATTCCCACTCTGACGGCATGGGATCTGTCCGGCCTCGATACCTTATCGGTGCTGACCGGTCCGCTGTACTATTATGTGTTCGTCTTGCTGGTGCTGCTCACTGCGCTTATGCGCCGCCTGACCGGTTCCTCGCTCGGCCTGCAGTTAAGGGCAATCCGCGAGAACCAGCAGAAGGCCGAATACCTGGGCGTCGATGTCAAACGCTATCGGCTCGTCGCGTTCGTCGTCGCCGCAGTCTATGGCGTGCTAGGCGGTGTTATTATCGCCATCCCCGTGGGGCTTGCCGATCCTACAATCGCCTATTGGGTTCAATCCGGGAATCTCATTTTCATGCTGCTGCTCGGTGGATACACCAATTTTCTAGGACCATTGCTGGGCGCCATCGTGTTCATTTTCTTTCAGGATCAGCTCATGTCCTTGACCGAGTACTGGCGGCTCACTTTCGGCGTGATTCTCGTCGTCATCGTCGTCTTTTTTCCCAACGGCCTGATGGCCGCTATTGATCGGCGCGGGTGGTGGTCGACGTGACATTGTTGGAAGCACAAAATGTGCGGAAGTTCTACGGCGGATTTTGCGCACTCGATGACGTGAGTTTGGCGATCAACGACGGCGAGCACGTATCTATCATCGGCCCCAATGGCGCCGGAAAAACCACGCTGGTCAACGTGATGACGGGCCTGGTCCGGCCAACCGCCGGGAACGTGACATTCAAGGGACACAATGTCGTCAACCTCGGCCCCGTCCGCCTCGCCCGCCTCGGAATGGCTCGGTCGTTCCAGCTCGTGAATATCTTTCCTGAGCTGAGTGTAGGCGAAACCCTCGCGGTGGCTGCCGTATCTTATCTCCGCCAGGGAGGGAGGTTTTTTTCAAGCACTGCCCGCAATCGGGCTGTGTGGGAAATTGTGGAAGCGATAGCTGCTATTTTCGGCTTTTCCGGCAAGTTGGATCGACCGGCGAAGATCCTATCGCAAGGCGACAAGAAGCTGCTGGACGTTGCCAGCGCATTTGCGCTCCGGCCGGAGATCATTCTCCTCGATGAGCCGACAAGCGGCGTGAGCACTGCCGACAAATCCACGATCATGCGTGTCCTTGTCCACGCCGCAAAGCAGATGGGCATCAAGGCTATCATCCAGATCGAGCACGACATGGACATCGTGTTCGGCTATTCCAATCGGATCATCGCAGTTCATAACGGTCGCATTCTCGCGGATGGAAGCCCCGCATCCATTCGTGCCCGAGCCGATGTGATGGCCACCATCGTTGGAAGGCAGCGGGACCATGCTTAAGGTTGAGAACCTCAACGTCGAGATTCAAAACAGCGAGATCCTTCGTAACGTTGCCCTTGACGTCGCTGCCGGGGAACTTGTCTGCCTCGTTGGCCGCAACGGCGCGGGCAAGACGACCACTTTGCGGACCATCATGGGTTATTTACGGCCCAAAAGAGGGGTCATTCGATTTGCCGGCAACGACCTTGCAGGTCTGTCGACGCTCGCACGGGCGCGCCTCGGCATCGGTTATGCGCCCGAGACGAGCGAGGTCTTCGGCGAGCTGTCGGTCGGTGAAAACATCGAGATGCCGACCTGGACACGACCAACCGAACGGTCTGCGGGTGATCGGATTCGTCTCGCCTACCAAGTGTTTCCACAGCTTCGACGCTACATGACGCGGCTAGGGACGCACTTGTCCGGCGGCGAGCGCAAGATGCTGTCGATTGCCCGCACGTTGGCGCTCGATGCGCGTTTGTTGCTCCTGGACGAGCCATTTGAGGGCCTGTCGCCGACCGTGATCCCAGGAATAAAGGATTCCATCCAGGAGATAGTTAGGCTCGGGCGCACGATACTCATCGCGGAATCGGAATTGCAGCACGTACCGGAGTTTTCCAACCGGCTCTATGTGATCGAGCGGGGCGAAATCGTATTTGCGGGAAGCCTCGCGCAGGCGCGCGCCAATGCAATCGTCCGGAGGATCAGCGGCGAGAACATCTGATGGAGTCAGCCAGGCCGGCAAGTCAGGGCACTCGACATCCCGGCGCACGCCGGGATGTCAACCGCTTTGTGCGCCGACATGGTCCAATACGGATTTCAGCTTTGAGCGGTCTTCGGCATTGAGCATGCGCAAAGGGCGACGGGGAGGACCCACAGGACGCCCCAGAATATCGAGACCAGTGTGCGCGACGCGAATGTGAGACTTCGCACAAATGAAATCGCAAACCGGAAAAAGTTTGTCCCAGATCGTCTGGGCGGTCGAAGCGTCCCGCTTTTGCACCGCAGCGGTGAAAAACCGCATCGCGTCGTCGGGTACGAAATTCGTGCACACCGGGGCCCACCCGCTCGCCCCGGCCATGAAGGCTTGCAGGCTGCTGGATTCCCATCCGGCAATCAGCGTGACTTGATCCTTGGTCAATAACCTAATGGCGGTAATGCGTGTAAGGTCGCCCGTGCTTTCCTTGATGCAGCTGACATTGTCAAGCTTGGTCAGTCTCGCCAAGAAATCGGGCTTCATGTCCACACCCGTAGTCCAGGGATTGTTATAGACGCAGATCGGTATCTTGATCGCCCTCGAGACCCGTTCGTAGTGGTCGAAAACCTCTTCAGGCGTCAGCGGCCAATACGAAACCGGCAGAACCATAACGCCATCGCAGCCAACATGTTCAGCGTGCTTGGACAATGCGATGCACGCCGTTGTAGTGCGCGCGCCGGTGCCGGTAACCAACGGAACGCGGCCGTTGATGTGTTTGGCCGCAAGCGCAGTTGCCCTCTTCATTTCCTCGTCGGTAAAGGAACCGTTTCCACCCGTACTGCCAAAGATGCAGATGCCGTCGACACCATTTTCGATTTGGAAATCGATCGTCTGTAGGAATCGCTTTTCGTCGATTTCCTCACCGTCGTCCTTTGTTGCGGTGGGCACAAATGTGAACACGCGGGACCAGAACTCGTTCTGCAGCACGGGAGCTCTCCTTGTCGCGGTTAGCGGCGCCAGCTCGATTTTACGAGGCAGGCATACATACGTGCGTCACAACCGCCTACAGCGATGCGGGCGCCAATTATAACTAACCTCGGAATAATACGCCCGAAAGTGCCAGTGTCTGCAATTTCTCCGGTACCAGTTTCGATGCGTTGGCGCGCAGAGCCGACAGCCGCGCGCCGACAACGGACCGTCATGACTACCCTCCCCGCGCGGCGCGGAATTCGTGCGGCGTCGTTCCCGTCTGCTTGCGGAAGAAGCGGGCGAAATGCGAGGGGTCGGAGAAGGCGAGATCGTACGCGATCTCGTGAATCGGCTGGTTGGTGAACACCAGTTGGCGTTTGGCTTCCGTGAGCACGCGTTGACGGATCAAGTGCCCGGCGGTCACGCCGGTCGCGCGCTTGACGTGGTCATTGAGCCGATCAACCGTCATTGCGAGCTTGTCGGCATAAAAGGCGAGTTGCCGCTGTTTGTGGAAGTGTTCCTCCACCAGCTTGCGCAGCGCGTCGACGGTC
>JBIOWO010000388.1:0-9016 GCA_044868555.1 Lacipirellulaceae bacterium | reverse complement strand
GTAGCACGGCGGTGCTAGTGTGCCAAAAGGAGAAAAAAGGGGTCAGGCCTCTTTTATTTGGAGGGGCGATCGGATAGGCTCCCGGGATGCCTCGACCCAAACGCATTTGCCCGGGCGGAATGGTGTTCCATTGCCTCAATCGGTCGGTGGCCCGCTTGACAATTTTTGAGAAGGACGCCGACTACGTCGCGTTCGAGCGGGTCCTGGACGAGGCTCGCCAGCGAATCCCGCTGCGGATCCTGGCCTACACGATCATGCCCAATCATTGGCATCTGGTCGTGTGGCCGCAAGCCGACAACGAAGTGACCGAATTTCTGCAGTGGCTGACGGTGACGCACACGATGCGGTGGCATGCCCATTATCACACCGGTGGAACGGGCCATCTCTATCAAGGGCGGTTCAAGTCGTTTCCCGTGCAGACCGACGAGCACCTGCTCACCGTGCTGCGCTATGTCGAGCGCAACCCGGTGCGGGCTGGCCTGGCGAAGCGCGTCGAAAACTGGCGGTGGGGCAGCGCGTGGCGACGTCATCGCGCCGCTGGCGATGCGGCGGGGTGGCTCGCGCGGTGGCCGGTCGATGCTCCCCGCGACTGGCTCGAATTCGTGAATCGTCCGCAAACGCCAGGCGAGGTCGAAGCGCTGCGGCGATGCGTGCGGCGGGGCACCCCCTTCGGCAGCGAAATCTGGACGAAGCGCTCCGCCACACGCCTCGATCTCCACACATCCCTTCGTCCACGAGGACGGCCCCGTTGGAAAAAAGAGTCCTGACCCCTTTTCTGATCGTCTCGACCTCCACTTGGGAGAGCCAGCGCTGAATTGCCTGGGCGATGAACTCCGGCCCGTTGTCGCTGCGGATCGCTCGCGGCACGCTGGCCTGCCCCCATTTCCTGTACCACCTGCTGTGAGAGTACGTGTCGCCCCAGCCTATGGGTGCTGCGCCGTGCGGGCTGGTACTTCGGGGTGCCAGTCGGCCGCTAGCCAGATGATCGCTTTGCCGTCGCGGCTGGAGGTGAGCACGTTGCGGCCGTCGGGCGAGAAGCTCACCGCGGTGACTTCTTGCGTGTGGCCGGGGAGCGGGAGGATTTCCTTGCCCGTGTGCGCGTCCCACAGCTTGGCCGAGTTGTCGCGGCTGCCAGTGAGCACTCGTTTGCCGTCCGGCGAGAAGGCGACCGACGTGACGGCGGCCGTGTGGCCGGCCAGATCGAGCAGCTTGTGGCCGGTGACCGCGTCCCAGATTTTGGCCGTGTTGTCCTGGCTGCCGGTGATCACGCGCGAGCCGTCGGGCGAGAATTGGCCGCAGAGCACGGCCCACTCGTGTCCGGTGAGCGGCGGACCGATCGGCTGGCCGGTGGCCCGATCCCAAATCTGGGCGTGCTTGTCGCCGCTGGTGGTGAGGACGCGCGCTGCGTCCGGCCGCGAATACACGGCGGAGACGACGCGGGCCGTGTGGCCGCGGAACACAATGCCGGTCGGTTTGCCGGTGTCGACGTCCCACAGGCGGGCGGTGCCGTCGTCGCTGGCGGTGAGCAGCTCGTGGCCGTCGGGCGAGAATTCCACCGAGTTGATGTAGCCGTCGTGGGCGCCGTCGAGCTTGCGGATCGCCCGGCCGGTGTCGGCGTCCCAGATTTTTGCGGAGTGGTCCCAGCTTCCGGTGGCGACCAGCCGGCCATCGGGCGAGACGTCGGCGGACGCGACGGCGCCGTGCGGGCTGAGCCGCACGATCGGCCGCCGCGACTCGAGGTTCCACAACTGGGCGTCGTTGCCGCCGATCGTCAGCACGTCGCTGCCGCCCGGCGCGTACATCGCCGACCAGACGAGTCCGCCGAGCTGGTTGAAGTCGAGAATGGGTTCGAGTTGTTGCCCGGTCGCTGCCTGCGGCGAGCTTTGTCGAGCTGAAGCGACCTCGCCTGTGGGCGAGCGGGGCGGGAGGGTCCAGCGCAGCACTTGTTTGGCCTCGGGCACGGTGACGACGGCCGTGAGTCCATCGGGAGCGAAGCTGATCGCGCTGAATTTGTCCTGTGGTGATTTGACGGACGCGAGTTCCTTCGCGTCGCTCAGCCGCCACAGGCGTGCGAAGCCGTCGTCGCACGTGGTGACGGCCAGCGTGCCGTCGGCCGACAGATCGAGCGAGGAGACCCAGTCGGGATGCTTGAGCACGTGCTGGCGGTCTTCGGTGCCGGTGGCCAGATCCCATTGGGCGCACGACCGATCGCCGCTGGCCGAGATGAGCCGCAAGCCGTCGGACGTGAACTTCAATTCAGTGATCGAGCCGTTGTGACCATCCAACAGCTTTTCGAACGCCCAAGGGGCGGCCGGACCGGCGCGGCGCCACAACCGGATATGGCCCAGCTCGTCGCCGGTCGCCAACCGATCGCCGACCGGGGAGAACACGATCACCGAGACCTCGTCGGTGTGGCCCGTGAGCGTGGCCAGCGGCTGGCCGGAGTTCGCGTCCCAGACCGCGAGATCGTTGCCCGGCGCGCCGGTGACCAGCGAATTGCCGTCGGGCGCAACGGCAACGGCGCCAATGCGGCCGGTGGGCGTGAGCGCGTGGAGCTGCGTGCCGGTCGCCAGATCCCAAATTCGGACCGAATTGTCGCCGGCGCCTGTGGCGAGGCGCTGCTTGCCGGGGAAGAACGCGGCGTGCGAGGCCAGGAATTCGTGGCCTTCCTCGAACTGGTGGAGCCGCTCGCCCGTTTGGGCGTTCCACAGGATGGCGGTGCGGTCGCGGCTGGCCGTGACGATTCGCGAGCCGTCCTTGGTGTAGCGGGCGGCGAGGATGGCGTCGGCATGGCCGGCGAAGACCGTGGCGTGCAGCACGCGGACCTCTTCATAGCCTGCGACGTTCCACAGCCGCACACTGGCGTCGTGCCCGCCAGATAGGATCCACTCGCCGTCGGGCGAGAAAACGCATGAGCGAACTTCCTTACCGTGGCCACGGAGCGACTTCACCGGCTCGCCGCTGGCAACGTCCCACAGGCGGAGCGCGTTGTCCTCGCCGCCGCTGAGGACCAGCGAGCCGTTGGGCGAAAACGCCACGCAGCGCACCGGGCCATCGTGCCCGGCCAATCGCAGGTAGTTCGGCTTCGCTCCCTCCTTGCCTTCAATCTGCGCCTGAATGTCGACCGATTCCACTTCGTCCGGTTTCCAGACCATCACCATCTTGTCGTAACCGCCGGTGGCGACGAGCCGGCCGTTGGGCGAGAAGCGGGCCGAGTAGACGGCGCCGTCGTGACCGGTGAATTCCTTGTCCGCGTCGTAGTCGCCAATTTTGATCGGCGTGTTGGTGCCGCTTTCCGCGCGCCGCCGCATGATCGCTGCTCGCTGCTCTTCGTTTTCCACCTTTTGCCAGACGATCGCCTTACCGTCCTGGCCGGCGGTGACGATGCGCTTGGCATCCGGTGAAAACTCGGCGGCCCAAACCCACCAACTGTGGCCGTTGAGCTCCTGGACAGTCGTGCCGGTGTCCAGGTCCCACAAGCGGGCCGAGTGGTCGTTCGAGCCGCTTAACAGTTGCCGGCCGTCGGGCGAGAACCGAACGGAAAGCACGCCGTCTTTGTGCCCGCTGAGTGTTTTTTCGGTGCTGCCGTCGGCCGCGTTCAGGATATGGATCGTGTGATCGCTGCTGCCGGTGGCGATCTGTCGGCCGTTGGGCGACCAGGCCACGGTGAGCACGTATTGACCGTGGGGAACCTGGAAGCGAACGTCGCCGGTGCGGGCATCGCGCACGGTGACCTGGCCGCCCCAGTCGCCGCTGACGACCGAACTGCCGTCGGGCGAATAGGCAACCGCGTCGACCGGCCCGGCTGCTTCGTACGCGCCGGCACTGAGCTTCAACAAATGAGCGAGCCGGCCCCATTCCCAGTTCCGCAGTCCGGCGTCGCCCATGGCGAGCAGGTCGCGGGCGTAATCGTAGGCGTTGTCGTTGATCTTGGCGGCGGCCAGACCGATGCGGGCGACGTAGGCCTCGTATTCTTCGGCCTGCTTGGCGCGGACGGCCGCAAGTTCTTCTCGCTCTGCTTTTTCACGTTGGACGGCTTCATCCTTTTGCGCTTGGACGGCGATCTCCTTCTGGCGCTTCTCTTCCTCCTGGGCGGCGAGCGCGATCCGCTTTTGATTGGCCTCTTCCTGCTGGGCGGCCACGGCCGCCTGTTTCTGCTTTTCTTCCTCCGCCCGTGCGGCGACGGCGATGTCCTTTTGGGCGACCGCTTCGTTTTTCGCCGCGCGGACGCGGATATACGCGAACGAGATCGTGGCCACGACCGTCGCCAACAGTGCCGCGACGGCAATCTTCGCCATGCGGAGGCGGCGTGCGCGGGCGTCGCGCTCGCGGCGGGCCGCGTCGATCTGCACCTGCAGGGCCTGGTGCTCCGGCTGGGTATTGTCCAACAGCGACGCGGCCAGATCGAGGTCGCCCTTGCCCAGCGCGCTCTTGGCGTAATCGCGCTGCGTTTCGACGAGCAGGACCTTCGCTCGCTGGTTGGCGTCCCACAGGGTGAGCGATTCCTGGAAGCCGTACAAGGCGCGGGCGAAAAGCTGATAGTCGTTCGACTCGCGGGCCTTGCGCAAATTCTGGCCGGCGTGCGCCGTGAGCACGAGGCTTTCGGAATGGGATTGGTAGAGCCGCACCGCTTCCTGGAACTCTTTGACGTTGGCGTAGCGGTCCTGCTGCCGCGTGGCCATCGCTTTGGTGGCGATGTCCTTCAGCTCGCCGTCGTAGCGGATCGCGTCGATGCGGTTTTGCGACGCGGCCATCAGGCACTGCATCACGTCGCGACCGGAATGCGGCGGCTGGCCGCCGATGATTTCGTACAGGATCGCGCCCAGCAGGTAGATGTCGCTGGTCTTGTTGATGCTTTCGATCGGGCCGCGGGCCATTTCCGGGGCCATGTAGGCCGGCGTGCCGCCCAGGCTGTCGACCTGGAACACGGCGTCCTTGTGCACGAACTCGGGCGAGATCCGTGCCAGGCCCCAGTCCATCACCAGCACCTCGCCGTAGTCGCCGAGCATGACGTTTTCCGGCTTCAGGTCGCGGTGGATCACGCCGCGGTCGTGGGCGAAGGCCACGGCGTCGGCCACGCGCAGCAGGATGTCGAGGTTTTCGTCGAGCTGCTTTTGGTTGACGACCTTATCCCAGGGCGTGCCCTTGACGCGCTTCATCGAGTAGAACAGCGCGCCCTGCTCGTTGGCGCCCAGATCGTAGATCGGCACGATGTTCGGATGGTCGAGCTCGCCGGTGACCACCGCTTCGGAGATGAATTTGTCGCGCTGCTCTTCGCGGACCTTGGCCTGCGGCTTGAGCATTTTGACGGCCACGGTGCGGGCGATCGACGATTGGTGCGCCGAGTAGACGACGCCCATGCCGCCCTCGCCCAGGATGTCGAGCAGCTCGTAATCGGGTGTCTCGGCCGGCGAGGCGGGCGGCGGGCTCCCTTCGGTGCGGCGCTCGCGTACGTAACGCGACTTTACGGGCAGCGACGAACGAAAGCCGGTGACGGTTTCCTTCTGCCGAATCGTCTGGCCCTGCCGCGAACCGCGATCGAACGTGCCTTTCCATTGCGACTCGAGTTTCTTGGCGTCGGCCGACGAAACGTCGAGATCGATCGTGCGGTCGCCTTCGATGGTGTGCGTCGAACGGCGGCCGGGCTTCTTGGGCGGCTCGGTCGATGGAATGACGCCGGTCGGCGGCAGTTCGATCGTCAGGTCGCTTTGATCGCCGAGCGTCGGCGTTTTGCGATCGGGGTCGCTGGCCTTGCCGGATGGTGTGCCGGCGGGCGGCGAACTTGGGCCGGCGGCGCTCACGTCGCCCTTCGTATCCGAATGAGTAACTTCAAGCGTGGCGTCCGGCCGCGCAATGTCCATAGCCGGCAGGTCGAGCGACGGGTCCAAGGGCGTGGAATCGATCGTCTTCGACGGGTCCGACTCGGCAGCCGGCTGGCGCGGCAAGCGCTTGTCCTCGAACGTCCGCTGGGCCAGCGTGCGCACGGTGGCACCGCAATGGCCGCACCTTCCGGCGGCCATGGCTGCGGCGTCTAACTCGCGTTGACAGGCGTGGCAGATGCGCATGGCGGTTACGAGATCCCTTCGATCCTGAAAAGGGGACAGGTCCATTTTTCAGTCTAGCCCTCGCATTCGGGTCGACGCATTCGAAAAATGGACCTGTCCCCTTTTCACCTCGGGGCTACGATAAACTCCCATTGTACTCTCGGCGGTCGGCATTTTGAGGCCGTTCCGAGGCGTCGGTGGGGGGATTGATTCGCCCCAGCCGGCCCGCCCGACGCAACCGCTGCCAGGCACGCTTGTCGGCCGATTCCAGGGCCGCCTCGACTCGTTTTGACCAGCCGCCGGCAATGGCCGTCAAGCCGAGACCCGCCAGCGGAACCGACCACGGTAGCGTGCGGCCGAAACGCCGTGCGGGGGCTGGGGATTGGGGTTGGGGGCTGGGGGCTGGGGATTCGGGGCTGACGACACTTTGGCTGACTGGTTCGATCTCGTCGGCCTCTTCGGCCTGACCGTTTTTCGAAGTGGAATTGGCCGGTGGTTGGCCCTGGCCGGGCCGGTCGATTTGGCCCTGGCCCGGCGCCGGCTGAAGCAGCGGATTCTGCTGGAGCGGCACCGCGTTCGGGTTTTGCTCGCTGGTGGGCGGCCGGTCGCGCGTGCCTTCGGAATCGTCCGACGGGTCGACCACGCGGCCCCGCCGCACGACCACCTCCATCACCAGCCGGCGCGAATTGTTCTCGGTGCGGACCAGGTAAATCTTGTAACGATTGTCGGGCAGCGTGGCGAAGATCGCGCGCAGATTCTGCAGCGCATCGTCCGGCAATCGGTAGCCCTCGCTCTCGCTGCCGTCCGGGAACACGACGCGCAGCTCGAGATAGACGTCCGACGTGAGATTCTGGTCGCCGCGCGCGACGCGGATGTCCTGCGTTTGCAGGCTCTGCACCGTGTTGCCGACTTGCCCCAGGAAAATCTCGGCTACCCGGGGCGCAACAAATTCCAGCCGCGGGACTTGCGGGGTCGTGTCGACCGCCACGATGTTGGCGCTGATGCCCGGATTGGGGATTGCGATACTGGCGCTGTCGAAGCCGAGGTTGTCGTCGAAAACGGTCACCGAGATGGGGATGTCGGCGGTCGGATTGGCCGGATTGGGCGGACCCAGGTATTGGTGCTGCACGTCGAACGAGGCGGCGATCGGCACGCCCTCGCCACCCGGCGTGCGGAGCGACGAAAACACCTGCGTCCGCGTGGAAATGAACGGGCCGCCCTGCGGCGTACGGAGCATGAGCGTGATGGTTTGTACCGCGTCGTTATCGCCCGCAATGTCGTCGCCCCAGTTGACCGTGTACTGGAAGGCCTGCTCGGAACCGGCGACATTGAGCGACAACTGTTTGTCGACGAGCGTCAGCACGGGCGGTTTCGTCACGTCGGTGACGACGAACGTAAGTTGCACCGGCGTCGTGCTGCCCGGCGCCGTGACGAGCACCGTGTACGTGCCGGGCTCGGCGTACGTGTGGAGCGCGTCGACGCTGCCATCGCCCCAGTCGATAATGTGCGTGAACGACTCGTGCCGGCGATCGGTAATGGTGGGCGCCGCAAGCGGATTCGGATTGGCCGTGTTGTCGAATCCCACGTCCGTGTACGTCAGGCGGATGTGCGTGAAGCCTTGCGACGTGACGTCGTCGCCCTGGAACCGCGGATCGGCCGGGCTGAGGGGAATGATCTGGGGAGCGACGTTATTGACGACGACCGTAAATACTTGCGTGTCGGTGCCGCCGTTGTCGTCGCGGATCACGACCGTCACCGTGTAAGTGCCGTCGTCGGCGTAGATGTGTGTGCCGCCGAAGGTGCCGGTCGAGGCGACGCCCGGCGATCCGTTCGCGTCGGCCACCGCCGTGGCATTCAGCGTTTGCCGGCCGTCGCCCCAGTTGATGTCGTAAGTGAACGATTCATTGAACCGGTCGCCGGTTGCCGGCGTCGTCGGATTGAGCGGATTGTCGAAGCCCGGGTCGCTGAAGTTGATGTTGAAATTCACCGACCCGGCCTCGTTGATCGTTGCCGCCGGAGCCGTGAAATCATCCCCAAATGTCGGATTCACGTTTTCGACCGTGATCGTGAATACGAAATCGACGAAGTCCACGCCGTTGGTGCCGGTCGTGAAATTGCCGGTCATGTTGTCGTCGGCCAGTCGGACCCGCACCGTATACACGCCGTCGTCCGCGTAGGTGTGGGCGGCGTGCTGGAACAGGGCCGTGGTCGGCACGCCGGGCGAACCGCTCACGCGCATCACCACGGTGACCGGCGTCTCGGTCGTGCCGTCGCCCCAGTTGATCGTGAAGCCGGTGAAGGTTTCCTGGAACGGGTCGCCGATCGTGGGCGTCGTCGGATTGAGCGGGTTGTCGAAGCCGGGGTCCGTCAGGCCGATGCCCATGTTGGGCAGCGTGCCGCCGACCAGGTTCGAGATCACGAACGCCTGGCCCTCGTTGATGACGTTGGCCGGCCCGACGTCGGTAAGCGACGGCACGACGTTGCTCACGGTGACCGTAAACGTGGCCTGGACGTAGTCGACGCCGCTGGTGCCGGTGTTGAAGTTGCCCGGCACGAGGAAGCTCGACATGTCATCGTCGGCCAGCCGGACGATAACCGTGTACACACCGTCGTCGGCGTAGGTATGTGAGCCGACGATCAGGCCGCTGCCGGCCGATTGGATGACCGTGCCCACCTCGACGTGGCCATCGCCCCAGTCGATTTGAGCTTTGTGCAGGTCGAACGTGCCGACGTCGGTAAACGAGCCCAAGTTCAGCGCGCTGCCCGAGCCGGATAGATTGAGAAGTTGACCTTCGTTGCGCGTTTGATTGGGCACGACCGTCAGGACCGGCGTCACGTTTTTAATGAGCACGGGCTCTGTGTCGCTGCCGTTCTGGGTGTCGTCATCGGCCACGGTAACGCCGATCGTGCTGGTGTCGCTGGCCGTGTCGTTGCCGGGGGCGAGACCGTCATCCAAGTACTGATGCTGGACG